>JAJZJC010000019.1 GCA_021810205.1 Actinomycetes bacterium
GCCGCCGCGCTCGAGCGCGCCGACGGCCGGGAACCCCGCCTGCTCGACATCGGCGACCTCGACCCCGTCGCCTGAGCCGATGACCGCGCCGGGCGAGACAGGCCGCGCGCCGGGCGAGACAGGCCGTGCGCCCGGCGAGACAGGCCGTGCGCCCGGGCCGGACAAGAGCGACTTCGCGATGCTGGACGAAGAGCCGATCTTCGACGGCCACGTCTTCTCGGTGCGCAGGGTCGAGGTGACGGACCCCGACGGGGAGCACTTCGCACGCGAGGTCGTGCGCCATCCCGGCGCGGTATCGGTGGTGGCCCTCCACGACGACGGCACCGTCACCCTCGTGCGCCAGCACCGTGTGGCGGTCGGTACGGCGGTTCTCGAGGCGCCGGCGGGAACGTGCGACAACGCAGGGGAGGACGCCGTCGACACGGCACGCCGGGAGCTCGCCGAAGAAGCTGGGCTGGTCGCACGCCACATCGAGCCGCTCGGCACCATCTTCAACTCACCTGGCTACACCGACCAGCGCACGCGCCTGTTCCTCGCCACCGGCCTCGATGAGTGCCAGAAGTCGCCGGCCGGCATCGAGGAGCGCTGGCTGACGGTCGAACGCGTGTCGCTCTCCCACGTCGAGGCCCTCGTCGCGACCGGTCGCCTCTTGGACGCGACGACGATCGTCGGCCTCCTGCTCGCACGATCCAAGTGGACGCCACCGGTGCCATGACCGAGCGCGGCGGTGCGCACGTGCTCACGTCGCCGGTCGAGGAGTACCTGTCCTGGCTCACGGTCGAGCGCGGACGCGCGGCGAACACCTTGGCTGCCTACCGTCGCGACCTCATGCGCTACGAGACGGCACTCGACGAGCTCGGCCGGACCCCGGTCACCGCCACGGCCACCGACGTCGAGCGATACGTGGCTGGACTGCGCCGCGCTGCGCAGAGCCCCGCCTCGGTGGCACGGGCGCTCTCGTCGCTGCGCGGCTTGCACCGCTTCCTCGTCGACGAAGGGCTCGCAGCGCACGACCCGACCACCGACATCGAGGCCGGCCGGTTGCCGGTCCGCCTCCCCAAGGCCATCGGCGAGGCGGAGGTCACGGGCATCTTGGAGTCCGTCTCGGGTGACGACCCGATCTCGCGGCGCGACCGGGCGCTGCTCGAGCTGCTCTACGGCACGGGCGCCCGCGTGTCCGAAGCGGTCGGGCTGAACCTCACGGACCTCGCCGGTGGCGACGGGCTCGTCCGACTCTACGGCAAGGGCTCCAAGGAGCGTCTCGTCCCCCTGGGCGCCCACGCGGGGCGAGCGCTCGCCCGCTGGCTCGAGCCCCAAGGGCGCGACCAGCTCACGCCGGAGCGCTGGCGCCGTCGCGGCGACGCGGAGGCGGTCTTCCTGAACGCCCGGGGCGGACGCCTCAGCCGCCAGGGCGCCTTCGCAGTCGTCCAGGCACGGGCAGGCGCGCTGGGCAAGCCGATCGGACCCCACACGTTGCGACATTCGTGCGCGACGCACATGCTCGCCCACGGCGCCGACGTCCGTGTGGTCCAAGAGCTTCTGGGTCACGCCTCGGTCACGACGACCCAGCTCTACACCAAAGTGACCAATGAGCACCTGCGGGCTGCCTACGAGGCGGCGCACCCGCGAGCCCGACCCCGCGCCTGACTTCCGCCACGGAACATGGCGCGCCGAGCCGGGCGATCCAGCATCGCAGTCCAGCTGCCGCCGTGACACCGGTGGCAGCAGGCGGGGTCCCCCGGCGCCCGGAGACGTCTAGGCTCTCTTCCATGTCGAGCGACGTGTCCCCCGAAACGTCTGTCGACTTCCGCGCCCTCTTGGAAGCGGAGCAGGCCGACCTGCGCGCCCAGCTCGCAGAGCTGGGCTTCGGCGAGGCCGGCGGGCTGAACTACGACTCGAACTTCGCCGATACGAGCCAGGTCACCGCCGAGCGGGGCGAAGCGGAGGCACTGGCGGGAAAGCTGCGCGACGCCCTCGGGGAGGTCGAGGCGGCCATCACGCGCCTCGAGGAAGGCACCTACGGGAGCTGCGAGCGCTGCGGCAAACCCATCGCGCCGGCCCGCCTCGAGGCCAAGCCGGCAGCCCGGCGGTGCATCGCCTGCGTCAACCAGCAGTGACCCCGTGAGCGCCGCGGAGCCGCCGGACTCCACAGCCGGCCACCCCTCGCGGCCCATCCCGCCGCCACATGGGCCGCCACAGGGCTACCCGCCACAGGGCTACCCGCCGCCCGGAGATGCCCGGGGCTACCCGCCACAGGGCTACCCGCCGCCGAGCTACCCGCCGCCGGGCTATCCGCCCCAGGGGCCCGTGACACCGCCGCGCCAGCACGCGTGGCGCTCGCCGTACGGATCCCAAGTGCCCTCGGGGGGTGGTCGCCGGCCGGCGCGCCAGCCATCCCATCAGCGCTCCCTCGTCTGGCTCATCGTCGTCGTGGCCCTGGTGGTGATCTTGCTCCGAGCGCACCGCATCACCTCGACAGAGGTCATCATCTTCTGCGTCCTGATCCCCTCGGTGATCCTCCACGAGATCGCCCACGGCGTGGTCGCGCTCGCTTTCGGCGACGACACGGCCAAGCGCGCCGGCCGGCTCACCTTGAACCCGCTGCCCCACGTCACAGTATGGGGAACGATCATCGTCCCGGCGATCACGGTGATCGCCGGGTGGGGCTTCTTCGGCTGGGCGAAGCCCGTGCCGGTCGACGTGCGAAAGCTTCGCAGCCCGCGCAACCACGGCCTGCTCGTGTCGCTCGCCGGCCCGCTCACGAACATCGTGCTCTCGGCGGTCCTGGGGCTCGTCTTCTACCTGGTGTTCGTGATGGGACACCCCTATGTCCAGACAACGCTGCCCATGCGCATCGTGCTGTACGCAGGCGTCATAAACTTGTGGGTCGCCGTCTTCAACATGATCCCGGTCCCGCCGCTCGACGGATCGGCGCTCGTGGAGCGCCTGCTGCCTGCACGGTGGTGGCCCGGCTACCTGCGTCTGCGCCCCTACGGCCTGCTCGTCATCCTCGGCGTGTTCATGCTGCTGTCGTTCGCGAACGTCTACCCGCTCGCCACGGTCTTCGAGCACCTCACGACATGGTGGCTGCACCTCGTACGCGCCGCGTGAGCAGGCCGCGGCGCGGCGAATCGCCGCCCAGTCGCCCAGGAGCCACGGCGCAGCGCCGTCAGCAGCCGAGCCCGAGAAGCCCGACGGCCGCGGCGGCCCGCTCGTAGGTCGCTGCCGCGATCTCGTGCGCGCGGGCTGCTCCCGCACGCAGCACCTGGTGCACGGTGGCGGGGTCCTTCACGAGCTCGGCACGCCGTTCGCGCATCGGACGCAACAGCTCGACCAGCGCGGCCGCCAGCTCCTGCTTCAAGTCGCCGTAGCGGGTGTACCTGGCCGCCACCTCGTCGGGCGTCTCCCCGGTCGCGACCGCCATCAGCTCGAGCAGGTTCGCGAGCCCCTGCTTCTCCTCGGGGGCGTAGCGCATCTCGCCGTCGGTGTCGGTGACCGCCTTCTTCACCTTGCGCTCGATCTCAGCTGGCTCGTCGGCGACGTAGATCGTGCCGAGCGGCGAATCGACGCTCTTGGACATCTTGCGCTCGGGATGCTGGAGGTCCATGACCCGCGCGCCCACCGTGGGGACCGCCGCCTGGGGGACCGTAAAGGTCTGGCCGTATCGACTGTTGAACCGCTGGGCGAGCTCTCGAGCGAGCTCCAAGTGCTGGCGCTGGTCGTCCCCGACGGGTACCCGGTCGGCCTCGTAGAGGAGGATGTCGGCAGCCATGAGCACCGGGTAGGTGAACAGCCCCACGCGCACGGTCTCCTGCCCGTACCCCTTGGCCTTGAACTGGGTCATCCGGCGCAGCTCACCCATGGTGGCGGTGCACTCGAGCAGCCAGGTGAGCCTCGGGTGCTCGGGGACGTGGCTCTGGGCGAAGATCGTGCAGATCTCGGGGTCCAGCCCCACCGACAAGAGGTTCACCGCGGCCTCGTACGTCTTCTCGCGCAGGTAGGCCGGGTCGATCTCCTCGGTGAGCGCGTGCAGGTCGACCACGCAGTAGATCGCGTCGTGCTCGCGCTGGTCGGCGACCCACTGGCGGAACGCACCCACGTAGTTGCCGAGGTGGAAGTCGCCGGAGGGCTTCACACCCGAGAAGACGCGGTACATGGCTTGCCATGGTAGGCGGGCTGCGCCATCCGCTCGGACCCGGCGCGCCAGCGAGCGCGGCGCCTCCGAGGCGACACGAGCGGGGGAGGGTACACCGCTTCGCCGAGATGAGCCGATATGGTCAATCCATGACCGACGTCGCTCTCGCGATCCCGCGTGCGAGCGCGCAGGGGCACCCGCACGCGAGTGCCGACGAGCGGCCGCACGTCGTCGCCACTCCGGTGTTCGAAGGGCCCGTGGACCTGCTCGTCCACCTGGTCAACGTCCACGAGGTGGACATCTTCCACGTGCCGCTCGCCCAAGTCGTCGACCAGTTCGTGACCATCTGCCACGAGCACCCCGAGACCCTGGCGCTCGGCACGCGCTCGCAGTTCCTGCTCATGGCGTCGATCCTGGCGGAGATCAAGTCCCAGCGCCTGTTGCCGGGCCCCGAGGAAGTGGAGGACGACGAGGAGCTCTCCGGCTGGGAGGAGCGCGATCTGCTGCTTTCCCGCATGCTCGAGTGCCGGGCGTACGCCGCGACCGCGGATGTCTTCGTGGCGCTCTGCGAGCAGGCGGCGCGCTCGGTGCCGCGTGAGGTCGGCCTCGATGACGGCTTCGTCGTCCATGCACCCGACCTCCTTGCCGGCGTGACCCCCGCCATGCTCGCGGACGCCTACCTGCGGGCAACGGCCGAGCGTCCCCAGCCGAGGGTGGACCTTTCCCACGTCACGGTCGACACCGTGACGGTGTCCGAGACCATCCAGTCGCTCGTCGGCGTGCTCGCGCGGCGTGGACGGGTCTCCTTTCGTGCGCTGACCACGGGGCTCACCGCGAGGATCGACGTCATCGTTCATTTCCTCGCCGTCCTCGAGCTGTGCAAGCTCGGCAAGGTAACGCTCGGACAGGCCGAGCGCTTCGGCGACCTCGAGGTGGAGTGGATCGCGGAGGACCACCCGCTGCCCGAGGCGCTCGTAGGCGCCGACGACTACGACGGATGAGGATGCAGCGCACATGACCGACGAGGAGCTGGCACGCGCCATCGAGGCGGTCGTGATGGTCGCCGTCGAACCGGTCCCCCCGGGGATCCTCGCAGAGCTGTTCGAGGAGCCCGTGGAGCGGGTGGAGGTGATCTGCGAGACGCTCGCCGCCCTCTACCGAGACACCGAACGGGGCTTCGTGCTCGCGCGCGTTGCCGGCGGCTACCGCTACCAGACGGACCCCGACCTCGCGGCCTATGTCGAGCGCTTCGCCAACCGCGACGTCTCGCACCGCCTCTCGACCGCGGCCCTCGAGACGCTTGCGATCATCGCCTACCGCCAGCCCGTGTCACGCGCCCAGATCGCCGCGCTGCGCGGGGTGAACGCGGACGGCGTGGTTCGCCTCCTAGAGCAGCGCGGCTATATCGCAGCCGTTGGGCGCGCGGAAGGCCCCGGCCAGCCCATCCTCTACGGCACCACCGACCTCTTCTTGGAACGCCTCGGTCTCGACGCCGTCTCCCAGCTCCCCCCCGTCGAGGACTTCCTCCCCGGAGCTGAGGTGGCCGGCGAGCTCGAAGAGGGGCTCCGCCATCCCGGCGGCGCCGATGCCGCGAGCTCCTGAGCCCGAAGGAGAGCGCCTCCAGAAGGTCCTCGCACGGGCCGGCATCGGGAGCCGCAGGACCTGCGACGAGCTGATCGCACGGGGCCGGGTCAGCGTGAACGGCGCACCGGCGATCCTCGGCCAGCGCGTGGACCCCCGAGCCGATTCGGTGACCGTCGACGGCGTGCCCGTCCCCGTCGCGCCGGACCTCGTCTACTACCTGTTGAACAAACCGCGGGGCGTGGTGACCACCGCCTCGGACCCCGAGGGGCGGCCCACGGTGGTCGAGCTCGTGCCCTCGATTCCCCGGGTCTTCCCAGTCGGGCGCCTCGACTACGACACCGAAGGGCTCCTCGTGCTCACGAACGACGGCGACTTGGCACAGCGGCTCGCGCATCCCTCGCACAGCGTCGCCAAGGAGTACCTCGCAGAGGTCGAGGGGACGCCGTCTGCTGGGACGCTGCGCCGCTTGCGTGAAGGGGTGGCGCTGGACGACGGCATGACTGGGCCGGCGACCGTCGGGCAGGTCTCGCCGGGGCTCTTGCGCATCGTGATCCACGAAGGGCGCAACCGCCAGGTGCGGCGCATGTGCGAGGCGGTCGGCCATCCAGTGCGCCGCCTCGTACGCACCCGCATCGGACCTGTCGGCGACGCCATGCTTCGCCCGGGCCGCTGGCGGCACCTCGAGCCCGGCGAGGTCCGTGCCCTCTACGGTGCCGCCGCGCCACAGTCGCACGGGGGACACGGCGCCGGCCGGTAGGATGCCCGGCCATGCCTGCGACCGTACGCGAGCACCGCGCGACGGCCGGCGGCACCAAGCGCGCCCTCGTCGTCGGCATCGGGCTGATCGGTGGCTCGATCGGGCTCGCGCTGCGCGCCCGAGGCTGGCACGTCACGGGATGGGACGACGACCCCGTGCGCACCCGCGCTGCCCTCGACCACGGCGCGATCGACCAGGCAGGTGACGACGACCAGGCGATGATCGCGTTCGTGGCCACCCCGGCCGCGGCGGTCGCCGGCATCGCCCGCACCCTCTTGAAGGATCCCCGGCGCCCGGCGGGCTTCGTGGTCACCGACGTGAGCGGCGTGAAGACCCAGGTCGTCGCGGCGCTCGACGATCCGCGCTTCGTCGGCGGCCACCCCATGGCAGGCTCGGAGCAAATCGGTCTCGACGGCGCCGACGCCGACTTGTTCACGGGGGCGGTCTGGGTCCTCACGCCCACGCCCGGGACCGACCTCGCCGCCTTCTCGCTCGTCCGCGACGTGCTCACGTCTCTCGGTGCCGACGTCGTCGCGCTGTCGCCCGAGGACCACGACCGCCTCGTCGCCATCGTCTCGCACGTGCCGCACCTCGTCGCCGCGACCCTCATGAACGCGGCTGCCCAAGGCGCCGTCCACGACGCGGTCCTCCTGCGCCTGGCCGCGGGTGGGTTCCGCGACATGACCCGCGTGGCTGCAGGCCATCCAGGCATCTGGCCCGACGTGTGCGCGGACAACGCGACAGCGATCGTGCACACCCTCGACCAGGTGATCGCGGACCTCGGCGCGATTCGTGACCAGGTGGCCAAGACGGACCGCGCGGGCCTGCTCGACGTCCTCGGCAGGGCGAGCACGGCACGTCGCCATCTCCCCGCACGTGGTGCACGGCCCGAGCACCTCGCCGAGCTCCGGGTGCCCGTGGCGGACCGCGAGGGTGTCCTCGCGGAGATCACGAGCGTCGCCGGCCTGCTCGGGGTCAACATCTACGACATCGAGATCGCCCACTCCGCCGAAGGGTCCCGCGGCGTGCTCGTCCTCGTGGTCGACGAGGCGGACGCGGCGGTGCTGCACGACGCCATCGGCGCGCGTGGCTACCGGTCGACCACCCAGGTCCTGCCGTGAGCGACCCAGGCGCTGGTGTGAGCGAAGATCCCATCGAGCCGGTCCTCGCCTCTACAGCGAGGGACGACGCGGTGCTCCCCGCCACGGTGCGCATCGAGGCGGGAGCGGCCCTCATTGGCGAGCTGCGCGTCCCGGGGGACAAGTCGATCTCACACCGCGCCCTCATCATCGGCGCCGTGTGCGAAGGGACCTCCGTCGTGCGCGGGCTCTCCCTCGGACACGACGTGCGCCGGACGCTCGCGGCCGTCCGCCAGCTCGGCGCCGCGGTGGACGAGCCCGAGGGGGCGGGTGGCGTCACGCTCGTCCACGGCGGGCGTGCCCGACTGCACGCCGCGCTGGGGCTCATCGACTGCGGGAACTCGGGCACGAGCATGCGTCTGCTGGCCGGCCTCGTGGCGGGCCTCCCCGGCACGACCGTGCTCACCGGCGACGAGTCTCTCTCGGCACGCCCCATGGACCGTGTCGCCGAGCCGCTCGCCGCGATGGGGGCCGCGGTCGCCGGACGCACCACGCGTTGCCTGCCGCCGATCTCGGTCAGCGGTGGCCCGCTCCGTGCCATCACCTGGACGCCGCCCGTCGCCAGCGCACAGGTGAAGTCCGCCGTGCTGCTGGCAGGGCTGTGGGCGGACGGGGAGACCGTCGTCTACGAACCGGTGCGCACCCGCGGCCACACCGAAGAGCTGCTCGCCCTCGCCGGTGCGGCGCTCACCGTGACCGACGAGGGCGCCGGTCGCACGGTGGCGGTGCGCGCGTCGTCGCTCGCCCCACTCGACCTCACCGTTCCCGGCGACCCGTCGCAGGCTGCCTTCTGGCTCGTGGGTGCCTGCATCGTGCCGGGGAGTGAGGTCACGGTGCGAGACGTCTACGCAGGGCCTGCGCGCGTCGGCTTCCTCCGGGTGCTCTCGCGCATGGGCGGGCGCGTCACCATCTCGTCCCGAGCCGACCAACGCGCGGACATCACCGCCCGATACGGGCCGCTGCATGGCACCGTGGTGGACGCCGCGGAGATCCCTTCCCTCGACGAGGTGCCGATCCTCGCGGTCGCCGCGGCGTGCGCCGAGGGAACGACCTCCTTCCGGGGCGTAGGGGAGCTGCGGGTGAAGGAGAGCGACCGATTCGCAGCAGTCCTCCGCCTGGTGGCGTCGACCGGGGCACGTGCGGAGGCCCACGGCGACGACCTCGTGATCCACGGCACGGGCGGTGGGGGCACGGGCGGTGGGGGCACGGGCGGTGGGGGCACGGGCGGTGGGGGCACGGGCGGTGGGGGCACGGGCGGTGGGGAAGGCGGGGCACCCGGGGCGCCCCTCGACGCGTTCGTCGCGCAGAGCGGAGGGGACCACCGGCTCGCGATGGCCGCGGTCGTGGCCGCGCTCGCCGCCCGCGAGACGAGCCGCATCGAGGGCTTCGGGTGCGTCGCGACCAGCTACCCCACCTTCCTCGACGACTTGCGAGCGCTGGGCGTCAGTCCCCGGACCCAGCTCCTGGCGATCGACGGGCCCGCCGGCTCGGGCAAGTCGACGGTGTCACGCGCACTCTCTCGGCGCCTCGGTATCCCTCGCCTCGACACGGGTGCCATGTACCGAGCGGTCGCCTGGGCTGCCCTCGAGCGCGGTGTCGATCCCGCGGACGCCGACGCGGTCAGCGCGATCGCCCGTGCCGCGACAATCGAGGTCGGCCCGGACGTGGTCCGCATGGACGGCGTCGTGGTGACCCACGAGATCCGCAGCCCGGCGGTGAACCGCGTCGTCTCGCTCGTTGCGGCCATCCCTGCGGTGCGTGCCGCGCTGGTCGAGCGCCAGCGTGCGTGGGTGGCGGCGCACGGCGGTGGCGTGGTCGAGGGCCGCGACATCGGCACCGTGGTGTTCCCCGACGCCGACGTGAAGGTGTACCTCACCGCCTCGGCAGAAGAGCGCGCCCGCCGGCGCCACGACGAGGCCGCCGAGGTCCTGGCGCGTCGCGACCACATCGACACGACCCGCACGGTCTCACCGCTCATGAAGGCAGACGATGCGCGCCTGGTGGACACCACCGGGCGTAGCGTCGAGGCCGTGGTCGACGAGATCGTGTCGTGGACGTAGTGCCTGGCGCCAGGCGGTCAGCTGCCGACACACCGGGCAGCACGCGCCCATCTGCCCCAACCGCCCCCTTCGAACCGGACCCGCGCAGGTCCGTCGGCTACCGCGTCGCGCGCGCCGTGTTCGTCGCGATCGTGGGCACGTGGTTCCGTCCCGTGGTCGTCGGGCGCGCCCACGTGGCCCCGGAGGGTCCGGTCATCCTCGCACCGGTGCACCGCTCCTTCGCCGACTTCGCCTTCACCGCGTTTCTCACTCGCCGCAAGCTCTTCTTCATGGCCAAGGACGACCTTTGGAAGACGCAGATCCTCGGACGCCTCCTCCTCACCCTCGGTGTCTTCCCGGTCCACCGCCAGGGTGCAGACCGTGAGGCGATGCGCCGAGCCGAACGGGTGCTCGAGCGCGGCCAGGTGCTCGTCGTGTTCCCAGAAGGCACGCGCAAGGACGGCACCATCGTGGGCGCCCTTCACGAAGGGGCAGCGTTCCTCGCTGCACGCACCGGCGCGCCGGTCGTGCCGGTGGGGATCGCAGGTACCGACGTCGCGATGCCCAAGGGGCGCCGGATCCCCAAGCCGATCCGCATCGTCGTCGTCGCGGGAGAGCCGCTCGCTCCCCCTGCTCGGAGCGAGGCCGGCCGCGTGCCGCGCAGCACCGTGCACGCTGCCACCGATGCGCTTCGCGTGGCGATCCAAGGTGTCTACGACGACGCACGCGCGCGGCGTGCGATGCGCACGCATCGCTGACACGGGCCGAGGTCGCTAGTCGAAGCGGAGGCAGCCGTCGGCGAAGTCCGCGGCGGCGAGCAGGTCGCGCTCGACCAGGTAGTCCTGCTCGAGGCGCCACGGGGCACGATCGCCCTGCCTCGGCATGCGGTGCAGGGAGCGGGCGAGGTAGCCGGGATTGAAGTCCTCGGGATCGACCCACGGGCCAAGCGGCATCCCCGCGTCCGCGTCCCGAAGCGCCGGCACCACCATCGTCGCCCCCCGCTCCTCCATCGAGCGCAGCAAGCGGCACACGAAGTCGCTCACGAGATCCGCTCGCAGCGTCCAGCTGAAGCGGAAGTAACCGAACACGTAGGCGAGGTTCGGGACGCCGGTGAACATGATCCCCCGGTAGGTGACACACCGGGCGACGTCCACCTTCTCGCCGTCGACGACGAGGTCGACGTCGCCGAGGAGGGCGAGGTCGAAGCCGGTCGCAGTCACCACGATGTCGGCTTCGAGCTCCTCGCCGGACGCGAGCCGGATGCCCCGCTCGCTGAAGTGGTCGATGTTGTCGGTCACGATCGAGGCCCTGCCTTCGCGGATCGCGGCGAACAGATCCCCATCGGGCACGACCGCGATGCGCTGCTGCCACGGGCGGTAGGAAGGCGAGAAGTGCCGCTCGACGTCGAACCCGTCGGGCAGTAGGGGCCGGATCCCCTCGACGAGGAGCTCGCGGAGCTCCTCGGGCCGCTCGAACGACAGCCGCGCGGCCGCCTCGAGATCCGCGATGCTCTTGCGGCGGACGATCTCGTGCGTCCATTCGTCGGGAATGTCGAGCGCGCGCAACGTGTCGGCGAGCTCGTTCACGTTCGGGCGGGCATAGTAGAAGGTGGGGGAGCGCTGGACCATCGTGACGTGCGCCGCGTCGGCGGCGAGGGCGGGCACGAGCGTCGCCGCGGTCGCGCCCGATCCGATCACCACGACGCGCTTGGCCGTGTAGTCGAGGTCCTCGGGCCAGTGCTGAGGGTGGACGATCCGGCCCTCGAAGCGCGCCATGCCCTCCCACTCGGGCGTGTAGCCCTCGGCGTGGCGGTAGTAGCCCTGGCACATCCAGAGGAACGAAGCGATCACCACCAGCTGCTCGCCCGAGTCCTCTCGGCGTACCACGAGACGCCAGTGGCGGTCCGCGCTCGACCAGGACGCGGACTGGACCCGGTGGCGATAGCGGATCGCGACGTCGAGCCCGTGCTCGGCGATCACCTCGCCGAGGTACGCGCGGATCGCTTCGCCAGAGGCCAGGGGCGCGCCCTTCCACGGCTTGAAGGCGTAGCCGAAGGTGAACAGGTCGCTGTCGGAGCGCACGCCGGGATAGCGGTGCGTCCACCACGTGCCGCCGAAGGTCTCGAGGGCCTCGAGGACGACGAACGAGCGCACCGGATGACGTGACCGGAGGTGGCACGCCGCACCGATCCCCGAGATCCCCGCGCCGACGACGACCACGTCGACGCGCTCGGGCGGTGCCGCCTCGAGCGCGCAGGTCCGCCCAGGTGCGCTCAGCGCCCCAGCTGCTCCCGGCGCCAGGTGCGCACCACCACCGCCGCGTAGCGCAAGCCGTAGATGAGGTTCCCGCCCTTCTTCGACTGCCCAGAGGCACGCTCGTGCCACACCGTCGGACGTTCGGTGACCCGCCAGCCCCGGCTCATCGCGGTGATCAGCAGCTCGGCCGTCTGGTACTGGTCCTGCTCGAGGCGACCCAGCACGTCGGCGAGCATGCTCACTCGAAGGGCGCGGTAGCCATTGGAGGTGTCCGTGAGGTGGGAGCCCATGAGAAGGTTCATGAGCCAGGAGAACCACACCACCCCGAGCCGGCGGTAGTGGTCTGCCGTCTCGTCGACGCCGAGGCGCCGTGAAGCGACCACGAAGTCGGCCTCGCCGTCGACGAGGGGTCGCAGCATCGTCTCGATCTCCGCCGGGTCGTTCTGCCCGTCGGCGTCGAGGGTGACCACGTACTGCGCCCCGCCGGAGATGCACAGGTCGTAACCCACCCGCAGCGCGACACCGTGACCGAGATTGGTCGGGAAGACGAAGGTGACCGCCCCACCCTCCTTGGCCACGCGGTCGGTCGCGTCCTCGCCGCCGTCGACGACCACGAGCGGCGTCACCTCGAAGCCGCAGGCCGACCTCGGGACCGCGGCCAGCACCTGCCCGAGGTTGTCCTCCTCTTCGTAGGCGCAGATCAGCGCGACGACGGGCGTGAGGGCGAAATCGGGATAGCGTGCCTCGAAGTCCTGGCGACCGAGCTCGATGGCAAGCTGCTGGAGCGCCCTCAGGCGCGATCGACGGCCGTCGGACACGCTTGGCACGCGCAACGCCTCCTCACGCCGCCGGCGCCGTGGCCGACAGCAGGTCTGCCGCGGAGGTTCCGCGGTCCTCGCCGAGCGGGTCACGCCCGGCGTCGACGGGCGCGCACGTGGTCACCGTGAGCGCCCCGCACAAGGCCCGCAGCAGCTCGCGTAGCTCCGGCGGGGGAGGGAAGTACTCGTCCTCGGTCGTCACCGACACCACCGTGGTGCCCTCGCGCGGCGCCAGGTGCTCGATCACCGCGTCGAGCAGCGCCTCGGGTGCCGACGCGCCCGCGGTGACCCCCACGGTGCCGTGCAGGTCGCGAGGCAGCTCTGTGGGACGGTTCACCCGGACGACCGTCTCGCAGCCCGACGCCTTGGCAACCTTCTCGAGCGCGACGGTGTTCGAGGAGTTCGCGGAGCCGATCACCACGATGGCGTCGACCTCGGAGGCGATCGCCTTCAACGCGGCCTGACGGTTGGTCGTCGCGAAGCACAGGTCGCTTCGGCCAGGCAGCCATAGGTCGGTGAAGCGCCGTTTCGCCTCCTCCATGAGGCCGCGCCACTCGTCGTGGCTGAGGGTCGTCTGGGCCAGCAGCGCGACCGGCGCCCCGCTCTTCTCGAGGTCCGAAAGGGCGTCCAAGTCCTCTTCGTGCTCGATCAGACGGACCGCATCGGGTGCCACCGCCATCGTGCCGATGGCCTCCTCATGACCGGAATGGCCGATGTAGAGCACCGTGAACCCCTTGCGGGCCCGAACCTTCACCTCGTGGTGGACCTTGGTGACGAGGGGGCACACCGCGTCGACGACGACCCCGCCGCGCCGGCGTGCCTCCTCTACGACCTCGGGCGCCGTGCCATGTGCGCTCAGCATCAGCGGGGAGCCCGGCGGGACCTCGTGCACGTCGTCGACGAAGACGACGCCCTTGGCACGGAACTGCTCGACGACCAGCTGGTTGTGGACGATCTCGTGGTAGCAGTAGACGGGCGGCTCGAAGACCTTGACCATCCAGTCGAGCGCCTTGATCGCCTTCTCCACGCCGGCACAGAACCCTCGCGGTTCGGCAAGCACCACTCGGTCGACGGGCACGTCCCCCAGGTTACCGGCCCGGTCACGCCCTCAGGAGCCCGCCCGGCGCCGTTCCCGCACAACGGGCGACACCGAACCGCCCGCAGCCGGCCGCCAACCGGGATCCACAGCCCGGCAGCTAGCCTTGGCAGCATGTCGGCGCCCAAGGTGACGGCCGTCACCGAGGCGTCGCCGGCCGACCGCGCCGGCCTTCGCGCCGGCGACGAGCTCCTCACGCTCAACGGGAAGCGGCCGCGCGACGTCATCGAGTACCAGGCGCTCGTCGACGACGAGGCCATCGACCTGCGCGTCCGACGACCGGGTCGCCGACGCGAGCTGCGGCTCTCGGTCGCCAAGCAAGCAGGCGAGCCGCTCGGTGTGGCGGTGGAGTCGGCGGTCTTCGACCGGGTGCGCACGTGCGACAACCACTGCGCGTTCTGCTTCATCCACCAGCTCCCCAAGGGCATGCGCCGGAGCCTCTACTTGAAGGACGACGACTACCGCCTCTCCTTCCTCTACGGCAATTTCACGACGCTCACTCGCTTCACCGAGCTCGACGCCGAGCGGGTCCTCGAAGAGCGCCTCGGTCCGCTCTTCGTCTCCATCCACGCGACCGATCCGATCGTGCGCGCCCGGATGCTGCGGAACCCGAAGGGCGCGACGTCCCTGCGTTGGCTCCGGGTGCTCCTCGACGGAGGCATCGAGGTCCACGGCCAAGTGGTGGTCTGCCCAGGGGTGAACGACGGCGCGGTCCTCGATACCACGATGCTGGGCATCTTGGACCGCTTCCCCGAGCTTGCCACCGCGGGCGTGGTTCCCCTCGGACTCTCCCGCTACTCCCACGAGGACGACATGCGTCCCCACACGGGCGCAGAGGCCCGCGCGGTGTGCGAGACCGTCGCCCGGTGGCAGGAGATCTTCGAGCACCAGCTCGGCCGGCGCCTCGTCTACGCGGCGGACGAGTACTACCTGCTCGCCGGCCTCGACTTCCCCGAGGCGCACACCTACGACGGCTTTCCCCAGCACGAGAACGGGATCGGCATGGCCCGGGCTTTCGAGGCTGCCTTTCGAGGCGCCGACGACGCCGCGCGCGGCGTGAAGGCGGGCTTCTTCGCCTGGGTAGAGGGCGCACCGGCCTCCGGGTACCGGGCCGAGCGGGCCCCCGCATCCACCGCCGAGGCATCGGCTGGCACGCCACCGGCTGGCCCCGGCAGCCGCCAGGTCGCGGTCCTGACGGGCGCGTATGGCGCCAAGGTGCTCGGCCCGCTCCTCGAAGGTCTCGACGGTGTCCGGCTCCTCCCGGTCGACAACGACTTCTTCGGCGGCAACATCGGCGTCACGGGGCTCCTTGCCGGCGTCGACGTGGCGCGGGCGCTCGCCACGCAGCCCGACGACCATCGCTACCTGCTGCCCGACGCCTGCCTGTCCGACGATCGCTTCCTCGACGGCATGACCCTCTCAGAGCTTCCGCGTCCCGTCGAGGTGGTGCCGGCGGACGGCCGTTCGTTGCGTCTCGCGCTGGGCGGTGCGCGATGACCGCCGCACCGCGCACCGGCGCGCTCGTCGTCGTGGCCGGACGTCCGAACGTGGGCAAGTCGTCGCTCGTGAACCGCATCGTCGGGCGCCGGGCAGCGGTCGTCGAGCATCAGCCAGGCGTGACCCATGACCGCAAGGAGCTCGAGGCCGAGTGGGCCGGGGTGCCGTTCACCATCGTCGATACGGGTGGCTGGCTGGCCGGTGGCGACGCGCTCGATGCGAAGGTGAGCGCGCAGGCCGAGCGTGCGATCGCCGATGCCGACCTCGTCCTGCTCGTGGTCGACGTGACGGTGGGCGCCACTGAGGAGGACCGCGCCACGGTGCGCGCGGTGCACCGTGCAGGCACTCCCATGCTGCTCGTCGCCAACAAGGTCGACGACGCCGGACGTGAGCCCGCCGCGTGGGAGCTCCTCTCCCTGGGCGCGGGCGACCCATGGCCGGTGAGCGCCCTGCACGGACGCGGGACGGGTGATCTCCTCGACGAGGTGGTTCGTCGCCTCCCGGCGCCGACGGCGGCCGGGGTCCGCAGCGATGGCCACGGCACCGACGGGTGGGGCCCGCGTGGGGGCGCGTCCGATGGTGCTCGCCTCGTTCGCGAAGTGGTCGCCGGTGACGACGCAGCAGCAGCCGTCCCGCGGGTGGCGCTCGTCGGACGACCCAATGTGGGCAAGTCGACGCTCTTCAACCGATTGATCGGCGAGGAGCGCTCGGTCGTCCACGACATGCCCGGCACCACCCGCGACGCCATCGACACGGTGATCACCACGGGTGAGGGACCCCTGTGCTTCGTCGACACCGCGGGAATGCGGCGCCCCTCGCGAGCCGAGCGCGGTGTCGAGTCGTACTCGACGCTGCGCGCGCTCGAAGCGCTCGACCGTGCCGACATCGCCCTTCTCGTGATCGACGCGACGGTAGGTGCGACGCACCAGGACCAGCGGCTCGCGGAGCGCATCGGGGCCGCAGGAAGCCCGAGCGTCGTCGTCTTGAACAAGTGGGATCTGGTGGCGACCGACGACCGAGCGGACGTCCTCGCCTCGGTCGCCGAGCGCCTCGCCTTCTTGGGCATGGCACCGGTCCTGCGGGTCTCGGCGTCGACGGGGCGCGGCGCGCACCGCATCCTGCCGGCGCTCCACGCCGCTGTCGAGGCCTACCACCACCGGATCCCCACCGGAGCGCTCAACCGTGCCCTGCGTGACATCCAGGCCGCACACCCGGCCCCCGGCGCCCGCATCCGCTATGGCGTCCAGGGCGCCATCGACCCGCCGACCTTCACTCTCTTCGCGACCGGCAGGGTGCCGCAGACCTACCTGCGCTACCTCGAGCGAGGACTGCGAGAACGCTTCGAGCTGGGACCCACGCCGATCAAGTTGCGCGTGCGCGTCGGCGGGCGCTGAGCAAGAGCAGGGAGCGTCACGATGCCGTGGTGCGAAGAGTGCGAGGCGGTCGTCGAAGACGAGCAGCTCACCGAAGAAGGCGAGTGCCCTGACTGCGGCACCGTGCTCGTCGAAGAGGTGCGAAAGCCGGTGCCCTGGTACTTCAAGTTCATGATCTTCGCCTCGGTGGTCTATCTGGGCTACCGCGCCTTCCAGGGCGTCACATGGGTCGTGCACCACATCTGAGCGCCGCGGCGCGCACCGACGTGCTCCTCGATGGATGGCGGCACTCGGTCGGCCGGCCGTTTGCGCGCGACGCGCGACCGGGTAGGTGGCCCGACGACCGTCGACCGGGCGGTGCGACCCCGTATCGCCCGCGGGCCACGACTTCGTGCGAGGAGGACTGCAATGAACCCAGTCGAATGGCCGGTACTTCGTCAGCTGCGCCACGACCGCCTGGGTCGAGGCGCAGCCGTCAAGTCCTCCCGTTCGATGACGCTGCGCCCACGAACCGCGCAGGCCGACAAGGTGATCAAGTCGATCTGCCCGTACTGCGCCGTGGGTTGCGGGCAGAACGTGTACGTGAAGGACGAGAAGGTCGTCCAGATCGAGGGCGATCCGGACTCGCCGGTGAGCCGCGGCCGCCTGTGCCCGAAAGGATCTGCCAGTTTGCAGCTGACGACCGGATCCTCACGCCGCTACGAAGTGCTCTACCGGGCCCCGCACGCGACGCAATGGGAGGTCCTCGACTTGGAGACGGCCATGGAGATGGTCGCCGACCGGGTCATCGAGACGCGCCGCCGGACCTGGGAATGGGAGACAGACGGCAAGCGGGTGCGTCGGACGCTCGGGATCGCGAGCCTCGGCGGCGCGACGCTCGACAACGAAGAGAACTATCTCATGAAGAAGCTGTACACGGCGCTCGGGGTGGTTCAAGTCGAGAACCAAGCCCGCATATGACACTCCTCCACCGTCCCCAGTCTGGGGACCTCGTTCGGTAGGGGAGGGGCCACCACCTTCCAGCAGGACCTCCAGCACGCAGACTGCATCGTCATCGGGGGTTCGAACATGGCCGAGTGCCATCCCGTCGGGTTCCAGTGGGTGATGGAGGCCAAGGCACGGGGCGCGACGCTCGTTCACGTCGACCCGCGCTTCACCCGGACGAGCGCGCTCGCCGACATCTACGTGCCGCTACGTGCAGGAACCGACATCGCGTTCCTCGGCGGGATCGTGAACTACGTCATCGAGCACGATCGTTACTTCCGTGACTACGTCGTCGCCTACACGAACGGACCGACGATCGTGGGCGAAGGCTTCGAGGACACCGAGGACCTCGACGGTGTCTTCTCCGGCCTCGAGCCCGAGGAACGCTGCTACGACCCCGCGTCGTGGGAGTACGAGGAACACCATGTCCCTGCCTCTGCCGGCGAGCGAGAGCAGCAGTGGGACGAGCGGGTCGGTGACGAAGAGGTCCGGAACCGAGACGGTGGTCGAAGCGGCAAGGCAGCGGGCAGTGCGGGCAGCGCCTCAGGCGGCGAGGACGCCGAGCTGGCGGCCATCCGGCGTGCGGTCAACCGCTCGGGTCGCGCCCACTCCTACGGGTCGGGCGGCGCGCCGGTCGACCAGCAGGTCGAGCGCGACGAGACCATGCAGCATCCGCGTTGCGTGTTCCAGATCCTCAAGCGTCATTTCTCGCGTTACACCCCCGAGGTGGTCGAAGAGATCTGCGGCGTGCCCAAAGAGCAGTTCATCAAGGTGTGCGAGACCCTGTGCGACAGCTCCGGGCGCGACCGCACCAGCGCCTTCGTGTATGCCGTCGGCTGGACCCAGCACAGCGTCGGCGTGCAGTACATCCGCACTGCCGCCATCCTCCAGCTCCTCCTGGGCAACGTCGGGCGCCCGGGCGGCGGGATCCTTGCGCTGCGAGGGCACGCGAGCATCCAGGGGTCGACGGACATCCCCACCCTCTACAACCTCCTCCCGGGCTACATCCCGATGCCGCACGCGCACCGCGACGAGAACCTCGACGCCTTCGTGGAAGGCGCCGCAGCGGACAAGGGATTCTGGGGCGAGATGCGTTCGTACACGGTGAGCCTCCTCAAGGCCTGGTGGGGTGACCACGCGAGGCCCGAGAACGACTTCTGCTTCGACTATCTCCCGCGCCTCACCGGCGACCACAGCACGTACCCGACGGTGCTCGCGCAGATCGAAGGAAAGTGCAAGGGCTACTTCGTGGTAGGAGAGAACCCCGCGGTGGGCTCGGCCAACGCCAAGATGCAGCGGCTCGGCATGGCGAACCTCGACTGGCTCGTCGTTCGCGACTTCTCGGCGATCGAGAGCGCCACCTGGTGGAAGGACGGACCGGAGATCGCCACCGGGGAGCTGCGCACCGAGGACATCGCGACCGAGGTGTTCTTCTTCCCCGCCGCGGCGCACACCGAGAAGAACGGCAGCTTCACGAACACCCAACGGATGCTCCAGTGGCACCATCAGGCGGTCGAGCCCGGCGGCGCGGCCCGCAGTGAGCTGCACTTCTACTACCACCTTGGACGCATCATCCGCGAGAAGCTGGCGGGATCGACCGAGGAGATGGACCGGCCGATCCTCGACTTGCGCTGGGACTACCCGACCGAGGGCGCCATCGCCGAGCCGAGCGCCGAAGCCGTGCTCGCTGAGGTGAACGGATGGAACGCCAGCGGCATCGCGCTGTCCTCCTACACCACATTGAAGGACGACGGCTCGACGGCGTGCGGCTGCTGGATCTACTGCGGGTGCTACACCGACGGCGTCAACCAGACTGCGCGTCGCAAGCCCGGCAGCGAGCAGGACTGGGTCGCCAAGGAGTGGGGATGGGCGTGGCCCGCCAACCGGCGCATCCTCTACAACCGCGCCTCTGCCGACCGCGCGGGCAAGCCCTGGAGCGAGCGAAAGGCGCTCGTCTGGTGGGACGCCGAGCAGGCCAAGTGGGTCGGCCACGACGTGCCCGACTTCGAGGTGACGAAGTCCCCGTCGTACGTGCCACCAGTGGGAGCGCGCGCCGCTGCGGCCCTCGCGGGTGACGACGCCTTCATCATGCAGGCCGACGGCAAGGGATGGCTCTACGCGCCAGCCGGGCTGAACGACGGACCGCTGCCCACCCACTACGAGCCGCAGGACTCGCCGTTCCCGAACCTGCTCTACAAGCAGCAACGGAACCCCGTCCGCCAGGTGTACTCGCACCGCCACAACCGGTACCACCCTGACCCCTCCGCGCCGGGCGCCGGGGTCTTCCCGTACGTGCTCACGACGTTCCGCCTCACCGAGCACCACACCGCCGGGGGGATGTCCCGCTGGCTGCCATATCTCTCGGAGCTCCAGCCCGAGATGTTCTGCGAGGTCTCTCCCGAGCTGGCCGCGCAGCGTTCTCTCGAGCATGGCGGCTGGGCGACCATCGTGACGGCGCGGGGGGCCATCGAGGCCAGGGTCCTCGTCACCGACCGGATCGGGCCTCTGCGCTTCGACGGTCGCACGGTCCACCAGATCGGGCTGCCGTGGCACTGGGGGCCGAACGGCTACTCCAAGGGCGACGCCGCGAACGAGCTCATCGCGATCTCCCTCGACCCGAACTCCCACATCCAGGGGGACAAGGCCTTCACCGGCGACATCCGACCCGGCCGCCGTCCGCGAGGTGGGCAGGTGAATGCCCTGGTCGACGACTACATCGCCCGCGCGGGGATCACCGATCAGACCGGCACCGAGGTCACCGACGGCCGCTGATCCCGGACCCTACCGGCAGTGCCGGTCCATCCCAGATTGCGACCACCCCTCTCCGCATCTTGGGACTACGGACCGCCACGCCCCAGGGCATCGTCGGCGAGCCGTGTGATCACGCGCTGGCGCCCGTTCCCCCTTTGCACACCTGTTGCACGACAGAGGGGGTTCGGTCATGCACTGCCAGACACGGGCGACGCGGGCGCGACCCGAGGTCCGCATCCGCCACGCGGGCGAGGGAGGTGGTCCTGGCGAGACGGCGGCGCGCGGGATCCGAGACACCTGGTTGGGCCACTTCTCGATCTCCATCGGTCGCGAGGGCAACGCCGACGTGGTGGCCCTGCGCGGCGAGCTCGACATCGCCGGCACCGGTCCGCTGCACGAGTGCCTGGCACGCCTCGCCGGGCGCGACGTCGTCGTCGACGTCCGACGCCTGTCGTTCATCGACGCGGGTGGGATGTCCGTGCTCGTCGTCGCCCATGGCCGCGCGCGACGCCAGGGTCGCTCGCTGGTGGTGCGAGGGGCGTGCCGGGAAGTCCGGCGCGTGCTCGACATCGGCGGGCTCTCTCACCTCCTCTGCGACCGCTTCGAGGTCACCGACGCCGTGCACTGACCGCCGGTCGGTGACGTCGAGATCGTGCCGTCGTGCCCATAGGCAAGGCGAGAACCCCGATGTCGCGCGACGCGGATCCATACACTCACGAACGTGGAGTGGCGCGGATGGATCAACCGGACCGTGGCGGGCGCGCCACGCGGCTCGCCGCTTCGTCTGCTCGGGCCGCTGCGATCGCGCGTCGTTGGGCAGATGAGGCCGGCCGACGTCGTCGAGGTACTGGCGGCGCTGGAGGCGGCAGCCGTGCGCTACTTCCTCGTCGGTGGCTGGGGCGTCGACGCGCTCTTGGGCCACCAGACGCGCCGGCACGACGACCTCGACGTCGTGCTCGATCGCTTCGACGAAGCTGCCGAGCTCGCCCGCGCGGCCCTCCACCCGCTCGGTTACGACCTCGCGCGCAGGGAGCGAGCCGACGTTGCTCTTCCCGATCGCCTATTCCTCACGGATGGCGGCGGCCGCTCCGTGGACCTCGTCAGCATCGACCTCGAAAGGCTCGGCCCCGTGCTCGCGGCAATGGGGGCGAACACCGAGAAGGACCAGCTCTTCACCACCGGCACGGTCGACGGCCAGACGGTCGCGTGCGTGAGCGCTTCGCTCCAGCGCGCCCTGCGTGCCGGCTTCCCACCACGCCCGGTGGACCGCCACGACCTGCGCGTGCTCAGCCGGCGCCGAGCGTGAACTCCGCCATCCGTCGCCACGAGTGCCGCGGGGGACCGCTCACCATGAGCCACACCGCGCTCGCCTGCGCCTCGACCGGGAGTGACGTTCTCACTTGGACCGCGGCACATAATCTGCGCGGCAGTTGCAGGGGCGTCCCCTCTCCGATCGTGAGGTGTGGAACGACCGAGCCGAACGCGCCACCGTAGGGTGCCAGGCCGGGGAATGCTGCGCACAGTGCCTCGGTCAGCTCCACGAACGGCGCGCTCGGCTGCGGCGCAAGATAGGCAACGCGGACGCCGAACCATGCAACGGCACCAAGATCGAACCGGAACGCGCGCGTCGCGGCGAACAGTGCGGTGAGCCTCGCGGCCACGGCACGGTCGACGCGCGACGGTGGGAGGAAGGGAGCGAGCAGGGTCACGTGGGCCGGCATGCCGTCGGCGGCCGTGGGATCGAGGCGGCGACGGTGACGACCCACCACCGGTTCGGCGGCAGGCACCGGCACCACAAGCGCGCTGACGCCGTCACCGAGCGCGCTCATATGGACCGCCAGGCGAGGAGATGAGATCTGAACGTGTCGGCGTCCCAGTCGCGAACCATCCGCCGAGGCAGCCGAAGGCGGTCGCTCAGCGCGGTCATCCGGCCGGCGCTCGTCGTGCATGCGGTCGCGAACCCGCAGCGTCGGGCGGCCTCGAACGAGTCGTCGTCGACCGCCGCGGGGTCGCCATAGGGATACGCGAAGTGCCGTACACCGCGGTCGAGCAGCTCTTCGAGCACACGAGCGGAACTGCGCATCGTGCGTTCCTGGTCTTCTCGAGGCAAGCCGGCGAGAAGGCGATGATCCACGGTGTGCGCCCCCACGGTCACGAGCGGGCTCGACGCCATCTTCTCGAGCTCCTCGGGCCACAGCACACGAGCGTGGTGAGGGCGAGGCACCTCCGCCCGAAGCTGGCGCGCGACGTGTTCGAGCACCGTGTCGATCGCCGCGACGTCGAGCAGCCGAAGCCGCGAATGGAGGGCGACGAGGGCGTCGGACCCCGCGCGTGGACCATGAAGGGAGATGCGCAGCGACACACCGGCGCGGCGCAGGTCGAGATCGACGTGTTGGCGCCCGACGAGGAGCGTGGCCAGTCGGTCCCACCAAAAGCCTCTCGGATCCCCGAGCAACCCGCTCGCCACGAAGAGGGTGATCGGCGTGTCGTGTCGCTCGAGCGCTGGCAGCGCTTCGATGAGGTTGTCGGCATAGCCGTCGTCGAACGTGAGCGCGACCTGGGATCGGCGGCGGCTGGTGCCGTGGCGCGCGGGACGAGCGACGAGGTCGTCGAGCGGCACAATGTCGACGAGGTCCCGAAGGACTCCGAGCTGTGCACAGAATCGGTCCGGATCCACGCACAGGCCGTAGGGATCGCCCGGGTCCCGTGCCACCCGGTGGTACAAGAGGATGGTCCGGCGGGTCATCGCGCTCCGTCGACACTTGCCGCGGACACGTCGCTCGCCGCGGACATGCCGTTTCGCACGGACGAGGGTCGTCGCTCGAGGCGGACGGCTTTGTCGAGGCGTACCACCACCCGGCTGTCCGCCGGCATGGCGCGTGCATCGACGGCCCCGACGGCCCATCGGCGTTCGAGGAGAGTCCCGAGGATCCCGCCAGCGTTGCTGCACGTACTGCGCCCCGGCGCCGTGACCACGAGCAGCGTGCCGTCGGGCCGTAGTGCCTCCCATAGGTTCGCGAGCACCGCGTGTGGGTCCGCGCCCGCCCATGCGGCTTCGGCTGCGAGTACCGCGTCGTACTCGCCGCGGCCCAGCACGCCGGCGTCCCCGAGGTCTGCGAGCACCGTGGCATCGAGTCGCCGAGGATCATTGCTCCAACGGCCCCACTCGGCACCCGAGCGCGCCGCGCCCGTAGGAGCGTCCACGCCGACGAGCAGGACGCGCCCTCGGAGCACATCGGGGTGCACGGCTGCCACTCGGTCCGCGATCGTCGGCCACCTCCGCGCCCAAGACGCACCGCGCTCCACGCACCGCCGCTTGGGATCCACGACGCGCAGCAGCTCGCGCGCGTGTCGGAATGGCGGCGCGTGAACAGCAAGCTCGGCGTACAGAGCCTGGTACGCGCCGATCATCCTGGCACGGTCGAAACGTTCGGCCACCACTGCACGGCCGGCCGTGCCCATGGTGCGCTGCCGCGCGGCGTCACCCAGCAGCGATCCGATCGCGCTGGCAAGCGCGGCGGGGTCCTCGGGTCCCACGAGGAGTCCCGTGACCGAGTCGGCCACTGCCTCGGGCGATCCTCCGACCCGCGTCGCGACAACCGGCAGCCCTGCACTCATGGCTTCGAGCACGACGAGCGGCATGGCCTCGGAGCGCGAGGGGACGACCACCACCTGCGGTACATAGCGGGTCCACCATTGTTCGACCCAGCCATCGAAGCGGACTCGGTCCGAGAGGCCAAGCGCCAACACGAGCCGTTCCAGCGCGTCACGCTGCTCACCGTCGCCGACCACGACCGCGTCGACGCCGGGGAGAGCCGCGATCGCTCGCAGCAAGACGTCGGCCCCCTTCTCTCGGGCCAGCCGGCCGACGAAGAGGACCCCGGGACGCCCACCAGGCGCGACGACCGCCGACCCGCCGTCATGACCAGCGACCGCGTCCAAGCCGACGGCGGCTCTGGCACAGGGGGGGACGCCGTTGTAGACGGTCCGCACCACCCTGGCGGGCACTCGAAGCTGGCTGCGCACCTCGCGGCTGACCGCGTCCGATACCCCGACGTAGCACGCGGCGAGCCGCGCCGTCGCCACGGTGAGGATCCGCTGTGAGCGCGACGCCGATGGCAGGATCCCGTGCACCACGCAGAGCGCGGGTACGCCTGCCCACGCCGCCGCGAGGAGGCCGTACTGGCCCGACCACAGGTGACGGTCGACGTGCACGACGTCCGCACGAAGGTCACGCAGCGCTGCCGCTTGGCGCTCCACGGCGCGCAGGTCGCCCCGGCCGGTCACCTCGTCAAGCACTCTGGTCTCGACGCCTGGCCGACCGGCTGCGATGTGGGCCACGACCTGCGCGTCGACTCCTGCGACTATGGGCTCGAAGCCCCTGTCCAGGCCGCCGACGAGCGACCGGGCCATCTGCTCGGCACCCCCGACGACACAGGAGCCGGAGTAGAACACGATCCGAAAGGGTGCAGACATCGTCATGTCGCGCCAGGGTGGACCGCGCCACGCGCACGCCCCGTACGCGCTGAGCGACCGCGTCCCGACACCCCCCGAACGCCTCGACGGAGGCGGGCAGGACGCGATTGGAGCGCAGCGTCCTTTCCTTCCATGGCGAGGACGGCGCCGGTACGTAAGGCGACTCGCCGAGCGAAGCGGTAGGCGAGCGACTGACCGCGTCGCCATCCCGCCGCGACGGCGATGTCACCGAGCCGGGCAGCGACGGCGGCAGACCCATCGCCCGAGACCGGCGTGCCGAGCATGCGAGCGGCTGCTCGCACCCCCCACGGCATCCCTTCGAGCACCGAGTCCACCGAGAAGGGCCCGAGCACGCCGGGATGATCTCGGTGCAGCTGCCAGCGGCTCGCGCCCTGCATCTTCGAGTACCACAGGAACGACGCCGCGTCACGGCTGTGACGGTGCTGCCCAGCAAGCGAGCGGTCGAACCGTCCCCGTAGGCCGGCGTCGAGGCAGCGCAGGCCGAGCTCTTGGTCTTCGTGACCGAAGTAGCGGAAGTCCACGCCGACTCGTCGACAGTCCTCGGTGCGGATCGACACGTTCCCTCCCCATAGCGCACTGAGCACCGTGTCGGGTTCCATCTCACAGCGACGGCAGTGCCGCTCGTACTCCTCGGCATACAATTCGCTCAAGATCGCCACCGCACGCGCTCCGGTGTCCGGCACCGTCGGCATGTACCCCACGACCACGAGATGATCGGCGTCGCGGTGATGGCGGGCGTGCCCGGAGACGAGCCCGGGCCCGGCCAGGACGTCTTGGTCCAAGAGGAGGCACACCTCCCCTCTGGCCAGGGCGAGCCCGGCAGCGAGGGCGCCCGACTTACCGGCGTGCTCGACGAAGAGCGGCACCACCCGGTCGTCGTGGGCGCGCATCTCTGCGAGGACCTCGAGCGTCCCGTCCCGGCAGCCGTCGACGACGACGACGACCTCGGTCGTCGCTGGATCCGCGAGCACCGCGCGCAGATGCCGGGCGATCTTGGGCGCGTATCGGAAGGTCGGGACGAGCACCGACACGGTGGGCAACGTCGACGCGCCCACAGGCCACGTGCTAACGGCGCGCACGGTCGACCACCGCCTGCACGAGCCGGTCCGCCTCTTCTCCCGAGGGGATCTCGATCGAGAGGTGGGCCACGTCCACCGCCGGCGCGAGCGCAGCTCGTCCTGTCGCGTCGCTCATTGGCGCACGCCGCGCGTCCAAAGCGCCGAGCACCGCGGTCTCGAGATGGTGCACGATGGCCTCGGCATCCACAACGGCGTGCAAGTAGGGCACCGCCACGAGAAAGGTCGTGGGCCCGAGCCGCGCGACCGCGTCGTCGAAGCGCAGGGCAGCGCGAAGCGCCGCAGCGACCGCCACGAGCTCCGCGTCCTGCCGCTCCTCGCTGGTGCCACTCTGGCTCCGGACATCGATCGCGGCGACGACGAGGCTCCACCCGCTGCCGCGTGCCGCCCCGAGAAGGCGCCCGATCCGAGCGATCAGCGCGCCCATCGACGGCAGGCCGGTCGTGGCATCGGGTCCCATCAGCGGGATGGACGATCCGATCAGCCCACGCCCGACTCCTCCGTCAGCCGGCGCAGATCGGTCCTCACCCGTGGCCACGGGGATGAGGACCACGCCAGGAGCGGGGTCGATGCCTGCCTCCGCGGGGTACCCCAAGCCGAAGAAGGGCGTTGCACGAACTGGCGACGAGCCGTTCGTGGACATCTCAGCGCCTCCCTTCACTGACCGATTGGTGAGGCGCGGCGCCCGCACCGACCGAAGCGTCGTGACGAACCACCTCACCTCCCGACGGAACGACGTCGTCGTGAAGAGGACTCCCGTGGGCACGAGCAGGAGAGGTGCCCAAGGCATTGGCGCGAGCGGAATGAGGGCCGGCGGCACCACGGCGAGGATCGGAAGGAGGACGCGGCGATAGTGCAGGGAAACGAGACGACGCGTCGCGTGGTGCGTGTAGAGGGTCGCTCCGGCGCCGACGACGCAACCGATCCCGTAGCCGAGGACCCCGAAGCGTTGGACCGCGATGGCCGAGACCGACACGACGAGAGCCAGCTCGATCGCCCTCGACAGCGCGACGTCCATGTTCCGACCATGGGCGAACAGGACCACGCGCTGCACCGATTCGGGCATCTTCAGCACTGCGGTGACCGCTAGGAGCACGTAGACCGGCAGTGCCGCCGTCCACTGCTGACCGAAGACCGCAGGAACGACCCAACGGGCCGCCAGCGAGAAAGCTGCCAAGGGCAGCGCGGCCACGATCGTTTGGAGCAGGGCACCTTCTTCGAGCGCCTGAGACAGATGCGTCGAACGCGCGTCCCGCGCCCGCGAGATGGCGACCATGCCAACTCGGTGCATGCCGCGCTCGGTGAAGTTCAGCGTCGTGACGAGCTTCGTCGCGAAACCCATGTACCCTACGCCGCGAGCGCCAACGAACGATGCCACGACCACCGTGGCGAGTGCCGAGCGGGCGCCCCCGAGCCAGGTGCCGAGCGAGTACCCCGCACCGTGGCGCATCAGCGCGAGCGACGTCGCGCGCGACCATCGCAGCCGCGGCCGGAGCCCAGCGAGCACCGTCGCGCCCACGAGCAGCCAACCCTGCCACGCGAGGTAGCCGGCGACGAGTGCCCATGCGCCCGCGCCCTGCAAGGCAAGGGGGACTGCCGTGGCGTAGAGCACCATGTCGCCGCCGAGCTCCAGCACGCCCATTCCCCGGTAGGCGAACCGGCGCTCGATCGCCGCTTGGGCGGGGGCCCACAAGACGTTCACGGGCGTGGCAGCCAAGAGCACACGCGTCGGAGCGAGCGCCCCGGCCGGGCGGATCCAGGGGGCCAGGAGGAAGGTGAGGGCAAGGCCGCAGGCCGCCACGAGCGTCGACGAGACCACGAGGAAGGTGAAGACCTCGTCGTAGCGCCGAGAGCTGATCTGGCCGGGTAGGCGCACCAAGAACACCTCTGAGCCCATCTGCGCGAGGAGCACGGCCAGCGACGAGTAGGCCGCCGCCGCCATGTACACCCCGAAGTCGGTCGGTCCGATCCGACGCGTCACGATGACCAGACCGGCCAGGCGCACGCCCGCACCGAGCGCCTCGCGCACAGCGAGGTAGGCGCCGCTGCGAATGGCGATTTGACGAAGCGGTGGGGCCGGCGTGCCGGTGGGCGTTGGGAGGACCGCCTCGGTCTCGCGCATCGAGGCGACCGACTTCACTGGGCACGGAGCTTCCTCACCGCGCCACGCACCAGCTCTTCGACGTCAACGGCAGTGGCGAGATCCGCCACCACGTGGGCCGACCGCACGACGGCGCCGGAACCGGCGACCGCGGCTCGGACCGACTCGGTCAGCCGCGCGGCGGTCGCGTCCGCACCCGTCCCGCCGGGGGTGAGAGGCACTACCGCGACAAAGACCGTGCTGCCGAGGCGGCACACCGGGTCGTCGAAGCGCAGCACCATGCGGATCCCTCGGGCGGCGACCGCGACCACGTCCGCATCGACAACGGGAGCGCCCGCCACCTCGAGAGCCATGACTGCAAGGGCTCCAGACGCCTCCCCGGCGGCACCGAGGAGCCGCCCGGCCCTGGCCAAAAGGGCGCCGAGCGACAGGAGCCCGTGCACAGAGTCCTCGTCGAAGAGCAGACGTTCGACGTCGAGCAAGCCTGCTCGGGCGTCTTCGGTGGGCACGGCCGCTTGCACGGGTGGAAGGTCCATCGTGGGAGCAGTGCAGGCGATTCGATCGCGTAGGTGCTGACGGGCCGCCAGATAGGAGCTGTAGCGCCGAGCCAGGGGATAGAGCACCCCGGGGCCTGAGATGCCGAATGTCTTCGCATCTGGGTCGACCACGCCGACCAGCCCCGTCGGTCGGCCGGCACCGTCAGCGCCCACCGGCACCACCGCAACGGACAAGCCTCGCGCCGGCACGTCGTGCTCTCCCGGCGTGAGCCGCACGGTACGCAAGAGCACCTTGCGACGGGCGATCCCGGGGTCCAGCCACAGCTGTCGCACGATGTCGAGCACCACGCCGGTGCCGAGCGACCCTTCCTCAGGATCCTCGGGGTAGGTCGCGACCGTGAACTGCTCGCCCTCGCCGGCAAGGGCCACGAAGGAGAGCGCGCTCTCGCAACGGCTCCTCGCCGTCCTGAGAAGTTGCATCGTCCCCCCGCTCATGCCGTTGCCCATGGTCGGTCGCTCCTCGAGCCCGGTCATCGATTCGGCTCCACGCGAGCATGGTACGAATCGACCGTCCCAAAAACGTCCGTCGCGCGTCTGCCCTCCGTCGGCGAGCGGCGCCTCGCAGCGCTCGCGCGTGGCGCCGACACGGCCCCCTCGAGCGCGGACAGGGCATGCGGGTAGGCACCACCGGTCAATGCCCATGAGCCGTAGTCCCAGAGCACGCACATCTCGACACGGTTCGCGCCGGCCCAGCGCAAGACCTGTGACACGAAGGTCGCGTCGTCCCCGCCCCCGCCCGCGGCCGGGGGCGCGACTCCCCACATGGCAATCGCCAACGGCTTGCCGTGGGACGTCGCGAATGCCCGCATCCACGCGGGTCCGCCGCGCCGGTCGACGATGTACGCCCATCGTGTCGCCACCTGCACCCTTGTCGGCAGGACGTCGAAGGCATCCGTGGCCACGACATCCACCGCTGCGTTGCCCGGGTACGTCGCGGCAGGACTGAGCAGTGACCCCACGACCTCGCCGGCCTCCCATTCGAACCTGAAGTGGGCGCCGCGCACCCGTGCCATCGAGGCCGAGATGTCGTCCCAGTACCTGACGTACGCCCGCGCAGCAGCGGGAGACGACACGTACCACGGCTGTCCAGGGTCCTCAGGCTGCCAGCCGATCATGAGGACCGCGTTCGCCAGCCCGTCTCGGACGAGCCCGGCGGCGAGCGCTGCGAACACCGGGTCGTAGGCCCCGGTCGCGCCTTGATAGAGGGTCGCACCCGACGCGGGCAACATGGGCACGCCGACGATCATCCGGAAGGAGCCCCCCCGCCACGCCCGCGCGAGCCAGCTGGGGTCGCTGATCGTCGACCAGGACTGATCGGACAAGAAGTCGAGCGCATAGGTCGCACGCCCCTCGAGCTGCTGGTCGACCGCCACGGCATCGGACAGCTGGCCCGGCCCGACGTAGAGTCCGAGCGGCGGCGGCCCGGTGCCGGCTCGGAGCGTGGCGCAGTCGCGCTGCCCAGTGGCACAGCGCCGCGGCGACGCGCTGGCACCAGGCCGGGAACGCTCCGAGCGGTGTGCGACGACGGCAGCGGTCGCACCGAGCGCGCCAAAGGAGAGAGCGGCCAGCCCGGCGACGGCCAGGCGTCCCCACCATCGATCGAGGCGAGCCATGACCGCGGCCTCACCGCCTCGCGCCGATCGCCCCCGGTGTCCAGTCGCCGACCGCCCCCGGTGTCCAGTCGCCGACCGTCCCCGTGCGGTCGCGCCGTGCGCGTGGCACCGTGAGCGCCATCAGCGCCCAGAGGATCTGGGGCATGCCGCCGTTGCTCAAGAAGGGCCAGAGTGCGTCCATCACGATCATCGCGACCACGGACGCGCCGAGCGCGAGACCGAGCCCGCGGCTCAGGTCGTCCGCCGAACGCGCCGCGGCGCGCGTGCCGCCGAACATCGCCCATACGAGCCCCCCGAACATGACCAACATCGGCACCCCACCTTCCATGAGAAAGGTGATGTACTGCGACTCGCTATAGGGCCAGATGATCGTAGGGGGAAGGACGACGCCGTAGCCGGTGAGCGGCCGATCCACGATGGCCGGCAGGTACTGCCTCGTCCAGACGGCCCAGCGAAACGACACGGTTTGGGGTACCCATGCGATCCGGCCGGTCCCGGGACTGCCCGAAAGCTCGTGGAACAGCCGCGGGATGAGGAGGGGGCTGGCCGCGACGACGGCGACGACGACGCCGGCGATCACCCAACGAGTCAGATGGCCGTCGCGGTCGTAACGGCGGACGAGGACGGCCACGCCCACGACGCCGCACACGATCGCCGACTGTTCGATGGTCAGCGCGAAGGCAACCGCTGCGAGGACTCCTGAAACCACCAACCAGCGTCGGGTCGGGAGCTGGGCACGACAGAGCAAGAGGGCGAGCACGGCGAAGAGTATCGGCAGCAGATAGCCGGCCAGCGCCGCCCAATTGTCGAACGGGCCGGTCGCTCTGAGAAGCGAGCCCGTCTGAGCGTTGACACTGGCGCCAGCGATCCCGCCCGTCAGCTTGCCGATGAACGCGGCGACCCCTGGCATCTTCGCCTCTTGGAAGATCGCGAGGAGCGAGACGGGCATCGTCCCGACGATCACAGCGGCGAGGAGGAAGCGGCGCTCCCCGTCGTCACGCACTGCAAGCCTCACTGCCCGAAAGACCAGGAAGAACTGGAGCTGGCCGAGGACCGTCCCCCACTGCTCCAACGAGAGGTGCTCACCCATGGAGCGATCCGCGACGACCCCGAAGGCTGCCCACGCCAGGCCGTAGGCAAGCAGCACCCAGTCGAGGGTCTGCCACGGCACCACATGGCGCCGGCGGGCCCCGACCACCACAGTGACGCCGACCAGTCCGATCAGCGCTTCGGAGATGCGCACGTGGGGGATCGGGAAACCACTCGCCAGTCCCGACGTCATGGGCACGACGACTGCGAGCACGACGGCACCGACGAGCGGGCGCAACAGCACCGCCGCGACGAGCGCCGCTGCGAGAACCACCGCAACGGCGTCCTTGGGCCGAAAAGAGACGAGCCCGCCGGCGGCAAGCGCCACGACGGCGCTGCCCGTCCCGAGCACCGCAGGGCGGTAGCGGGCGCCGAGCCATCCCAGCGATCCAACCGATGGCGACGCAGCGGCTCTCGCTTGGTTCGGCAAGGGGACCGCCGCGCCCCTGGCACGCATCGCTACCCTGGCAATCGGATCGGCAAGGTGCCGATCGAGGCGCGCAGATCGCGCGGTGGCCACCTTCACGGGGCGACGGGATCGGGCCTGCCCGCTCCTCGTCGCGCACGCGATCCGAGCGGGTAGAGCAGGACCGCGGCCACAGGGTCCCGCCCGATACGCCGCAGGCGGCTCGCGGTGTCCTCCACTGCCGAAACCCGTTCGCCGCGGGTGACAACGAGCAGCGTGGGACCCTCGGTGTCGGGGGACAGCACGTTCGCGGCCGCGAGCGGTTCGCCGGTGTCGACGCGGGAGAGCAGCGCCGCGTCGCCGACGCCTCGCTGCGCCGCGAGGCCGTGTGCGAGCTCCGATGCGCGCGCCCGGTCGTGCGGCAGGATCGCAAGCACACTCACCGCGTCGATCCCGGCGCGCGCGAGTCCCCGTGCAAGCTCACCAACAGGAATTCCGCCAGGCAGACGCGTCGCCCTACAGCCTGCAGCGTCTGCGAGGGACTCCACGTCGTCGATCCGCCGATCGGTGCGCTCGGCGACGATGACCGCGCCCACGCCGACTACCAGACCGAGGAGCACGCCCAGCGCAATGCCGTACTTGTGCAACGTGCCCGAGGGTGACGCCGTGCGCGCTGCAGACACGAGTGTCATGGACCCCGGCGCGATCGCCTGTCCCGGGACCCTCCCGGAGCCCAACGCGCGCGCCACGTCGTTGGCACCCGCCACAGCTTCAATGGGGCTCGTTGCACTGAGGCGAACCTCGACGAGCGCGGTGCCCGACTCGGCCTGGACGGCAAGCTCGCGCGCCAGCACCGACGGCTGCGTGCCCAGCTCCCGAGCGACGAGCCGCAGCAGCGCCTCATCGCTCGGGATGAGCGCCGCGTAGGTGACCGCGAGCTGGGTAGCGCCCTGCGCGTTCGACAGCGCCGTTGTCGAGCTTGGCCCGGCGACTTCGAGGACCGCGGTGGCGCTGTAGCTCACGCGGCCATGCGTCGCAGCGAACACACCACCCAGGGTGCCGGCGAGCAGGCCGACGAGAAGGAGCCACGAACGCCTGCGAGCCCACGGCCATCGCGCCAGCCACGACCCGCGACCGTCGGAGGGCGCGGTGTCGACGGCGTGGACGGTCGGCGAGATCACGTCGCCGGGCGCCAGGGGACCTACGACGCTGCCATCTTCGGGTGTGGACGGTCGTGGCACGACGCGCGTCTCGCGCGACTGCTCGGGCAGCTCCCTGCCGACCTCCGAGGCGTCCCATACGAGGATGTGCGTGCACGACGACGCACCGCGAACAGCGCACGACGGCTCCGTCGTCGAGCCCGACGGACATGTGCAGACGGAAGGGAGCGCTTCTAGCCATCCGCGGACGGCTGCGCACGCCCAGGCGGCGTCACGAGGCGATCTCGCCGCACTGCGCACCACGAGGAATCCAGGACGCGAGCGCAGGACTGTCACGTCGATCCCCAGCTCCGCCAGCGCGGGCGTGCTCGCCCGTGCCAGCGCGCCGATGGGATCGTCAGCCGACTGCACCCCACGGGCGGCGGCCTCCGTAGCGACGCGGCGCCCGGTCGCAGCGCCGCCGTCTCCAACGTTCGCACTCGTCGTCAGGCTCGGAGCCGACGCTGTGGTCACCGTCATGCCGGCACGCTCCCGCTCGGCCCGCGCGTGACCGGCTTGCGCTCGTACATCGCCCGGTCTGCTCGGCTGATGAGGGACTCGGGGGTGCGTTCGCCAGCCGACGTGCTCGCCCAACCGACAGATGCCCTGACGTCGAGGATGAGATCGCTGACGCGGTACGGCGCGGACAGGGTCTTCCGGACTCTCGCGACGACCGTGTCGTCGTCGGGGATCCCCGAGGCGGACAGGTGAGCGACCACGAACTCGTCTCCGCCGACCCTCGCTACGACGTCCTCACCCCGCACGGCGCGCTCGAGACGACGAGCGACCGCTCGCAACACCGCATCACCGACTTCATGGCCATAGTGATCGTTGATCACCTTGAACCCGTCGAGGTCCAGATAGATGAGCAACACAGAGCTTGCTCGCCGCTCGATGGCATCGAGCATCCGCCCGAGCGCGTCATCGAGCAAGTAGCGGTTGGCGAGGCCCGTGAGCGGGTCGTGTAGGGCGTAATGGGTCAGCTGCTCCTGGCGTTCGCGCTCCGCAGTCACGTCTCGGAGCACCGCGATCGCACAGTCCTCGCCGTCGACACGCAGGGGCCGTGCCGAGACGGCCACGTGGCGCACCAGATCCCCCTCGCGCAAGACGAGGTCTTCACTGACCGGGATGCCTTCGCGCGCCGCGCGGCGGAGCGGATGCCCTTCTTCGCCGATCGGCGTCCCGTCGAGCGAGCGGAGCTCAGTCGACGCAGGATAGGGCGACCCAGTCGTGAGCTGGTCCGAGCGCAATCCCTGCAGGACGCACGCGGCCCGGTTCGCGAAGACCACCGTGCCCTTGGCGTCGGCACAGACGATGCCGTCCTCGATGTGGTCGAGCGAACGCTGTACGGTAGCCTCGGTGGGTTCGCCAGCCGAGTCGGGCGTCCGCAGGAGAGTCACGAAGCACGCACCGGCGAACCTGCTCTCGATCCGCTGACCGTCCACGCGAAAGGTCGCGCCGCTCCCCGTACCTCTCACCGTCACCGTCGCACGGGAGCCGGCATGCCCGAGCAGATGCTCGAGCTGTGCGATGCGCCCCGTCTCGGCTGTCTCCCCGCTGGTGTCCGCAACTGGGGTCTCGACGACCGCCTCGATGTCCTCACCGAGGAGCGAGTCCATGTCGAGGCCCGTCAGCGCAGAAAACGTCTGGTTCACGAGCACGATGGTGCCGTCGGCCCGGGTCACGAGGAGACCATGGGGAAGATTGTCGAGCACCTCACCGAGGAAGGGCTCGGTGTGCTGATCGGGCTCCTCTACACCGTGCCGCGTCATCCGGTTCTTCGTGAGGTTCTCAGCCGCCTTTGCGTCCGGCTCTCCCTTCGGGCCAGGCTCTGCGGGCGCCTCGGTGCTGCGAGTGAGCAGGTCGACGAGCGCGCCAGCCGATTGACTCGTCACAGTTTCCGCCAAATTGGCCGCGAGCGCGCGGAGACCCTCGCGCTGTTCCCAGTCGAGCTCGGGCAGCCACACGTCGACGACGCCGAGGAGACCGAGCCATCCATTCGACCACACCGGCGCGACGACGCAGGCGAGAGAGCTGTCCGCACTCGCTGTAGCGGAACGTTCGTCGAACTGCTCGTCGGGCTCCGCGCTCCAAAGAGACCCTCCGACCGGGCTGCGGGATGAGAGAGACAGCTCCGGGCGAGCGCGTCGACCCTTGAAGCGGTGCCCTCGAACGGTGCCATGTCGGAGCTGTCGACGATGAGTGTCCCAGCAGGGGTGACGAAGAACGCTCCGATGCCGAGGCACAAGTCGCGTGCCATTCGTAGCGTTGCGTCGATTGGGGTTTCCGATGCCACGTGGCCACCGTACGATCGCGCAGTCCCAGCGGCGTCCCAGTGCTCGCATGCACGGCGCTCGCACTGTTCCGCTCGTCCCTCTGGCGTCCATCGCACTCCCGTGACAGCGGACGGACGCCTGCTTCGTACGGTCTCTCCGTGACCACCTGCGACATCAGCGGACGCGCTCGTCGACACGACGCAGCTCGGTACACGGTGCGAGCGTTGCGGTGATCTCCTACGTGCTACGACTGCGACCCGAGGAGGTCGCCGACGGCCGGTTCGTGGGAGAGGTCGAAGCAGTGGCGAGCCGCCGGCGACGGCGGATCAGGACGATCGAGCAGATCACGAGCTTCATCCTCGCCACCCTGGCAAACGAAGTGGACGCAAGCACCACTGCCAGGCAGGTGGCGAACGACGAGGAGCCCGACACCGACGACCCTGGCGAAATGAACGATCCGGATGCGTCCGACGATCCGGCCGCAGCCCACCGCCCGCCCGTCACGGAGCGTCGGCGATGAGCATCTCTGCATTCCATGCGCCCCTCAAGTCCGACGAGTGGAACGTCCCCGGTGAGCCAGCGTGCGAGGCCGCACCGCCGCCGCGACCCGAGGGTCGCCGGAGCTCCCTACCCGCGACGGAGCTGACGTCGTCGTCGCGGCGCCGGCACTACTCCGCCCGCATCCTGCCATTCCTCGTTGGCGGCGACCTGGTCGGCGTGACTCTCGCTGGTGTGCTCACGGCCGTCCTCGTCCCGTGGATTGGCCAAGCGCTGCCACCCGTTCCGCATGGCACGTTCTTGCTCGTGTCGTGCACCGTGGTCGCCGCCGTCCTCGTGGCGGGTGTGCGAACCCGGAGCGATCGACTGATCCCAAGGGTCGCTGACGACCTGGGAGGAGTGGTGGCGCGACTCTCGGTCGCCGGACTTGTGCTGCTCGCTGGATCCGCGATCAGCGAGCTCGAGACCATACTGCCGGCGCCGGATGTAGCGATCCTCCTCGCCACGACGGCAGTCGTGGTCCCGGTGGCACGTCGAGTTGCGTTGGCGCTTGCCGCGGCGGGCCACGCGCACCGCGTACGGGTGGTCGTCGTAGGGTCCGGTCATGTCTGCGACGACCTCTGCCAGCGCCTGCGCCGTTCGCCCGTTGTGACCCTCGCCGGCGTCCTGGGCGGCGACGGCGCGGCGGGGGACCGGCTCGTCGGAAACGTCGACGACCTGCCGGAGCTGTGCACCACGCTGCGCATCGACCGTGTCGTGATCGCGTTCGGAAAGACACCACCTGCGCACGTCGTCGCCGTGCTCCATCAGCTGCGCGGCGTCGTGGACATCGACGTCGTCGTGCGCTACTACGAGCTCGCCAACTGGGAAAGCCGCCTCGACGACGTGACAGGACTGTCGATCATGCACATTGGTCCCACTCCGGGACCGACCGCAGACGGCATCAAGCGCCTCCTCGACATCTGCGTGGCTGCCGGCTTGCTCGTGGTGCTCAGCCCTCTGCTCGGCCTCTTGGCACTCGCGGTGCTGGTCGACTCGGGCAAGCCAGTGCTCTTCCGCCAAACGCGCATCGGGCGTGACCATCAGCCATTCGAGATCCTGAAGTTCCGCACTATGCGCGCGGACACTATGCGCGCGGACCTGATGCCGGCCGAGCCAATGCGATCGCGCACCCCGCTCGTCGTTCCCGACGCGTCCCGGATCACGCGCCTGGGCCGCATCCTGCGTCGCAGCGGCGTTGACGAGCTCGCGCAGCTCGTCAACGTCCTGCGTGGCGAGATGTCGCTCGTCGGGCCCCGTCCCTTCGTCCCGCAAGAGTGCGTCGACCTCCCGGAGCGTGCCGAACCCCGATTCAGCGTCAGACCCGGCGTGACCGGGCTGTGGCAAGTCTGCGGTCAGCACACGATCAGCTTCGAAGAGTTGTGCCGACTCGACGTGCAGTACGCGACCTCGTGGTCCCTCGGTGGAGATTTCCGGATCCTCGCGCGCACGCCTTCCCGGCTCGTGCGTGGAAGCCGAGGATGACGATGGACGACACGACCGGCACCGCGACAGCGTCACCGGTCGAGCACGGCGTCACGTTGGCAAGCTGCGTTTGGATGCGTTCGCCTCTCGAGTCGGCTCGCCGACCCACTTCGCGAGGATTGCCTGGCGGATCGTGCAGTACAACGGCGCATCGGTGTGGCTGCTTGTGCACCGTGCCCCCGGCAGCCTCATGGGCTGGGTACTGCGGTGGTGGCGAGGGCTCAGCTGAACCCGGCGACTCCCTCTGTCCCGGAATGCTCCGCGGGCGCCGTTGACTGGCCGTCCAGCGCGCCGGCCGCGGCGTCACCGGGCAGAAGCGACAGGCTGGCCGTCAAGCGCCGGCGCTGGCACTCCCAGCGCTCGACTTGGCGATCTCGCGCGGCACCGGTCTGCGAGGCGCGCGCCGGGTACGTCGCTGCCAGCTGCCGCAGGCCAGCGGCGATCGCGGCAGGGTCGTTGTGAACGTGGAGTGCGTACGGAAATGCCGCACGCAGTGCCGGCCAGTCCGAGACCACGAGCGGGCGCTGCGCCCACACCGCTTCACAGGCAGCCCGCATGATCGATCCGGGCTCGGTGGTGAGCGCAACGATGGCATCTGCGTCGTAGACCGCTTCTTGATAGCGCGTCGCGTCGAGAAAGCCGACGAGGGTCACGTTCGGCGGCAGCCGGCGCGCCGCTATTCCTGCGCCTCGCGCATCGCCGGTCACGGCAACGTCGATCTCTGGGACGCTGGATGCCGCGTCGATCAACGCGCGCCAGGGTTCGTCCGCTGCAAACCGGCCCACGTAGAGCAGCCGCAAGCGTGAGCGGCCGGGCAGCGGCGCCGGCCGCCAGTCGCCGGGGGCCTCGTGCACGACGACGGCCTCGGCTCCCCACGCCTCCACGGCGTGGAGCCACTCCTGCGACGCGACGATCGACAGATCGGCGTGCCGGGTCACCCACCGGTGCAGCGGCTGCAGTCGGGCTGCCACCCGATCCCCCTGCGCGCCGAAGGCACCCGGGTGGCTGTCGAGGACGACCGTCGCCCCGACCAGTCGGCCGATCGCCCAACCGACAAGAGCTGCAGGACACGGCGGGTTGGTCACGACCAGGACATCGGGGCGGCGGTGCAAGACGTGCGCGACGGTGAGCGGCGTGGAGAACATCCAGCGAGCAAGCACCGGCGGGCGGCGGCTCCCGGGTGGGAAGAAGCAGCGTGCGGTCCCACCGAGCGCCGCTGCGAGCTCTTCGGAACGCCCCGCGACCGCCCCCCACGCCACGAACGCGACGCCCCCGCGCCCCGCCCGGCGGGTGCGATCGTCAGAGGCGCCGCGCGACGTAGTGCGCCGGAGGCTCCGCTGACTCGGTTCACGCGCTGGCACGCGCACCGCCGACCGCGTCGCTCTCGGAGCTCGCGGGCTCGAGGAAGAACGGGGGAGGGGCCCCGACGAGCGTCACGCGCTTCGCCGCAGCGCTGCGCAACGTCAACAGATCGATCCCCTCCACATCGCTGCTGGTCGCGAGGCCCCGTCCTGCCAGCTCTCTGGAGATCTCCACCTGATGGTCGTCGACGTGCTCGCCGTAGCGGGCACGACGCGGCACGAGCAGCGGCGCACGCCCCGCTTCGAGCGCACGCAACGCGGAGCCGACCCCACCATGGCAGACGACGAGGTCTGCGTCGACCATCGCCTGGGCGAGCTCAGACACCGAGAGGTAGTGGCACGCGTGGTCATTGCGGCGACCGACGAGCAGGGAGAGGTCCGTCCCCCCTGCCTGCCATACGACCTCACAGCCCGCGGGGAGAACGTCGATCAGGCGCTCGAAGAGCCGCCCGAAGCCGTACGTGCTCGTGCCCACCGTGACGACGACCTTTTCGAGCCGGGGCGCGACAGGGGGGGCGGGAGCGAAGCCGTCGAACACTGAGCCGCGATAGACCCACGGCGGGCGCGACCACCGAGGATAGGGGCTGTAGCACTGGATGCCCGGGATCCGTTCGACGATGCGGCCACTCAGCGACGGACCCGTGGCACGTGCAGCGCTCTCGAGGAAGTGGCTCGGCGTTCCACGGGCCCGGGCAAGGGTGAGGAAGGGCACAGCGATCAACGCACCGGTGCTCACGACCGCGCGCCAGTCTGCGAGCGCGAGCACGTGGCGAGCGAACCGGGAAGTGGAAATGGCCGCCGCCGCGTCGCGGGGCCTGGCAGACGGGGCGAAGAGGCGCTGCTCACCCGCGAGCAGCGAGCGCGACTGGGCGGTGTCGGTCGTCACCCAGAGCACCTCGTCGTCTGCGGGCACGAGCCGATCTTTCATGTGCCAGAGCTCTTCGAGATGACCACCCGCCACCGCTACGAGCAAGATCGCCACCCCCATGGCATGCCACATGGCCATCTTCGAGGCGTCCCGCACGACCCCCGGGACGCGAACGGGACGACGCAGCGACCACGTGGTGTCAGTGTGGAGACACGAGCACATCGATCCCCGACCGCTCCCCGGTCCATCACCCCGCTGAGGCGCTCTTGGAGTCGGACGGCCACCCGTCCGTCGCCATCGTCCACGACTACCTGACCCAGCGCGGCGGCGCCGAACGCGTCGTGCTGGCCCTGGCCGCGGCGTTCCCCGACGTCCCCGTCCACACCACCTTCTACGACGCGCTCGGCACCTTCCCCGACGTGGCATCGCTCGACGTCAGGACGAGCACCATCAACCGTGTCCGTGGCCTCCGGCGACACCATCGCCTGGCGCTACCGCTGCTCGCCAGCGCGGCGTCGTCCCTGCATGTCGACGCGGACGTCGTCATCTGCTCGAGTAGCGGCTGGGCACACGGCGCGCAGGTGACCGGCCGAAAGGTCGTCTACTGCCACACCCCCGCGCGCTGGCTGTACCAACCCGACCGCTACCTCGAGGGCCTGCCCTTCGTCGCCCGACCCGTGCTCGGTCTCCTCTCGCGCCACCTTCGGTCCTGGGACGCGCGGGCCGCAGCCAGCGCTCACCGCTACCTGGCCAACTCCAGCGCCGTGCGCGACCGCATTCGCCATCTCTACGGGATCGACGCCGAGGTCGTCCCACCGCCCGTCGCGATCGACATCGACGGACCGGAGCAGCCTGTCGAGGGGATCGAGCCGGGCTTCCTCCTCGCCGTGACGAGGCTCCTCGCCTACAAGCACGTCGGCGCCATCGTCGACGCCATGTCGACGTTGCCCGGGGAGCGACTGGTCGTCGTTGGCACCGGGCCGCTCGCCAGCCGTCTACGGGCGCAGGCCGGCTCGCGGGTGAGGTTCCTCGGCCAGGTGGGCGACACGGCCCTCCGATGGCTCTACCGCTCATGCGCGGCCGTCGTGAGCGCGTCGTTCGAGGACTTCGGGCTCACGCCGATCGAAGCCGCCGCGTACGGCAAGCCCGCGGCGGTCTTGCGATGGGGAGGTTTCCTCGACTCGGTGGTAGAGGAAGTCACGGGGGTGTTCGCCGCGCGACCAGATCCCCCGGCGATGGCAGATGCCGTCCGCAGGCTCCGCCGCCACGAATGGGACGAGGGCGTACTGCGCGCACACGCGGCGCGCTACGCGCCGGCGCTGTTCACCGCGCGCATGCGCGCGGTGGTCGACGAGGAGCATGCGGCAAGCACTCGCTGATCCGGCGCTCGGGCGTCACGGTGGGAGTCGGCCGTTCGGGGTGTCTCGTGCCGTCAAGCGTCCGTCCGTTTCGCGACGCCACTGGCTCCCGGCTCAGCTGCCGTGAAGTTCCGCCCTCAATCGACGCACGGCCGGGGAGGGCGCAACCCCGAGGTCTGCGAGCATGCGCTCGGCGTGCTCGATCGCACCGAGCGCCCGCCCGCGGTTACCGGCGTCCAGGTGGATCTGCGCAGTCCGCAGGTGGTGACGCTCATCGTAGGGGTCGAGCTCTGCGAGGCGGTCCAAGAGCGCGAGCGCTTCGCCCGGCCGGTCTGCACCCAGCGCGTCGTCGACGAGCAGGTCGAGCAGACGAAGGTAGGTGCGCGTCCCGGACTCGCGTGCCGCAGTGGACCAGTCTGCGTAGCGGTCACCGGGCAACAGCTCGCCCCGGTAGCAGTCGAGGGCCGCGCGGGCGAGATCGACGGCGGGTGGGGTCCCTGCCTGGGGCCCGATCAGTGCTTGCTCCGCCAAGGTGTTGAAGCGTTGGAGATCGGTCGTCGCGCTCGATGCAAGCCGGAGATGACCGTCCTCTCGCACGAGCAGGTCGCCGCAGAGGGAGCGGATCCTCCACAGCACGTTTCGCAGTCTCCGGGTGCCGACGCTCGGCTCCGCCTCCTCCCAGAGCAGCTCGATCATCTCGTCGACGGTCAGGCGCGGCCGAACAGCGGCGATCTTGATCGCCTGCGTCGCGAGGCTGGCGGGGAGCGAGAGCAGCTTTCCATTCCGGCGCACGGAGAAGGCGCCAAGGACGGAGATCTCCCACTCGGGCAACGCCGGCGCGCTCGGCTGGGTGATGCGGTCGGTGGCGGCGTAGCCGGGGAGCGTCGCGTCGAGCGCGCCCCGCGCCACACCAGGTGCACGGGATGCATCGGATGACGGTGGCCCGGGGAGCCGCCCGCGAGCGAGCGTCGCGATCGCGGCGAGACCCTTCGCACCTGCCCGGTTCGCTCGCCGCTCGACCGCAGCCATGCTGTCCAACGCGACGTCGAGGAGACCGGCGTCGGTCAATCGCGCGGCTCTGCACAGCTCGGCGACCATCTGGAGCAGCAGATGGTCGCCGAGCCCACTGACCGTCGCGTCGAAGAGGGCCACGGCCTCGGTGGGGTCGTCCGTCTCGCAGATCGCGTCGAGCCAGGCACGGCACCACTTCGGTACCCTCGCGAACACCCCATCGTCGTCAGCGAACCCAGCGCAGTGCTGTGGTTCGACGCAAGACCGTGCCAGGAGTGGGACAGAGGCAACGAACGGGGCGACGAGCGCGAAGGTGGCAGAACTGACCGGTCGCGTCCCCTCGGAAGGAGCCAGGCTGGACTTGCCGATCCTCGCCCAGGCCACCGCAGCGTCGAGGTGCCCGCGCTGCAGCTCGAGCAGGACCAGCGCCGGGAGCGCCTGCAACCGCGCCGCGCCGACGACGCCATCGGGGATGGAGAAGGCGCGGATCGCGGCACGAAGACCGACGTCATAGTCACCCGCGAGGGCGTGCACCATCGCGCTGAGCTGCCAGGCTTGGGCCTGCATCATGAGCGTCCCCGTGCCATCCGGCGCCACCGGGCAACGCTCGAGTGCCGCGGCCGCTGCGACGACATCGCCGTCCGCGAGTCCGATCGAACAGTCCAGAAGGGGCGGAACGGCGGCGAGGCTGACGTCACCGCTGCGCTGAGCACAGCGTGCGATCCACTGGGACCAACGCTCTGCCTGGCGCCGGATACCCTGGCGCAGCAGGCTCCGGCCAATGACGAACGCGACCTCCGGCGAGCAGACAAATCGCGTCGTGCCGCCGACCAGCAGCGAGGTCCGGCTGCGCTCTCCGAGGGCATTGACCGCTTCCCCGGCGCCGATGCGAGCCGCGGCGCGCACCATCTCCCCGAGAAGCTCGAAGTGGCTGCTCACCGTGCCGGCCAGCCGCACGGCCCGGTCGGCCGCGCGCTCGGCCTCGGCAGGCTCGTCGGCGAGCAGCCACCAGGCGGCGGCGTCGAGCAGCATGGCCAGCGCGCGGTTCGGCAGGTCGCCCGCGCATGCAGTGGCTGCAGCGACCATCTGCGCCGGCACTGTCTCGTCCTCAACGCCGCGCGTCAGGCGTGCCCTTTGGTAGTTGAGCTCCGCCATTGCGCTCGGCCCGCCGCGCATCGCCGTCCCGGCGTCGAGGCAGTGCCTGGCACGCTCGGGCTCACCGGTGGATGCCCAGTGCGCCGCGGCATCTGCGAGGTGCTCCATGGCCTCGTCGGGCGAGGCCGCACAGCCCGCGGCGAGCTCCTCGTAGCTGGCTGCCGATGCCGGGTCGCCGCGATCGAGCGCGACACTCGCCGCCTCGGCCAGACGACGCGCTGCGAGTGCGTCGACACCGACGACATCGGCTCCGGCGTGGCAAGCGCTCGCCTCGATGGCGCCCGCGTCCGCGAGCACGTCGCTCAGCGCTCGCCGTATCTAGAGCGGAA
>JAJZJC010000020.1 GCA_021810205.1 Actinomycetes bacterium
CACTCCGACAACCTCATATGGACAGGCTAGTACATATGTTCGCAGAGAGTTAGTGATGGTCAGCGGAGCAGTTCACACCCCTCGACGACGGCGCGCGCCCCCCTGGCGCGCCCGATCCCGCGGATGCCAGCGCGGCCTGGCGTTCGCGTCCGGGCACGCTGGTCCCCCTCACCTCCAAGCCCATGGGAGCTCGAACGGCTGCGCTGCCTCGGGGAACGAGCAATCATGGGTCTCGGCGAGCAACCCCCAGGCGTCACGATCGTCGAGCGTGGGAAGATTTACTGCCGTGGCGCACGCGGAGGCAGATTGGCAGCCCCCGACGCCATTGAGCAACGGGCGCCACGGTGCGTTCCTCGCCGAAGACGGACGCACTCACTTCAGGGTATGGGCGCCGCGCGCTGAGCGGGTGGAGCTCGTGATCGGCGACGCCGTCGCCGGTGTGCTGACGCCTCGGCGCGACGGCTACCACTCGGGAATCTTCGACGCACCGGCTGGGACTCGCTACCGGTACCTTCTCGACGGCCGGGGCCCGTTCGCAGACCCGGCGTCGCGCTCGCAGCCCGAGGGCATCCACGGGCCCTCCGAGGTCGTCACGGCACATCGCGTCGAGGCGGTGAGCGGCTGGCGCGGACTCCCTCTGTCCGCTCATGTCATCTGCGAGATCCATGTCGGCACCTTCTCGGCTACAGGCACCTTCGACGGCGTCGCGGCCGCGCTCGGCGAGCTCGCGTACGCCGGCTACAGCGCGATCGAGCTGATGCCCGTCGCGGCGTTCGGAGGGGAGCGCAACTGGGGCTACGACGGCGTCTTCCCCTTCGCTGTCCATGCCGGCTATGGCGGGCGAGAGGCCCTGGGGCGGCTGTGCACGGCCGCACACCGCCAGGGTATTGCCGTAGTGCTGGACGTCGTCTACAACCACTTCGGCCCCGACGGCTTCGTGCTCGACGAGTTCGGGCCGTACACGACGGATCGCTTCCGCACCCCTTGGGGTAACGCCGTGAACTTCGACGGTGAAGGCAGCGACGAGGTGCGCCGGTTCTTCATTGAGCACGCGCGCTGTGCGCTGCGTGAGCTTGGAGTCGACGGGCTCCGCCTCGACGCCGTGCACGAGATCGTGGACCAGACCGCGTCGTCGTTCGTGGGAGAGCTTGCCGCGGCGCTGCACGCTGAGGGCCGGCGCACCGGCCGCATGGTCACGGTTGTCGCGGAGAGCCCATCGAACGACCCGCGCCTCGTCCTGCCACGCGCGGCCTGTGGACTCGGACTCGACGGCGTGTGGAACGACGACTTCCACCACGCGTTGCGCGTCTCGCTCACCGGCCAGCACGACCGCTACTTCGGCGACTACCACGGCGTGTCGGATCTCGCGACCGCGTGCACCGAGGGCTTCGTGGTCGCGGGCCGCTACGCCCCCTCGCGCATGCGACACCATGGCGCGCGCCCCCAAGGTGGCCTCGACGGCGACCGGCTGATCGTCTTTGCCCAGAACCACGACCAGATCGGCAACGGCGGCTTCGGCGTGCGTCTCACCGAGGCGCTACCCATCGAGGCGCAGTTTCCTGTCGCAGCCACGGTCCTCCTGTCAGGCGCCGTGCCCCTGCGCTTCATGGGAGAAGAGTACGGCGAGACGGCACCGTTCCACTACTTCACCGATCATCGTGACCCCTCGCTCGCCGACGCGGTACGCGAAGGACGCCGCGCGGAGATCGGGGGGGCGAGCGGCGGGAACGAGCCTCCCGACCCCCAAGCGCCCTCCACCTTCGACGCATGCAAGCTGCGGCGTGCCCTGTCTGGCGACGGTGTCCACGGCGACCTCCTCGAGTGGCAGCGTCGCCTCCTGCGCCTGCGCGCGGCCGAAGTCGCGCTCGGCTCTCTCGAGCCCGCGCGCTCGACGTGCTGGTGGGACGCGGCGCAGTCCAGCATCGTGCTCGTCCGGCGCGCGGCCCCCGCCCTGGGGGGGCGCGCAGTGGTCGTCGCCGCGACGTTCAAGAACGCCCCGGCGGTGCTCGCTCCGTCTGTGCTCGCCGGGTGCCGGCTCGAGGTGCTCGCCGCATGCAGGGTGCCCGAGGCGGTCGAAGGCGACGAGCTCGCGCCCAGCGCCGGCGGGGTCCCCCAGCTTCGGCTCGGGTCCTATGGCGTGCTGGTCGCGGCGATCCTCGAACCCCCAGACGACCCGCCCCCCGCGGCGAGCGGACTGCGGCTCGGGGCCACAGCCCCGAGTCCGCGGTGAGCCTCAGCGCAGCCGGCCTCGGCCCCACCTACCGGCTCCAGCTGCATCCAGGCTTCGGCTTCGCCGATGCCGAGCGCACGGTGCCGTACCTCTCGCAGCTCGGCATCGCGACCCTCTACCTCTCCCCGATCGCCGAGGCGGTCCCCGGCAGCACCCACGGCTACGACGGCATCGACCCGACGCGTCTGCGTGCTGAGCTCGGCGGCAGCGACGGGTTCACGTCGCTGGTGGCGACGTGCGCCACGCACGGGCTCGGCATCTGCGTGGACCACGTCCCGAACCATCTCGCCGCGTGGCCCGGGGGCGGCTGGTGGCGCCGGCTGCTCGCCGAGGGACCGGACTCGCCGATGGGTGAGGTCTTCGACGTCGACTGGGACGCCGCTGCACGAGGCCGGCGCGCTGGAGCACTTTCGACCCCCGGTCGCAAGGTCACCCTTGCGATCCTCGACCGCCCACTCGAGGCAGCCCTCGCCGAGGGCCGCCTCCGGCTCTCGGTACGCGCCACAGAGCCCGTGATCGAAGTCGGGCCACCCGGTCTCACTGGCATCGACCTTCCGATATCGGGAGGAGGGGTGCGCGACGGCGAGGACGTCGCCGAAGTGCTCGCCGTCCAGCACTACCGGCTCGTCGACTGGCACGACTCGGCGGACCGGAACTACCGCCGTTTCTTCGACATCGACGGGCTCGCCGGGGTGCGCGTGGAGGTGCCGGCCGTCTTCGACGCCACCCACGCCCTGCTTCTTTCGCTCGTCGAGGCGGGACACGTCTCGGCCATCCGCATCGACCACGTCGACGGGCTGCGCGAACCGACTGCATACCTGCGTCGTCTCGCCGATCGCACCGGGCTGCCGATCGTGGTCGAGAAGATCCTGACCGACAACGAGCGGCTGCGTGCCGACTGGCCCGTGCGAGGCACGACGGGCTACGAGGTCATCGACGACATTGCCGGCGCGCTCGTCGACGCCCACGGCTACGACCGCTTGGTCGCCGCGGCCCGCGCAGAAGGCGACGCGCAGGTCGACCGGCTCACCGTCGACTGCCGGCGCCTCGTCGCCATGGCGAGCTTCCCGGGCGAGTTCGCGCGCATCGCGACTCGCCTGGAGGTGGACGCCGACGCACTGCGAGAGGTAGTGGTGCACCTGCCGCGCTACCGGACCTACTTGGGCGCCACCGGCGCCGACGTGGACAGCGAGAACCCAGCGCAAGCGGAGGTGGGCGAAGGAGACGAGGTGGCCTTGGAGGCAGCAGTGTGGCGCCAGACGGCAGCTTTGGTGGGCATTCGAGAAGACCGGCGCGCCAGGGACGCACCCGACGAAGCAGGGATGCCGTCGGCGGCGAGCGGCAAGGAGGTGACGGTGGATGCGACACGCGTCGTCGACGCAGTGCTCGACCCGCGGCACCTCCCTGGCACTCTCGCGCTCCAGCAGCTCACCGGCGCGCTCATGGCGAAGGGAGTCGAGGACACCGCGTGGTACCGGCTCGCGGGGCCGCTCGCGTGCTGCGAGGTCGGCGGCGCCCCTGGTCGGTCGCGTCACGACGCGGTCCCACGGTGGCACGCGCACGCAGCTCAGCGAGTCGGCACCGGGCACCACGGGCTCGTTCCCGGCACCACGCACGACACCAAGCGGGCGCTCGACGTCCGTTGCCGCCTTTACGCGCTGAGCGAGATGCCCACCGCCTTCGACGAAGGTCTCGGCCGCTTCCGGCAAGCCCTCGAGACCGCCGCCTCCACCGCCCGGGCACCAGTCAGCACCGAGACGCTCTTGTACGAGACCCGAGTCCTGGCACAGCTCGCGCTCGGGATACTGCCGCCGCTCCCGACGGTCGGGACGCGACCGGACGACGACCACCCCGCCATATCGGCGACGCAGGGCGCGCCAGGCACACGGTCGCAGCTCCCCGTCCCCGGTGACGCGTCGTGGCCCGCAGCCGGGCCCGGGCCCATCGAGCGCCTCGGCGACGCACTCGTCAAGGGTGCACGCGAGGGCAAGCGGCGCTCGTCGTGGCAGGCGCCCGAGGAGGCGTACGAGGCACGGCTGCGCGCGCTCGCCGGGGCCACCCTGCGCGACGAAGGCGCGCTCTTGCGTGCGTGCTTCGGCCCGGTGGTCGACGAAGCGGCGCGCCTCGGCGCGGTCCGCTCACTCGGCGCGGTCGTCCTCCAGCACGCGCTGCCCGGGATCCCCGACTGCTACCAGGGTGACGAGGTGTGGAACCTCTCGCTCGTGGACCCCGACAACCGCCGTCCCGTCGACTTCGAGCTCCTCTCGTCGTCCCTGGCGTCGCTCGGTCGAGACGCCGAGACGGACGCAAGGCGGCGCGACGCCGTCGAGCGACGGCGTCGCTGGCGGGACGGCACGGTCAAGTTGCTCGTGACCGCCTGCTGCATGGCCGCGCGCCGCGGCCCGGCGGCAGCGGCATTCGCACCGTCGGCGCGCTACCACCCGCTCGCCGCCCGGGGGCCGGCGGCCGCCTCGGTGCTCGCCTTCGCGCGTGCGGCGCGTGCGACGAGCGATGACCTCACCTGGGCGATCGCAGTGGTGACCCGGCTTCCCGGGCGGCTCAGCGCGCCAGGAGACGACCTTCCCGCCGGCGACTCGTACGCCCGCACCGACTTGCCGTTGCCCGACAACGCACCGGCTCGCCTGGTCGACGCCCTCACCGGCCGCACCGTCGCGGCGCATGGCGGTGCCGTCGCACTCGACGAGGTGCTCGACGCGCTCCCCGTCGCGCTCCTCCTCGGTCACCCCACCATGCCAGCACGCGCCTGACCGTGCGCGAGGGGCGCGTCGTCAGGCGGTGCCCGGAGCTGCCAGAGTGACCCCGTGGCACGGGACGTCTTGTCGAGCGAGCCCACGCGCGGGCGTCTTGCGGGGGGCAACGCGGGTCGCAGCGGCGCTCGCCTGGACGTCGACGACCGCCCGAGACGCGACACCGATCGCCTTGGGACGCGCGTCACCCCCTCTGCGCTCGCCGTCGCCGTCCTCGTGGTGCTCCCCGTGCTCGTCTACGGCGTCCCCGGCATGCTCGGGCATCCCATCTTGCCCGGGGACGACCTGACCCAGAGCCTCCCTTTGCGTGAGCTCGTGGGACGTGACCTCCGAGCGGGGCACCTGCCGATCTTCGACCCCTACCTCTGGAGCGGCGCGCCGCTGCTCGCCGGGTGGAACGCCGGTGCCGCGTACCCGCTCACCTGGCTCTTCGCGGTCCTCCCCGCGCCGGCCGCGTGGACGCTGAACATCGTCGCGATCGGGTTGGTCGCAGGGCTCGGCATGTTCGCCTTCCTCCGAGCCTGCAGGCTCGGAGTGCTGGCGAGCTTCCTCGGGGCGCTCACGTTCTCCTTCGGCGGCGCGATGTCCGCGCAGATCCAGCACCTCGGACTCGTCGTCGGCATGAGCTGGGTCCCCGTCGCACTGCTCGCCGTGCTGCGCCTGACCGAGCCCGACCGCACCGGCTGGCGCCCACGCCTCGGTTGGACGTCGGCGCTCGCGGGCGCGGTCGGCCTGGTGCTGCTCGCAGGTGAGCCCCGTGCCGTCGCGAATGCCGCCGCAGTCCTCACCGTCTACACGCTGTGGCGTCTCGCGCGCATCGCCCGCCATGCAGGCGCGCGCGGCGGGACGGTCGCCCTCGACGGTGCACCGCTTTCGACCCCCGCCGTGCTGGGATGGTCGATCGGCGCGGCGGTGCTGGGGGCTGCGCTCGGCTTCGGGCTCGGCGCGGTCCAGCTGCTTCCCGGTCTCGCCGCCGTCGCCACGTCCCAGCGCGCGGCCGTGAGCACCTTCCTCTACTCCGCCGGATCGTACCCCACCCACTGGCTGACGCTCTTGGGGGTGCCGGACCTCTTGGGTGGCTCGGGCAGCTTCGGGCAGCCGACGTACTTCGCGACATACAACCTTGCCGAGGTCACCGCATACGTGGGAGTGCTCCCGCTGGTCGCCGCTGGCGCCCTGCTCGCCCGTCGCCGCTGGCGTCCGCTCCCCGAGTGGGTGGTGTGGTACGCGATCGGGATCCTCGGGGTGCTGCTCGCACTGGCCACCCACACGCCGCTGTGGCACGTGTTCATCCGCATTCCGCTCTTGGGCGGCCAGCGCCTCCAGAGCCGGAGCATCATGGCGACCGATCTTGCGCTCGCGGTCCTGCTCTCCTACTGGGTCGACGACTGGATCGCCAGGCGCCGCGCCACGCGGCCGAGACGGCTGGAGCTTTGCTTTGGCGCGATCCCCGCGCTGTGCGTCGCAGCGATCGTCGTCGTGGCGATCGTCTGGCGGGTGCCCTTTCTCGAGTGGATGGGCGTCGGGGCGTCGACCGCGCGCGCAGAGCACGCGCTCGGCCCGTGGCTGCTCCCCTTCCTCGTGCTCGCAGTGGCGGCGGTAGCGCTCCTCACGTTCGGTACGCGGCTCCGACGCACGGCGCGGACGCTCGCCGTCGTCATGTTCGTCTGCGTGGACCTCGTCGTCTACAGCGCGATGACGGTCGTCCTGCTCGGTGGCGGTGCACCTACCACGGGCGCCGAGGTGGCGTCCGCGAAGCTGCGTCCGTCCCCTCTGGCCTCCCGAGCTGCGATGAGCACGAGACGACGGACGAGCGCGGCTGGGCGAGTCGCCAGACGTGCGGGCGCCGCCACGCATCCGCATGTCGCGCCGAGCATCCGGCCCATCGCCACACTGCACCTCCCCGGCCGCTTCGCCATCTACGACCCAACACTCGTCGACGACCGCGAGCTCACCGCCCTCGGACCCAATGACGCCAACGTGGTCGCCGGCACGTACTCGGTCGAGGGTTACGGCTCCATCGTCTACGGCCCCTACGCGACGGCCACGGGGACCCACGGGGTCTCAGGCACAGGCCAGGACGTCTTCGCTCCTGCGGCGGCGGCGAACGGCGTCTTCGACGCGCTGGACACCTCCGAGGTGCTCGCGCCGTCCGTCTACTTGGCGCCCCCGCCGGGACGGTCCGCACCGGCGCGGGCCGTGGGCACAGGCACGCGCACCACGACCGCCGGCGGCACCGCCACCTGGTTCCTCGGCACCCCGGCTGAGGTGACGACGGCGACGCTCGGCCTCAGTGCTCGGGGCATCACCGCCGGCCCGTCGGGCTCCCCCGCAGTCGGAACACGCGACCCGGCGACCCCGGCCGTCCGCATCGGGCTCCTCGAGCCGACAGGTCACCTCCGCTGGTCGGCCCACTGTGTCCGTGTCCGGAGCGCCACGGACGGTACCCGGTCCACAGCCGCCGGCGCGCGGACGGCCTCGACCACCTGGCGAGCAGCATGGACCCAGGGCACCCGGGCCGTCGCCCTCGTCGTCGAGACCGAAGCCTCGAGCATTCTCAGGGCCCCGACGATCTCCACCACCAGCGGCAGCGCCACGCTCGACGGGGTCCTGCAGTCCGCCATCGAGGCCCCCCACTGGGTCTATGCCGGCACCGACGGCGACTTCGCGATCTACCGCGACACGCGTGCGGCGCCGCCGCTTCGCCTGCGCGCCGTGGCCGGTCACTCGCTCGCCGGCGCGTCCGTGCGGCGGAGGTCCGGCCCGACGCTCGAGCCGAGCGCGGCGACGGTCAGCTCGCCCCACGGCGTCGAGGTCGTAAGAGCCGTCGCCGCGATCCCCGGATGGACGGCCCAATGGCAGCCCTCGCACAGTCAGCGCACGGTGCCGTTGTCCGTCCGGCGAGCCGGTGTGGTCCAGGTGGTCACCGTTCCCCCCGGCACGGGCGTGGTGACCTGGCGCTATGTCGGCCCCAAGCTCCACGAAGGGGAGGTGCTATCGGTTGCCACGGCAGTCGTCGTCACGGCGCTGGCGCTCGGCGCGGCGTGGGTCGCGCGCGACGAGCGGCGGCGATCGTCGTGCGTGACGACACCACCGACGGCAACGTAGGGTCCCGAGATGGAGAAGCCGCACGACTTCGCGTTCCCCGTAGACAACGACGACGAGCGCGAGCTTCTGCTCAACTGGCTCGGCTACCTTCGTGGCGCCGTCGTGCGCAACCTGCACGGCGTGAGCGAGCAGGACGCGCACCGGCGTCCCGATGGCAAGCTCCTCCCCCTCGCCGGCATCGCGAACCACCTGATCGGCGTGGAGCGGCGCTGGATCGATGGGGGCATGCTCGGTGGCTCGATCTACCGTGGCGAAGAGGAGTTCTTCCCCGGCTCCGAGACGACGGTCCGCGCGCTCGTCGCCGCCTACCGCGAGCGCGGCGCCAAGACCGACGAGGTGGTGCGCTCACACCCGCTCGACACGCCGAACACGCGCCAAGCGGGCGTCACGCTTCGCTGGGTGCTCCTCCACCTCATCAACGAGACCGCACGTCACGCCGGGCATGCCGACGCGGTACGTGAGCTCATCGACGGCGCGACCGGGGAGTGAGCGTGCGCTGACGTGAGGGTGCTGGTGACCGAAGCGGGGATCAGCCCGTAGCGATCTGGCGCTCGACACCGAGCACCACGGCGGCGTCGGCATCTGGGGCGTCGGCATCTGGGGCGATCTCTCCGGCGACGTACCCGCTCGCACCTGCGGCACGCGCCGCAGTGATGACTCCGACCGCCACGACCGCATCCGGGGCGTACAGGTCGAGCTGGTCGACTTCCTCGGCCACCTCGTCGAGGCTCCGTCGGCCCGGCTCGGGAAGAAACATGGTGAGCGCGTAGCCCGCCGCCGAAGCGCCCGCGGCGACGATCAGCATGCCGCGCAGGCCGATGCCGTGCTCGAGAGCGGGCACGAGGAATACGCCCACGAAGGCGCCGAGCTTTCCGAGCCCCGCGGCCAGGCCATGGCCGGTCGTGCGAACGCGGGTGGGGAAGACCTCCGAGGGCAGCACGAAGGTCGTCGTGTTCGGGCCGAATTCCACGAAGAAGTAGCTAACCCCGAACAAGGCGATGAAGGGGACGACGATCGAGGTGAGCGGGCTGAAGATGCCGAGGACGAGGAAGACGGCCGCCATCATGGCGAATCCGAGCAGCTGGAGGCGGCGGTGCCCCACCGAGTCCATCTTCCACACCGCGAGCGCGTAACCCGGGACCGCGAAGACGACGAAGAGCACGAGGGAGAGCGCCAGGCTTCCGATCAGGCTCGCGCCCGGGTCGACCGCCTTCAAGATGACCGGCAGCGAGAGGGTATTGCCGTAATAGGCGTAGTCGAAGAGGAACCATCCACCCGCCGTACCGAGCATCAGGCCGAGCATTCGACGGTCGGTGAGGAACCAGCGGATCGAGCCCGGCGCCGACGGTACGCCCGACCGGGCGCCGGGGAGCGCCGGTGCTGCACTCGGTACTCGCACGCCGACCGGCTCCTGCGCGGGTGCCGGTGCCGGTGCCGGTGCCGGTGCCACAAGGCAATTGGCAAAATCGGCGGCGGGAACGGCGGCAGGACGGATGGTCCCGTCGCTGAAGCGCTCGAGGCGGCGCACGGTCTCCGCGGTGACGCCCGAGGTGCGGGCCTGGAACCTCGGGGATTCGGGCATCCGGATCCGCAGGTACAGCACACCCGCCGCGGGCAGGGCACCAAGTCCGAGCAGCACACGCCAGGCGATGCCATGGGGGACCCCGGAGCCGAGGAGCGAGATCGCCACGAGGGGACCGACCACCAGGCCGACCGCCTGCATCGAGAAGACCAACCCGACGAGCTTGCCGCGGTCGCGCCGGTTGGCGTACTCGCTCATGAGCACGGCGGAGACCGGGTAGTCACCACCGATCCCGAGGCCGAGGATGATGCGCGCAACCACGAGGAACGCGAAGTCGGTGGCGAACGCCGAGGCGACGGCCCCCGCGATCATCACGGCGGCAACGAGAGCGAACACCCGGCGCCGGCCGATCAGGTCGGCGATGCGGCCGAAGACGAGCGCACCGACGAAGGCTCCCAGGATGGCAGCACCCTCCACCCAGCTGGTCTGGGAGGTGCTGAGGTGCCACTCCGCCTGGACCAAGACGCCGACCGTGCTGATGACGAACAGGTCATATGCGTCGGTGAAGAACCCGACGCCGGCGACGAGCACCGCACGGCGGTGGAACTTCGACATCGGGGTCTCGTCGAGGAGGGTGCCGATAGAGGACGCCGACGGCACCGAGGCACCAGGGGCTGGAGGGCGGTGGGTCGAGCGCGACATCGGTCTTCGGCCACTATTGCGCCGCCACGTGACCTGTGGGCAATCTCTTCATGACACGAAGGTGAACTGCACGCGAACAGTCAGTGAACCACCCGGGGGCCCTCGCTAGGGTCTAATGGGTGGACGACGAGACCTCCCGCCGGGTGCAGGCGCTGTTCGCCCAGGTGAGCGAAGCGCTCGCACGGGCGACGTTCGCACTGTTGAACGCCGACTCGGAGCTCGGACGCCAGGTGGTCGCAGACGACCGGGCGATGGACGACCAGGTGGCTGCGGCCGAAGAGTCGCTGTGGCGCGAGGTCGACTCTCTCACGGACCGGGCCGCCGAGCTGCGCCACGTGATCGCCATGCTGCTCGTCCTCCCCGAGCTCGAGCGTAGCGCCGATCTCGCCGAGCACATCGCCCAGCGCGCGCTCTACGGGCTCGGTGGCGAGATGACCCCCGTGAGCCGCGGCATCGTGCAGCGCATGTCGGAAGTCGCGATCGAAATGTGGCGCGCGGCGGCCGACGCCTTCGCGAGCGGCGAGGCCCGTGTCCTCGAGCTGCACGAGACAGATGAAGAGCTCGACATCCTCCATCAGCGACTCACGACCGAGGTCTCGGGTGGGGCGATGCAGCCGTCGGTGGCAGCGCAGGTCACCCTCCTCGCGCGATTTTACGAGCGCCTGGGCGACCATGCCGTGAACCTCAGCCGTCGCGTCGCGTCGGTCGAGGAGTAGCAGGCAACACCAGACGCGCGACGCTGCGTCTGCGCGCAGCATGGCTGCGACTGCGCTGCCGCGCGGAGATCCTTGCAGACGCACAGGTGGGAGCATCCCTTGTTCGCGTACGTAGAGGTATTTACAGCTGCAGCCACCTGGGATAAGATGACGGGCTCGGTCAGAGCAGAATGCGAGGTGACCCTGATGGCACGCAGCATCGTTCACGGCCGATCGGACGGGTCGCCCACGCAGTATGCAAGTCCTGACGTACGTGCCGGACGCGCCATGTCGGACGACCCTGGCGTCGCCGCGTGCTGCGCGGCAGCCACGTAGCGGCGCAGCAGGGACGCGGCGCAGCAGGGCTTTCGCGGCCGCGGCACCCGCGTGGCCGACGAGCGGCCGTCCGGGTGCCGTATCACTCGACCCCGTCCATCCCCCGACGCCCGATGGGCCGCGCATGCCGCGCCCGCCCGCTGCGCCCAGACCACCGGCTCGCGCCGTGAGCCCTCGGGTGCATCTGCGACACATGGCTGCATGCACCGACTACTGACCACGATCCCTCGACACCACCACACGGAGCACGCACATGACGAGCGACGACTCGCTCTTCCCTGCATCGTCGACCGCCGAGACCCTCCGGTTCTGCTGGCGCCAGGTCGGCCCGCAAAAGAGGGCCACCATCTTCGGATGGGTCCTCACCAGCGTCGCGACCTCACTGCAGTCGGTCGCGGGACCGTTGATCTTCGCCGCACTGCTGACCCGCGTCGCCGATCTCCCGCCGCACGCGTCCTTCAGCGCCACCTTCGAGCCGCTCGTCGTCGCCTACGGCGCGGTCCTCGTCGCCAGCACCCTCATGTGGCGGTGGGCGGGATGGGTGGAGTGGGGCGCGTCGTTGCGCGCCTTCTCGCACGCGCTGACCGAGGGCTACAAGCACCTCATTTCGCTCAGCCACCGCTGGCACTCGGATCGCCCCGCGGGTGAAGTCATCTCGACGCTCGAGACGTTCTCATGGGCGTTCGTCGACCTCCTCGACACCTTGAACTGGGGCTTCTTGCGCATCGCCGTGACCGTGCTCTCGGCGATCGTGGTGCTCGCGATCGTCGCGTGGCCCGTCGCGCTGGTGATGGCGGGGCTCGTGCTCGTCTTCTGCATCGTATTGACGTCGCGCATGTCGCTGGTCGTCGCCGCGGGCAAGAAGTTCTCCGACACCCACAGCCGCGCGACCGGGGTGCTCGCCGACACCATCTCGAACCTCACCACCGTTCGCACGCAGTCGGCCGAGCCGCTCGAGGGGCGCCACGTCGAGGCACTCGTCGGCCAGACCGTCGCCGCGGATCTCGAGGCCCGGCGCATCTTCGCCATGACCCGCTTGCAGATGGAGGGATCGCTCGGCATCTTCAGCTGGCTCGCGATCGTCGTCGGCGTCATCCTCGCCCTGCATCACTCGGCGGCCGCCGGCACGATCTACCTGATCCTGTTCTATGCGACTTCCGTCGTCGCCTCGATGGAGGAGTCGTTCGAGCACATCCGTACGTCGTCGCGCGGGCTCGGGCGCTGTGCGAAATTCGCGGGGATCGCGGCGACGCCGCCCGAGATCGTCGATGCCGGCGACGCGCGGCCGCTCGAGGTCACCGACGGCTGCATCACACTTTCGGGCTTGCGCTTCTCCTATCCGGGTCGACCGCTGCTGTTCGACGGGCTTTCGCTGTCGATCGCGCCGGGTGAGCACGTCGGCCTCGTGGGCTCGTCGGGCTCTGGGAAGACCACGCTCACCAAGCTCGTGCTGCGCTTCATGGACATCGAGGGCGGCACCATCAGCATCGACGGACAAGACATCGCGACGGTCACCCAGGCGTCACTGCGCGCGCACATCTCCTTCGTCCCCCAGGATCCCCAGATGCTGCACCGCACCATCGCGGAGAACATCTGCTACGGGCTCGAGGGTATGGACGGGCCAGACATGGAGCTCGTACGCGAAGTCGGGCGCGCCGCGCACGTCGAAGAGTTCGTCCAGCGCCTCCCCGACGGCTACCACACGGTCGTCGGCGAGCGCGGCCTGAAGCTCTCTGGCGGTCAACGCCAACGGGTGGCGATCGCGCAGGCGATGGCGAAGGGGGCCCCGCTGCTCATCCTCGACGAAGCCACCTCGTCCCTCGACTCCGAATCAGAGGCACTCGTCCAAGAGGCGTTGTGGCACCTCATGGCTGGCTCCACGGCACTCGTCGTTGCCCACCGGCTCGCCACCATCGCGCGCCTCGACCGGATCGTGGTGCTCGACCATGGCGAGATCGTCGAGCAGGGCTCGCATCGCGAGCTGCTCGCGCTGGGAGACGACGGTGTCTATGGGCGCCTCTGGCGGCACCAGTCGGGCGGATTCCTCGCGGCCTGACACGTCGGCGCGGCCGCGGCCCGGCCAGACCTTCTCCTCTTCGGAGGCGACGTGCTCGTTGCCGGCCTTGGCGAACGTGACGACGAGCCCGGCGAACTCGGGCGCTCCTGGTGTCGCCTTGCACAGCGCGTCGAGGACCTTGCCCTTTGCCCTCCGTTTCCTGCTTGACCGCCATGTCCGCCAGGACGGCGCCACCGGGGATCTTCTCGCGCACCGTTGGCCAGAAGTGCATCTCCCTTGTAGTACCGCTACATCGACAGTCCGCCGCAGGGGTACCGACCCGGTGTGGGAAGTCGAGAACGGCGGTGCCGGGGCCAGTGCGATCGGCGGTGGGCGCCGTGAACCGGATCGAGCGGATCTTCCGGTGCATCGACGCCTTCCAGCAGGCGCACGGCTCGATCGCCTTCGTGGTCGCGCTCACCAAGAAGTACGGCGACGACAACGCCGGGGTGCTCACCGTGCAGCTCGCCTACTCCTTGTTCACCACGATCTTCCCGCTACTGCTCTTGCTCGATACCGCGCTGGCGCTCATCCTCGCCAGCCACCCGGGATTGCGCCATGCCGTGCTGCACTCGGCGTTCGCCCAATTCCCCATCGTCGGCTCGAAGCTCGCCGAGAACATCCACGTGATGAAGCGGAACTCTCTCTTCGGGTTCGCGGTCGGCATCATCGGGCTCCTCTACGGCTCCACGGGGCTCGCCGGTGCCGGAATGTACGCGATGGAGCAGATCTGGAACATCCCGGGCGCCGTGCGGCCGAGCTGCGTCAAGCGCGTCGGGCGGAGCTTCACGTTCCTCGCCGTGCTCGGGATCGGTCTCGTCGTCACCACGTTCCTCTCGAGCTTCGGCACCTTCGGTAGTCACGAGTACTGGTATGGGGTCGGCGCGGAGGCACTCGCAGCGGCATGCAACGTTGGCCTGTACCTCGCGGCGTTCCGCGTGCTCACGCCGCGCCAGGTGGCGAGCCGTGACTTGGTCCTCGGCGCGGCATTCGGCGGCATCGCCTGGTCGGTGCTCCAGGCGACGGGCAGCTACGTCGTCGGGCACTACCTACGTGACGACAACGCCGTCTATGCCATGTTCGGGACGGTGCTGGGCCTCCTCGCATGGATCTACATCGGCGCGGAGGTCACCGTCTACGCCGCGGAGCTGAACACGGTCGTCAAGCGACACCTCTGGCCGCGCGGCATGGTGCAGCCGCCGCTCACCGCAGCCGACCAGCACTCGATCGCGCTCCAGGCAATCGAGAACCAACGGCGTCCCGAGCAAGAGGTCGTGACGCGAGTGCGCGGCCGCCCCATGCCCCAGTCGGACTACCTCGTCACGGGCGGCCACATCGACGAGGCCGACGCTGCGGTCGTGGGGACCGAGCGGCGGGTTCTACAGACCGGGCAAACCCCGGCGTCCAGTGCCGAGGAGCCGCCGAGGCCCGAGCCCGCGTGACGCATGCCCGCGGCTCGGTGTCAGCCGACCGACCGGTTCGCCGCGCGTCGTGTAGTGAGCGTCACCGTCGCGTGGTCGTGCTTGCCTGTCGGCGTGACCCAGTCGACTCGCACGGACTGGCCGACCTTGGCGTGGGAGACGTCGAAAGACAGTGTGATGGCGTTCACCACGCGCAATGTCCGAAAACCGGTGATGGTGTCGCCCTTGGCAATCCCCGCTTTGGCGGCCGGCGATGTCGGCACCACTCCGAGCACGTGCGCACCGGCGACCGCTGACGATGTCGACTTGGGGGCCGATGGCGCTGTGGCCGATGTGCTCGCTGTCAGACCAGCCGGCAGGGTGGATGTGGGGGCGATCTCCACACCGAGAAATGCCTCGTTCTTCGGTGTCGCGCTGCCGGTGCCCGGAAACGAGCCCGGTGTGGAGCGCGGCACGAGGGGCTGGGACGGGTGGAGCGGCCTCACGGGTGACGTGGGACGCCCCGAGGCCGACACCGGCTGCTGCGTGGTGCCCCAGGTGCTGAAGCCGATCCCGATGCCCAAGGCGACGAGCGCCGCCCCTGCGAGCGTGCCGCCGACAATCCGCCACACGCGGATGGCGCGGCGCTCTCGGCCACCTGGGGCGGGAGCGCGTCTTGTCCCGGGACCCGGCGCCCCCGTCGGCCAGGGACCGGGGGTGACCCAGGGACCCGCTGGGGCCCACGACCCCGGCGACGCCCAGGGACCGGTCGCCCAGGGACCGGGGGTAGCCCACGGTCCGGCCACCCAGGGACCGGGGGTAGCCCACGGCGGCAGCCCGTAGCCGCCCGGGGGTGGCGGACCGGACGCGCTGTACTGCCCGGGGAGCGAGGTGGTGCCGCCGCCGAGGGGTACGCCAATCCCCGGCGGCACCTGCGAATCCGCTGCAGTCGGCAACTGCACCGTGTCGACGGTGTCGTCCGTCGCGCCGAACGGGCCTGGCACTCCGGGTGTCGGCAGCTCCTCGGTGGGCTCTCCACCACCCGAAGCACCGGGCGGTTGATCTGACATGCCTTGCCTCCTTGGACACCGCTGGCAACGTGGACACTGCTGGCAACTTGCACCCCCATTCCAGCCAGGCGGCATACGGGCTGGATAAGAAGGCACCAAGACCGGGTTAAGAATCCCAGCTTTCACGCCGAACGCGGCGGCGTGCACGCACCAGGGCCACACGGCGGGCGGCCGTTTTTTCTTCGCGACTGTGTTTCGAAACGCGGTAGCGTCGTCGTCAGAAGTCCGACCCGGTGGCCGCCACCGAGAAAGGAGGCCGCGGTGCCCCGCCATCTTCCCCGACTTACGCAGCCGCTCGTCCGAGAGCACGGAGCTCTCCGGCCGGCGAGCTGGGACGAGGCGCTCGAGCGGGCGGCCGCCGGGTTCGCCGCCCACCGCGGCACCGAGTACGGCATGTTCAGCTGCTCGAAGTCGTCCAACGAGGTCAACTACCTGGCCCAGAAGTTCACCCGGGCGGTCATGGGGTCGAACAACATCGACTCGTGCAACCGCACCTGACACGCACCGAGCGTCGCCGGTCTGGCGGCAGTCTTCGGTGCCGGAGGCGGCACGAGCTCCTACCGGGAGATCGAAGAGACCGACCTCATCGTCCTGTGGGGATCGAACGCCCGTGAGGCGCACCCCATCTTCTTCCATCACCTCCTGAAGGGCCTCCGTCACGGAGCGAAGATGTACGCGGTCGACCCGCGTCGCTCGACCTCGGCGCAGTGGGCAGACGTCTGGATGGGCATCGACGTCGGTTCCGACATCGCCCTGGCCAACACGGTGGGCAGGGAGATCATCCGCGCGGGCCTGGTGAACACCGAGTTCGTGCGGCGCGCGACGACCGGCTTCGAGGAGTACGCCGAGGCGGTCGAGCCGTTCACCCTCGCCGAGGGCGAACGGCTCACTGGGGTGCCAGCCGACCTCATCGCCTCACTTGCGCACGACTACGCGCGCGCAGACCGGGCACAGCTGTGCTGGACGCTCGGGATCACCGAGCACCACAGCGCGACCGACAACGTCCTCGCGTTGTGCGACCTGTCCCTTTTGACCGGCCACGTCGGTCGCTTCGGATCGGGGCTCGTGCCGCTGCGCGGGCAGAACAACGTCCAGGGCGGCGGTGACATGGGCGCACTGCCCAACAAGTTCCCAGGCTTCCAAGACGTAGAGAACGACGACATCCGGGCCAAGTTCGACGCCCGCTGGGGGGTCAGCGTCCCGCCCACGCGCGGCTGGCACCTCTCTCAGATGTTCGACGCCATGGAACATGGCGAGCTCCGTGCCCTCTACGTGCTGGGTGAGAACCCTGCGCAGTCGGAGGCCGACACGCCCCGGGCCGTGCACCTGCTCGAGGGGCTCGACCACCTCGTGGTCCAAGACATCTTCTTGACCAAGACGGCCCAGCTCGCCGACGTGGTGCTGCCGGCCGCGCTCGCGGCCTTCGAGTCCGAAGGGACCGTCACCTCGAGCGAGCGGCGGGTCCAGCGGCTCCGCCCGGCCCTCCAGCCGCCCGAGGGCGCCCGCGACGACCTCGAGATCATCTGCGAGCTCGCCCGCCGGCTCGGGAGCGACTGGGGCCACCCGAGCGCCGAGGAGGTGTGGGACGAGTGCCGCAGCCTCTCGCCCATGCACACCGGTATGCGCTACGACCGGCTCGAATCCCTCGGCGGCATCCAGTGGCCGTGCCCGTCGGAGGACCATCCCGGCACGCCGTTCCTCCACGGACGCCTGTGGGCGGAGGACCCCGACAAGCGGGGCAACCCCGCGCCGTTCATGCCGGTCGCCTTCGAGCCGCCGCTCGACGAGCTGAGCGAGGAGTTCCCCCTCCGCCTCACCACGGGCCGCCGGCTCGACTCGTTCAACACCGGCGTCCAGAGCAACGGCTACGCCTCGCCCCTGCGCCGCCCCGAGACCCTCGACCTCTCCCCCGAGGACATGGCGAGCCTCGGGGTGGGCGAGGGCGAGGTGGTTCGCATCACCTCGCGCCGGGGCTCGATCAGCGCACCGGTCCACTTGGAGCGGTCGCTTCGTCCGGGGCTCGCCTTCATGACGTTCCACTTCCCCGACCAGGTCAACACGAACGTGCTCACGCTCGACACCTGGGACCCAAAGTCCGGCACCGCCGAGTTCAAGGCGACGGCCATCCGTGTCGAGCGCCTCCCCGACGCCGTCGGCGCTGCGCCGGTGCTCGAGACCGCAGAGGCTGGCTGATGGACCTGCGCACGATCGACGCATCGCCGAGCGCCGAAGAACGCCTCGCCGTCGATTCGGTGCTCGGCGCGCCCGAGTCGGGGTGGTTCGGCGGCGAGCGCACCCCCCTCGACGGCCACGTCGCGATCGGCGGCCTGTCGCTCGCCGAGAGCCGGCGCCACCTGCTGCTGCCCGCGCTCCATGCGCTCCAGGCGCGCGTCGGCTCGATCAGCCCGGCGGGCCTCGGCTACCTGGCGACCCGTCTCGACCTCCCACCGGCCGAGGCCTACGGCGTGGCGAGCGCGTACGCCCTCTTCAGCTTCGAGCCGACCCCGTCGGTCGTGGTCCACGTCTGCGACGACGTCGCCTGTCGAGCCGCAGCGGGCGGTGATCCCACCGACGAGCTCGCGCAGCGCCACGGCCCCGCGGGGTCGGGGACAGCGGTCACGTGGTGGCCGAGCCCGTGCCTCGGTCACTGCGAGCACGGCTCCGCCGCCCTCGTCCAGGTGGCCGGCGTGCGCGGCGGGCGCGGGTCGATCGCCCCCTTCGCCATCGGCGACATGGACCGCCTCGTCGCCATGGGCGCCGAGCTCGACGTCGAGGACCTCGCAGTGCCCCTCGCGCTCGTGCCCCAGGCCGGCGCTGGGAGCACCCGTCTCTTGCGCCGTGTGGGCCAGGTGGACCCCGCCTCCCTCGACTCCTACCGTGCGGCGGGCGGCTACCGGTCGCTGCGCCGTGCGCTCGATCTCGGCCCGGCCGGGGTGATCGCCGAGCTGAAGGACGCGAAGCTCCTCGGTCGTGGCGGCGCCGCCTTCCCGACCGGGGCCAAGTGGGAGGCCGTCGCCCGGAACCCGCTGCGGCCCCATTACTTCGTCGCCAATGCCGACGAGTCGGAGCCCGGCACCTTCAAGGACCGTGTCCTGCTCGACCACGATCCCTACGCGCTCATCGAGGCGCTCACCATCGCCGGCATCACGACGGGCGCCGAAAAGGGCTTCGTCTACCTGCGCGGCGAGTACCCCGTGGCCGCCCGGCGCCTCGAGCACGCGGCAGCCGAGGCGCGCAATCGCGGGCTCCTGGGCGTCGACGTCATGGGCTCGGGCCTCACCTTCGACCTCGAGGTGCGCCAGGGGGCGGGCGCGTACATCGCCGGCGAGGAGACGGCGCTGTTCAACTCGCTCGAGGGCCGCCGCCCCGAGCCGCGCAACAAGCCCCCCTACCCCGTCGACCGCGGCCTGTTCGACAAGCCGACGGGAGTGAACAACGTCGAGACGCTGCTCTCGGTGCTCGACATCCTCGCCGTCGGCGCCGCCGCCTACGCAGCCATCGGCACCCCCGATTCGACCGGCACCCGGCTCTTCTGCCTCTCAGGGCGCGTCGAGCACCCGGGCCTCTACGAGGTGCCGATGGGTACCACCCTCGGTGCCCTCTTGGAGATGGCGGGCGGCGTCGCCGGTGGGCGACCGCTGCGAGCGGTGCTCATGGGGGGCGCGGCGGGCAGCTTCGTCGGCCCCGGGGACCTCGACCTCCCGCTCTCCTTCGAGGGCGTGCGGGCCGCGGGCACGACGCTCGGCTCGGGCGTGGTCGTCGTCCTCGACGATACCGTCGACACGACCGCGTTCGTCGGCCGCATCGCGCAGTTCTTCCGCGACGAGTCCTGCGGCCAATGCGTGCCGTGCCGCGTGGGGACCCAGCGCCAGGAGGAGATCCTCGGACGCCTGGCGGCCGGCCGACCCCTCGGCTCGGTCGACGACGAGCTCGCGCTCTTGGCCGACCTCGACCAGGTGATGCGCGACGCCTCGATCTGCGGGCTCGGGCAGACGGCGAGCAGCGTCGTCATGTCCGCCCTGCGCCGCGGGCTCATCGGCAACGGTGCGCCCCAGGGGAACGGAAGGAACCCATGACCACGCTCGCTCCGGCGCCCACGCCGGTCGCCCTCCGTCGCCGCATCGAGCTCAGCATCGACGGCGAGGCGGTGACCGTCGCGGAGGGGACGACGATCCTCCAGGCGTGCCGCACCCTCGGCATCGAGGTGCCGACGCTCTGCTACCTCGAGACCTTGGCACCGGTCAACGTCTGCCGCGTGTGCGTCGTCGAGGTGGAGGGCTCCCGGGCGCTCGTGCCCTCGTGCTCTCGCCCCGTCGCGCCGGGCATGGTGGTGCGCACGGGCTCGGAACGGGTCCGCACGAGCCGGCGCATGGTGCTCGAGCTCTTGGCCTCCTCGGTCGACCTGTCCACCGCGGGTGGCGACGTGCACCGCTGGATCGACGAGTACGGCGCCAACGCGGACCGCCACGGCCCCGCCGGGGGGCCGACCGCTCGTGACCGGGCCCACGCCGGTCATCACGAGGCGAGCGCCGTGGGTGAGGCCGCCACGGTCGCCCAGGTGGTCAAGCGGGACAACGACCAGTACGTGCGGGACTACTCCAAGTGCATCCTCTGCTACAAGTGCGTCGAGGCGTGCGGCGAGGAGGCCCAGAACACGTTCGCCATCGCGGTGGCCGGACGCGGGTTCGACGCCCGGATCTCCACGGAGTTCGACGTGGCGCTCCCGGACTCGGCCTGCGTCTACTGCGGCAACTGCATCGGCGTCTGCCCGACGGGGGCCCTCATGTTCGTGTCCGAGCACGACCTGCGAGCGTCGGGCGAGTGGGACGAGAGCCGCCAAGAGGTGACGCGCACCGTCTGCCCCTACTGCGGGGTCGGCTGCAACCTCGAGCTGCACGTCCAGGACAACCGCATCGTGAAGGTCACCTCGCCGCTCGACCACGACGTCACCCGAGGGAACCTGTGCGTGAAGGGGCGGTTCGGCTTCGAGTTCGCGCAAGGGGGCTGAGCGATCCCACGCCGCGGCGGCGCCCACCGGAGGGCGGCGCTCACGCGCTCGTGCGCCCTCGCCCTTCGCTGGTCCTGGTCCTGGTCCGCCCTCAGCACTTGTGTGGTCGCACGACGGCGTGGCCGGGAAAGTGCGGGGGGAAGCCGAGCGGCTGGGCCACCGCGGATACTCCGGCGTTCGGCGCGCCCGCGACCACCACGAGGACGTCGTCGGGGGACTCGAGCACCGAGATCCGCTCGTCGCCGCCCTCGGCCCCTTCCACTTCTCCCGAGGGTTCGGCCATGCCCGGGGTCAGCCCAGGCGATGGGTCGGCGTGGGCGGAGAGCGAGGCCTCGGCATCCTTTCCGGCCCGCCGCAGGTCGTCTCGCCGCCGGAAGGAGCACTCGGTGAGGTACTCCTTCACGTCTTGCTTCGACATCCCCCGCCCCGCCAGCAGCTGGGCATGTTCGGGGCCGAGCACCACGCAGATGCGCTTGTGGAGGCGCACGATCGTGCCGGTCCGCGCGATGGAGTCACCGATGTCGTTCAGGATCTGACGCGGATCCGCGGTGTGGCGGTTGTCGACGAAGTCGACGCTGCGGACGTGCACCGCCGACAGCGCGCTGTCCGACGGCGCGTCACCGAGCTCGACGTGCAGCGGCGCCCATGGGCTCTCCTCCTCGTTCTCGGCGATGCAGAGGCTGTACTTGCCCGTCGTGCCCTGCGTCGACTGGTCGAGCTCGTGTGGGCGGATCCCGAAGACGTTCATGATGATGAGGCGCATCGCGCGGCCCACCGTCGCATTTGCCCGGAACCCTGGACCGAAGACATTGCCGCGCGAATTGAAGCCGAGCTCGTGGCGCGCTGGCCCGTTCACGATGAGCATCGGGCCGCCGCCCGTCGTGCTCTGCCACCCGCCCGCTGCCGGCCACCCCTCGTCCACCACCGCCTCGAACGCGGCGAGGACCACCGCCACGTAGTCCGGGCGGCACCCTGCCATCGCCGCGTTCACCGCGACCTGACGTACGGTCGCGGAGCGCCGGAACTGAGGAATGTGGACGAGCACCTCGTCGGGGTCGCGGTCGGTCTCGGACAAGAAGCGGTCGACGAGCGCGGGCGTAGGCGGGACCACGGGAAGCCCGTCGGTCCATCCCTGTGCGTAGCAGTACTCGATCGCCTCGACGAGCGGGTCGACGTCGACCGGTTCGCCCTCCGTCCGTGGCGCCTGGTCGGCTTCGTGGAGCGCCATCAGGCGCCCGTCCCGGACGTGCCGGCGGTGCCCGGGGTGCCCGACGACGCGCCACGCGCGTTCGGGGCGGGCTCGGTGTCGATCCCCCGCAAGATGTCGAGCACCTGTGGTCCTGCCAGCTTCGCGTGGGTGCGCAGCCCTTCGTCGTCGAGGCTGCTCACCGGATGCGGCACGACCGCATATCGGTACCCGGGGGCACCTTGGATAGCGGCCATCGCGTCGGCGCTCGCACGGAGCGCCGCGGTGCAGATCGCTGCGGCGGGCACGCCTCGCCGCTCGAGGAAGATGACGTCGGCCACACTGGCCGCGCTACAGCTCCCTCAATCGCCGACCGCTTCGATGACCAGATCGCACTCCGCGGCGATCCGGTCGAGCAGCTCGTCGGAGGCGGGGAGGGTCGCCGGGACGGCATAGCGGTTGACCGTCGCCGGAGCGAGCTCGTCGCGAAGGTACGCCTCGACCTCTTCCAAGAGCTTGGCGGCGTTGGCCTTGGTGTTCTGCACGAGGCCGAGGCGCAACCCGCGCAGGTCGGCCGGCCGTGCCGCGCGAGCGGTCACGAGGTCCGCCGCCTGCTGGGTCGGATCCACGAGCAAGAATTTCATCTGCTCCCCTTCCGGCGCCGGCCGGGCCCAGGCCCGGTGCGCTGATCGTGTCGTGCCGAGAACTTTGTCCTTTGCGGGCCCGGTGTCAAGGACTCCTTCTTCGACGCGCGAGAAACGGCGTAGCAGGCGAGGGACCAACCGGCGCCGGCGAACGAAGGTCGCAACGCTCGTAGCGGCGCGGCGTAGCATGCGCGGATCTCGAGAGAGGAGCAGACACATGCCCGAGGCACCCAAGTCCGAGTTCTGGCGTGACCTGAAGCCGATCACCAAGGTGTTCCAGCCCAACGCCCTTCCGGAGATCTACACGGCGACAATCGCCACCGACGACGAGCGCTATTACGTACCCTTGACCGAGACCGTCTCGTCGAGGCCCATCTTGATCTCACCCACGCAGAACCGCTGGTGCGACGTCCTGATGGCCAAGGGCGCCGGGCTCGTGAACCGCCACTACCACCCCCATCAGGTGTTCGCGTACACCATCTCTGGGAAGTGGGGCTACCTCGAGCACGACTGGACCGCCACCGCAGGGGACTTCGTCTACGAATCCCCTGGTGAGGGTCACACGCTCGTCTCCTACGAGTCCGACGAGCCGATGCGGGTGTTCTTCAACGTGGAGGGCCCGCTCATGTGGCTCGACGAGGACGGGAACGCCGTCGACTACTTCGACGTCCACCACTACATCGCGATCTGCAAGGAGCACTACGAGAAGGTGGGCATCGGCGCCGACTACATCGAGAAGCTCTTCCGGTAGTCCGAGCACGAACGAAGTCCGAGCCCGAGCGCGCCTGCCGCGCTCGGGCAGAGGCGTCGGTGCCGGCAGGGTGACACGAGATCAACCGTGCCGCCGCTGCAGCGCTGCAGCGGCGGCACGGACCCCGTCGCTCTCGCACACTGGCGCGGGCTGCCCGCCGTCGATCGCGCAGATGCCGGCGCTGAGGTAGTTCGACGCCCCGAGGACGAGCTTGGTCACCGGATTCGAGGGGTCCGAGAGGTCGGCGGCGATGGTTTTCCGAGACAGCCCCGAGAGGAACTTGGGTGTGAAACCCGACCCCGAGAGGACGACCTTGTTCCCTACGTCGAAGAACGGGATCGAGGCGCTCTCGTCGTAGCGCCGAAGCAGTGCCGCCTCGCTCGCCGAGGGTTCGTGGATGACGCGATGGCGACCTGTCAGCCGGTCCTGCCCGTACATCTCGAGCAGCTTCGCGCTGATGTACGGGCTCTTGAACGTCGTCGTCGAGAAGTCGAAGGTCTGAGTCCGAGGGTCGACGTCGACCGGCGAGGACTGCATCGTCTCCAGGCCGCTGAAGGTCCCGAAACGAGCGAGCGACGTCACGACCGCCCATCGCTCAGCAGCGCAGAACGGGCAGAACTCGCCGTCGAGCACGAAGACGCCTGGCTTGCCTGTGAAGGCGAGCGGCGTCGCTTTGGCGAGCACGGAGGGGACAACGACCGCGTCAGCGAGGCCGACTCGGTCGTAGGCCGATGCCGGAACGCGGGTGACAGCACGCAGGATCGACGCAGGCACCGGTCGCGCCGTGTACCGCACGCTGGTCGCGACCTTGGTGTCGGGGCTCCTGCCCGCGGTCTCGCCCACGACGATCACCACCGCGACGACGAGCACCACGATGACGACGGCGCCCCAGGCGAACAGCCGGCCCCGGGCAAGTCCGCGCAACCCCGACGGTGGCCACCCGACGGTCGACCTGGAGGACTCGGGCCGCCCGGGATGCGCGCCGCGCGCGGTGGCCACCCCACCGCTGCCGCGACGCCCCTCCCCTGCGCTCGGGCGGCCCGTGCCTCGCCGGTTCCCTCCTCCAGTCGTCGGCTTCGCTTGCCGGGCTGAGGTCGCGGGTGATGCCGCGCGTCCTGACCGCCTGGCACCCGCCGGTGGACCTGATCGTGTGGAGTGTGCCCGCGCCATGGGTGCTCAGCTCTCCCTCGTGGTGCCGTCCCGGCATTGGTGTCGCCACTGACGACGAGCGTGCCGACCATGCCCGCCTGCGCGTCGGCGCGGACTGGGTAGCGGTACTCGTAGGCGCCAGTCGTGAACGTCGTGGGCGCCGTGATCCCCGTGTACTGCGACCGTCGGCGACATGCCTTCAGGGTGCACCGCCGTCGACGTATCGAGGTAGGGCCCTACGTCCTCAGCGATCTCGACGACGTCGCGGGAACGAGAACGGACGGGACGGACGATTGGGCCTTCTCGCCGAACGCCCGTCTCACCCCGTTGGCGACAAGGCCGACAGGGGTACACATCCGGTGTGCCGACGCTCAAACTGGCTCACTTCTCACGCTACGGGGACCTTGCCCGCCTCCTGGTGGCCCACCGCGGTGCCCTGCGAAAGGACATGGCCGAGGACCAGGCGGACGCGACGGCGCTGGCAGTGGATGCCAACCGGCTGGTCCGTGAGCTCCAGGAGCTGGGGCCAACCTACGTCAAGCTTGGCCAGGTGCTCTCGAGTCGGGTGGACCTACTCCCTGCCGCCTACACCGAAGCGCTCCGACGCCTCCAGGACCACGCCGAGCCGCTCCCCTTCGACGTCGTGCGCCAGGTCGCCGAAGGGGAGCTCGGCGCCCGACTTTCATCGTTGTTCACCACCTTCGACACGGATCCGCTCGGAGCGGCCTCGATGGCCCAGGTACACCGGGCAGTCCTGCGCGATGGCCGCACCGTCGCCGTCAAAATTCAACGCCCCGGCATCCGGCCCCAGATCCTCGAGGATATGGACGTCATCAGCGAGCTCGCGGTGACCTTCGACGGCCATGTCGGCGCCGCGAACCGAGCCGGACTCAGCGCGATGGTCGACGAGTTCCGGCGCGCGCTCCTCGATGAGCTCGACTACCAGCACGAGGCAGCGAACCTGAGGATGCTCGCCGAGGTGCTCCAGCCCTACAGCCACCTCTTCGCGCCCATCCCGGTCGAGGAGTACTCGACCGCGCGGCTGCTCGTCATGACCCTGATCGAGGGGACCGACGTCGGCAGGCTCGAGGACACCGCAGTGCCCGAGGCCGAAGGCGAAACGCTGGTGAGCCAGCTTTTCAAGGCGTATCTCGACCAGATCCTCGTCCACGGGGTGTACCACGCCGATCCGCACCCCGGGAACGTCGTTCTCACCCCCGATCGTCGCTTGGCGCTCTTGGACGTGGGCATGACGGGCCGTCTATCGCCCGAACTGCGCGAGACCCTGGTGCGGATGCTGGTCGCGCTGGGTGAAGGCCGCGGGACAACCGTCGCCGGTGCGCTCGAGCGCGCCGGGGAGAAGCTGCCCGACTTCGATCGCAATGGGCTCCAGCGCGACGTCTCCGCGCTCGTGGTGACCCTCGCCGGTGCCGACGTCCAGCACATGCAGGTCGGCCGTCAGCTGGCCGAGCTCGCCCGTCTCGCGCTCGCCAACGGACTACGGCCACTGCCCGAGCTGTCGATGGTCGGCAAGACGCTCTTGAACCTCGATGACGTCGCGCGGCGCCTGGCCCCCACCTACGAGCCGGCGACGGCCATCCGCGAGCACGCAGCGTCGGTCACCCGGGACCACCTGTTCTCCGCCACCTCCCCAAGCCGGCTGGTATCGACCGCGCTCGACGCCAAAGCGCTCGCCGAGCGCCTCCCCGATCGGATGAACCGACTTCTCGAGGCCATCGCCGACGGCACCATCCACATCAGGGTGGAAGGAATGGACGAGCGCGAGATCATGCGCAGCGTCCAGAAGCTCGCGAACCGCGCGGCCGCGGGCCTCGCCGTGGCCGCGCTCCTTCTCGCCGCCGCCATCTTCTCGATCACGTCACGCGGCCCGCACTGGTGGGGGATCTCCTCGTTCACCGTGATCTTCCTCGGCATCGCCGCGGTGCTCGGGGGGGCGATCATGGCGTCCACGTTCCGCAATGACCTGCCGCAGCGCCGAGCGCTGCGGCACGGCTCTCGCAAGCGCTGAGCGGCGCGCCGGGCCGGCGATCTCTCGCTCAGCATGGCAGCGTGCCCTCCACGCGGACGCGCCGGTACCGAGTGCGACCACCGCGTCGCACCCGAGGGGGAGCCTGGAGTTCCCAGGCCCCACCCTTGCTGCTGACCGGTCGCATGGGCGCCTGCTCGGCGCCCTTCACCGGGTGGCGGACCCTGTGGCTCACAAGACCGGCGTCTCCGCCGTGCGCGACAGCGCCATCGGACCCACGTCCCCGGCTGCACAGCGCAGGGCCTTCTCTACTCCAGCTCGGTGTTCATCCTCCCGAGCCGGTCCCGGTGCTCGACGACCACGGTCGTCACCTTGGGGTCAGAGAGCAGACGGCGTACCTTGCTCCGGGCCCCGCTCATCCCTGAGCCCACTTCTGCTTCGACACGAACGACAGGGTGCCCCGCCTTGACTGCCCATTCGCTCAGTCGTGCGACTTGGCGGTCGAGGTCACCTCGCTGGCCGTGGGAGGACACCCGGGCGTAGAGCCCGGACCCCTCTTGCACCTTGTCGGTCATCGCGTCCGGAGAGACGAGGATGGTCCTCTCGTTCACCCTGAGAGCGGGGACCGGCAGGGTCCCGTTGTGGAACCAGCGATAGGCCGTCTGCGGGTGCACCCTTGCAGCCTCGCCCACTGGGTCAAGTTCACACCCCAAGGGTAGTAGTCGAACGTGTGTTCGTGGTGTATGGTCCAGTATCTCGGCAGCAGTTGGGTACCCTCGTTGGCGCCTGTCACGCCTGAGAGAATGTACCTCTGAACTGGGCGTTTGTGGCGCGCTCGGAGGGATTCGAACCCCCAACCTTCTGATCCGTAGTCAGATGCTCTAGTCCGTTGAGCTACGAGCGCGGGCCCGGGCGTCCGAAGAGCCCGCCTCGGCGCCGACCGGGGCCGACACCGAGATACCCACTCTATCTGGTGCCCGCAGGGCCCCCAAAGCGCGTGGCACCCCAGGTCGTAGCGACGTCTGCCGTACCCGCACGGAGTGCCCGCAACGATGGCCTCGGGGAATCAGAGTCCCAGGTGGTTGCCCTGCCACAATTTGATCCCGCCCAAGATGCCGGCCCTGTTGTCGACGACGGTCGCCCGGTCTCCCAGTGTGGCGAGGCGGTCTCGGTGTACCCGGCGAGCGTTGCCGCCCCCGATGAACAGGTGATCGAAGAAGAACAGGCCATCGAGGTTCACGATGGCTCTCCCCACGCGCCGGTTCCAGCGATCGTCGCCGATCTCCTTGCGGGCGCGCTCGCCAAGTTGATCGTTGTAGGTCTCGCCCTTTCGGAACGGCTGGTGCGCGATCTCGAGATGCGGCATGAGCGCCCCGTCCATGAAGAGGGCGGTGCCGAAACCGGTGCCAAGCGTGATCACCAGCTCGAGCCCGACGCCGGAGACGACGGCGAGCCCTTGGACGTCCGCGTCGTTGGCCACTCGCGTCGGTTTCCCAGTCGCCTCCTGTAGCGCACTCGCGAGGTCGAAGCGGTGCCAGGCCTCGGAAAGCGCCGGGTCTACCTCGCTGCCGGGGCCGGACTTGGTGACGAAGTGCGGGGCGCTCAGCACCACGCCGCCGCGCACCATCCCGGGGAAGCCGACTGATACACGGTCGGCGGAGGGGAGGCGCGCGATGAGCTTCTCGAGCCGGCCGATCATCCCCTTGTCGCCCGTCGGCGGCATCGGATAGGTCGTAGGGATGCGGACCCGGTCCGCGAGCATGACGCCGGCGAGATTCAACACCGACGCCTTCAACCCCGTGCCACCGATATCGATCGCGAGGGTGTGCGGCCGATCGGTCGGGGCCACGTCGGGCGCATCGGCGTCTGCGACGTCGGTCGGGACCATCGCTGCCGCGGTCACGTCGCGGCGGGCATTGCTCATCGGGTCCCCTTCCTGGATTCCGGCGAGTCGCAGTGCCAGGGGGCCACGAGAGGAGCTCCCTGCCGCCCGCCGACCTGCTCGCCTGCAGCGGCGAGCCCCTTGGTCCTCGCGATCACCGCCTCGACTGTAACGGGCGTCGGCGGCGGACTCCCAGCGCTGCCGTCGTGCCAGCACGTCCGGCCCGCTCGACGAGCACCGGATCACGGTACCAGGCACGCAAACGGATCCTGGCGGGTGGGAGCGAGCCGTAGACGAGTACCGCCGTTCCCGGTGGCTGGCGCCGTAGCGTGTCGGTGGGCAAGAGCCGGCGGACGGTCGGTGACGTGGTGACGGTGCGCTCTCCGCGCGCCCCGAAGGACACCGACGGAGCATCGAGCTCCTCGTCACCGGCCAGCTGGCTCGCGAAGTCCAGCGTCGCAGGGTCGGCGATGCCCGGCAGGAAGAGCTTCGCCCGGTGGTTGTTCACCACGGTCGCCGCCCGCTCGCCGTAGCGGGCTCGTACCTGCGCGAGGTCCTGCCACACGGTGACCAGTTGGATCCCGTGCCCGGCACCGGTCGCCGCGATCGCGTCGAGCTCGCGGAGGGGCGCGATATTGGCGGCCTCGTCGAGGAGGACGAGGAGCGGTGGATCGAGCGGCGAGCCCTGCCGAGAGGCCTTCGCGAACGCAGCGTCGAGCACCTGGTTCACGAGCGCCACGAAGAGCGCGCGCAGCCGGCGCTGGTCGTGGGCCGGCGCGCACAGGTACAACGTGTGCCTGCCGCCGAGGAGCGCCGCGGGATCGATCGCCGCGCTCCCCTCTTCGGGGAAAGGAGCGGTGAGCGACGGCGTGCCGTAGTAGGACGGCGTGCCGTAGGGCGGCGTGTCGTCGGGTCGGTGCCCGGCGGTGGCGGCGTCCGCGCCGTGGTCGGCCGCCGACCCTTCGGCCTGCGCGAAGGGCTCGAGAATGGTCTCTGCCGTCGTGTAGATGGCGCTGCGCTGCCTGTCATCGCGAAGCCACGTCGCCCGCGCCGCCTGCAGGGCTTCGGGAACGCCTGCGGAGTGCAGTATCTCGGTCACCTCCTCGCTCTCTTGTTCGTCGACCCAGCGCGCGACGTCGCGAATGGTCGCCCCGCTGACCGCTGCCGCGAAGAACAACGGGGCGAGCAGCTTCGCGGCGGTCGCGTACCAGAACTCGCCGTCCGCGGTCGTGCCCTCGCCCTTGGTGACTTCCGTGAGGTCTGCAGCAACGCGCCGGGCAGCGGGCCACGATCGCGCCGCGGCGATCGGCGACCACGAAGCTGCCACGAGCCCGGTCGTGCGGGCGGGGTCGAAACACCACACGGTGCCGCATCGTCGCCGGTGCTCGAGGGTGTCGCGCACAAGATCCGTCTTCACGCTGGCCGCGAGCACGGGCCCCTCCCAGCCGAGGAGTGCCGGCACCGCCACCGCAGTCGTCTTTCCACTTTGGGTTGGCCCGACGACGGCCACCGACTGGGAACGCTCAGCCGCGACCGTGTGTCGTGCCCACGGACCGGCCGTCTCTCCGAGCACCAGTCGTCCCGAGCCTGTGTCGCGCCGCAGGAGCAGCGGCGCGAGATCTCGTCGCTCGGCCCAGCGCGCGCCGCGAATGGTGTCGCCCCGGGTGCGCACGAGCGCCCCCCGGCAGCTCGGTCCCGGAGACCACGCCCACGGGCGGGCACCCGATCCGCTCGGGATCCGGCCGTTGGCCGACCACGGCCTGGAGCCGCCGGCGGGCGATCCCGGCGCTCGCCCAAAGAAGCGTCCGCCAAGCGCCCCCGACGCGACGGTGGCCGCGAGGGCACCGGCCGCGAACACGACGGTGACGACGTGCGTGCTCACGCGGACCGCGTCGGTGCCAGTGCGGGGGCCGGCGACCCGGCAGGCGCTGCGTGCGGCGATCTGGCAGTCGGCACCATGGCGTCGTCGGTGTCAACAAGACGGCGCTCTGTCGGTCCGACGACGTGCTGGACGAGGAACGCCCGACGCCCGACTTTCCACAGCGCCACGCCACGGCGAAGCTGTGGCAACAGGTCCGCTTCGGTCTCGGAGAGCGACAGGAGCTCCGAGGCCGCCGCCACCTCGCCCGGCGCCTGGCCGTAGACCACGCGCGTCTCGGAGTCCGCAAGAAGGCCGCTCGCGAGGCTCACCTGCTCCGATCCGGTCGCTCCTACGGCCCGCAGATCCGACAGCCGATGGAGCACCGCGATGTTGGCGATCCCGTACGCGCGTGAGAGCTTCCACGACGCCTGGAGCCAACGTGCGACACCGAGGTTCGCGAGCACCGCCCAGGCTTCGTCCACGACCACGAAGACGTGAGCACCTCGTCGTCCGCTCGCCTCACGTGCGAGCGTCGCCTGGAGCCACGCGGTCGCGCACGCCATGAGCACACCGAGTGCGGGCGAGTTGAACAACGCGGACAGGTCGAGCGCTACCAGCGTCCCCGAGAGGTCCAGGCCAGGCGTCGTCGGGCCGTCGAACATCCCGCGCAGGTCCCCGTGCACGAGTCGGCGCAGCTCGAGGGCGACGTCACGGCCGTCTTCGAGGAGCGTGGCTCGATCGGTGCGAAGAACGGCGGCTGCCTCGACGCTCGGCTCGAGCAGCGACTCGACGACGAGTGGCAACGTCGGGATGCCGTTCGCCGCGGCGACGGTACCGAGCGCGAGGTCCGTCGCGGCCCGCTCCCGGGGCAACAGGGGGCGCCCGAGACATGCCTCGGCCAGCGAGGCGAGCACCTCCGCTTGGCGCCGGTGCACGCGCAATCCCGGGAGCCGTGCTTGCGTCGGCTCGGGTCCACACGACGGTGGGGTGAGTGCGGGGATCTCCGACTCTGCGTCGGGACCGGGGTCGAGCGGGTTCAGCCGCACGCGCCCGCCGGGACGAAGGGCCACCGGCTGCGTCCCCCATGCCTCGGCGAGCGGGAAGTACTCGCCCTTTGGATCGACGACCCATGCGCGGCGACCGAACACCGCCTGACGCCATAGATAGGTCTTGACGAAAGCGCTCTTGCCGCGCCCGATCTGTCCGAAGACGATCATGTTCGGGTTGCTCAAGATCCCCGACGCGTACAGCTCGAACGGGTCGTGCACGAACGAGCCGCCGAGGAGGTCCCGGCCGACGAGGACACCACGGTGACCGAGCCCTGCCTCGGTGAGGAGCGGGTACGCCGCGCCCAGGTGGCGGGTCGTGACCTGGTGGGCGGGGACGCGTGGCCCCGTGCGCGGGGTCAGCATTGGTGTGGCTGCGAGCGGGCGAAGGGGGTGTCACGACCTCCTCGAACATCACGAACTCGTCTCACGTACTGGAACGGTCGCCCCACGCGGACCGGCTGGCACCCGCCGTGGTTCGGCGTCGCAACGGCGCCCGGATCAGGCCAGCTCCGCTGCCCACGTCAGAGGGCTGAGCGCCGACCACGGCCAGCCGAGGGAAAGAAGCCGGAGGAGCAGACGATGAGTGCACGAGACTGGGAGAAGCGGGTCCTTGCGGCCGAAGGCGCCGCGGCACAAGCGGCCGAGATCGAATACGAGCTCCTTCTCGCCGGCCGGCTCATGGCCTTGCGTGAAGGCACTGGGCTCAGCCAGCGCGAGCTCGCGAAGCGTCTGGGCGTCTCGACGAGACAGCCAAGTCGGCCTGAGCTGTCAGGGGACACCGCGAATTCCTTGTAGCCGGACGCGAGATCTCCATACCGGCGGTGCGGTCCATGCCAGTGGCGGAGACCGGGCCCGCCGAGCGCGACGTGACGCTGGGGCTGCGTCACTCGTGTGCTGGCTGGCGGTCGGTGCGCGGCGGGGAGCACTGGAGTACGCCTCAGCGATGGAGCTCTCGATGCGTCAGCGCAAGGCGGCCACCCTCCAGCACAGCTCTTGCCGGTCATCCCTGCGCACATCGGGAAGGTCCGGCTGGCATGCAGCTACGACGCCGGCCCGGTGCCCCGATGGCCTCCGAAAGAGCACAGCCTGCGGGCACACGTCGTTCTAACCTCTCGGTGTGATCGGTGACGCCGACGTCATCGCCCGCGCGGGTGCCCGCGCGTGGGAGCGCTTGGTCGGCGCAGTGCCCGGCGCCTGGGCTACCCATCGCGGTGGCGCCATCGGGCTCGTCACCGGCGTCGCGCTGCAGGGAATGAACGGCGTGTGGGGCGTTGAGCATGCCCCCGACGCCGCGGCGCTCGAGGACCTGCTCGGCGCCGTCGCGGCCACCGGCCTCCCCTACTGCATGCAGCTGCGCCCTGGATGGCCGGCGCGCATGAAAGAGGTCGCCCGCGCCCACTGCATGCGCCGCGTGGCAGGCGAGCCCGTCATGGTCCTCGAGCACGCACGGGAGCTCGAGCGCGCATTGACGGTGCCAGCCCTCGCCGTCCGCCAGCTCGCCCCGAGCGAAGGCGCGACGCACGCCGCGCTCGTCGCGGCAGGGTTCGGCGATCCCGACGTGGCGCCCTACCGACGGCTCGTGTGCGAGACCGTGCTCTCCACCGACGGGGTGCGCTGTTACATCGGAGAGGTCGACAGCCGGCCGGTGACGACGTGCTGCGGCGTCACGGTCGACGAGTGCGTCGCGATCTTCAGCGTCGCAACGGCACCTGACGCGCGTCGCCGCGGCTATGGCGCGGCGGTCACTGCGCGCGCGATCGCCGACGGCTTCGCGGCAGGCGCACGCTGGGCGTGGCTCTCATCGAGCGAGCTCGGGTTCGGTGTCTACCGCCACCTCGGCTTCCGCGTGGTCGAGCGCCCGGACTTCTGGGAGTCGGCCGCACCGACGACACGCTCCGGTACTGCTGCGACGGAGGCGTAGGCGCCTGACCACGGCGCGCAATGGCACTGCACTGCACGATGGGCACGTGTCCGTCCGCACCAGACGAGCCCTGTCATGCGGGACCGAGCCACACGAGCCCGCGCCACGCGAGCCGGTGTCACGCGAGCCCGCGGGCCAGCGGCAGCGTGCAAGTGAACGCCCGCACCTGGTCGCCGTAGAGGCGTCGCAGCTCGAGGCGGCACTGCGAGGCGGCTTGCTCCGTCGCGTCGCACAAGGAGTCCAGCTCGCTCCGCGTCGACGCCGTGACCGTCACATAGCCCGAGAAACGAAAGGACGCGTGGCCGTCGGCCAGCTCTTGCTCACGTCGACCGGCGAGCTCAGCTTCGCGCGTACGGCGCGCGGTGGCGAGGAACCCGCCCCGGCGACGCAACTCCGCGTCGGCGATGTCGGCGGTGCGAGCGCGCTCGGCCTGGCGCACGGCCCGCGCCGGGCTGAGCGGTTCCATGACCACTGCGACGCTGCGGCGTGCGGAACCCAACAGCAACGGCGCGAGGAATTCGGGGCCAACGTCGACGCGCGGCCACTCGGCGACCCAGTAGGTGGCGTGCCACGCGCCGTCGGTCCGGAGCGCAGCCCACTCCTCTTCGACGACGAGCGGCCATGGCCACCCGACCCCGCACGGCGGGCAACGGTCGCCACTCGCCTCCAGCCCACGGCGCAACGCGGCAGCGAGCGCTCGATCGTCGAGCACCCGCTCGACCGCGACATCCGCAGCGCCCAGCTGCTGACGAAGCCTGTCGATCTCGCGCGCCACCAGCGCGCATGCGCCACGGTCGCCGCCTCCGAGCGCGCGCACCGTGCGCGCCGTCGTACCCGTCACGCGCACCTGGAGTGCAAGAAGCACCTCGTGCCGGCACGTCTCGGCCCCTGCGCTGCGCAAGAACGCCCGGTACGAGCGGGCGGCGGGCGCCCTGTCATCGAGCGCACCGTGCGCGTCGAGATGTCCGTCGACCGCCGCCCCGTCGTCGGGAAAGGTCGTGGCGACCCACTGGAGCCGGTGGACCGCGCTGCGCTCACGCGCGAACGAGCCGAGCACGCCGGCCCACGCTGAAACGCGGCGCTCCTTGTCGTCCGCGCCAAGCAACGCGAAGCTGTGCCCGAGAACCGACATGACCGCCGTGTAGGTCTGTGATCGTGCGTCGTGGCAGACACCCACGCGCGCCTCGCCCGCCTCCACGTCTACACCCAAGAGATGGAGGCCGGCGAACGCGCGGTGTCGCACTGGATGCGCCCTCGTCGTCGCTGGCGCCGTGCCAGTCTCGCCCGCCAGGCACGGCGCACCGTCGGGACCCACACAGTGCCCCGATCCTTCGACGCCTGCACGGTGTCGACGTCCGTTCGTGATCCCGATCGCCCCCCACCGCACCACCGTCGGCACCCACTGCTCCCCGCTCCGTCCAGCCACGGGCCACCACGCGAAGGCGATCGATCCCGCCACGCACGTCAGCGCGAGGACGACCGAGAAGGTCGAGGGGCGGCGGTGCAGAAGGAGCACCGCCACGACAAGCCCGCCTGCGACCGAGGCGATCTGGCCGCCCCGCCACCCAGCGATCAAGCCTCGCCGTTCGAGGGGGCCGAAGCGGTACCGCGTGCGGTTGTCGGGCACCTCAGCGACCTCCTCCGTCTCCGTCTCCGTCCCCGGCCCCGGAGCCGGTCGGCTCGTCGGGCCACCACAAGATCGACCGGCCGCCGGGGTCGCTGGTTCCTTCGTCCCCACCCGTGGCGGCGCCGCCCGTACCCCCCGCCGCACCGCCGCCGCTCACGTCGTGGTCGGTCCAGCCGGGCTCGCGCAGATAGTCGGCCATCGTCCAGCTGTCCTTCGGCCCGGGGACGAAACGGTTCCTCGGCTCTGTGCCGCCCCAGATGGGGCGCTGGACGCCTGGGATGATGTCGCCCACCCCTGTCGGGACCACTCTCCTGTGCGCGAGCGATTCCAAGAGCTGGCGCGTCGCTTCGGGATCCCCCTTGGCGACCGGGATCGGACCTGGAGGGATGCGCCGTGTCGGCACCCACTCGGGCCGCATCGGCCCAAGCGGCAGGAGCCCCGCTGTCGCGTCACCACCGCCCGTGCCGCCACCACCGCCCGTGCCGCCACCATCGCCCGTGCCGCCACCATCGCCCGTGCCGCCACCGAGGCCACCATGGGCCGCGCCACCTGCAGCCGGGCCGTCTTCCCCAGGGCGACCGGGGTCGATGCTCGTACCGGTGCCGGGAACGCCCGGTGTGATCCCGGGGGCCATCTCTTTTGCATGGCGCAATGCGAACGACGCCGCGCTCTGCGGTCCCGAGGTCGCGAGGTGGGTGAGGCGGTGCCGCGCGCTCTCGAGCTGCAGCGCCGCGCCCACCTCCATCATCGGGAGGAGCCGGAAGAGCATGAAAGGAGCGAATGCGGAGAGGAGCAGCATCGCGCCGGCCGCGAGCACCGTCGAGAGCCCGGGTGCGTCAGCGGCAGCGTTCAGGGCGAGCGAGAGAACGGCGACCACCACGAACTTCGAGAGCACGATGGCCGCCAGGGCCTCCACCAGGCGTCGGCTCCAGTGAGAAACCGCCGGCCACACGAGGCTCGCCAGCGCGAGAGGGAGGAAGAGGACCGCCACGTAGACCGCTGCCGAGCGCACGATGAGCTCGAGCCACAAGGCGAGCGCGCCCGCCATGACCACCAACGCGCTCAGCGCGACGACAAAGGTCGGCGTCGTCCCCATGCCCTGCGCCACGTACCACTTGGCCGCATGGCGCAGAAGCGTGGTGATGTTCGCACCGGCCCCGGTGGCAACGGCGCGGCTGAGGTCGTCCACCACGGTCAGCGACAGCGCCACGAGCTTGACGGCGACCGCGGTGAGCAAGCCTGCCAGCGGCAGCTGGACGAACGCGGCGCGCGCGAGCACCGCGGGGCTCTGGCGGTAGACGGCCTGGATCGACGCGAGCAGCAGCATCGGCAAGGCGACGATTCCTGCCAGCGCGGCCATCACCTCGTAATGGCCGACAAACCATGTTGCGCCGAGCTTGATGGTCGTCGTCGACGCGATCACAGTCCCGATCTCGCGCAGCACCCAGCTCGCGCTCTGGACGATCCATGTGACGATCGCGTGCAGGACGTCCTTGGCGATCCCCGATGCTGCCCCGCCGACGAGGTCGCAGACCGGTCCGAGGAATCCGGGGCACCCTCCGCCGGCGCTCATTAGCCGATCGGGGTGGTGACATGAAGACCGGTGTGGAAGAAGAAGTCGATGATGGCGGGTGCCGCGCCCACGATCAGTGCGGCGAGCCCCGACACCAACACCGCGCGCCGGCCGACGAAGGACTGCTGGTAATTCTGGGAGTGAGAGCCGAGCGCCCATAACGCCGCACCGATCACCAAGCCCGCGAGCGCCAGGATCAGCGCCCATCCGCCGAGGCCGTCCACCAGTGTCTGGAGGACGGCGCCGCCCGGCAGCTTCGATGCTGTGGGCGAGAAGCTCGCCGCCGGTGTCGCCACCGCGAGCACCGACGTTGCCAGGTGAACGGTGCGCACCGCGTCGATCGCGACCCGCACCAGGTGCTGCGCTGCGCCGTCTACCGCGACCACCGCACGCTCGGCGACCTCCCCCCATGGACCCATGGCTGCACGCATGACGCTCCTTTCGCTCGGCCCAGTCCCCGGCTGGCGCCGCGGTCAACGCATAATACATGACGTTTTATGTCATTTCAATACCTTTCCATGGTTCTTCTGCTCCGCTCTCACCGGCACCATGCCTGCCTGAAGAGGTCCTGCCTGCCATGCTGAGAGGTGTGGTGCCCCTCCGCCTCGCCCCACCCGCCACGCGGTTCGGACTGGCGAAGTGGCTGTTCGCGGCCACCAAGGGCTTCTCACCGCCCGAGGTGTACGCCGTCGGTGCCGCCGCGCTGCTCGTCGCGATCGTCGTCGCCGCACTCCTCGGCCGTCGCTCGGGGCACCGGGCGCTCGCGCAGCGGCTCACTGCCCTCGGCAACCGCCTGGGGATCGGGGCGCCTGCGGAGGAGACCAACATCGAGACCGCGCTCAGCTACCTCGAGCAGGTCACGGGTGCAGCGACCGAGGCGGTGGCCGACACGAGCGCCGACGCGATCCGGCTGCGGCGCTCCCTCGACACCCTCTCCCAAGGGGTCGTGCTGTGCGACGAGAACGGCGCAGTCGTCTATCGCAATGCGCGCGCCAGCGCCCTCATGACGAGCAGGCACGGTGACGCGCTAGCGGCGCAAGCCGTGACCGATCTCCTCGAGGACGCCTGGGACACCGGCTCTGCAGAGCGCACCCTCGATCTCTACGGCCCCCCCAGGCGCACGCTGTCGGTGCGCGCCCGCCTCATCGACGACGGTCGCCGACCACTCGGGGTCATCGCGATGATCGAGGACGTCTCCGAACGGCGCCGGCTCGAGGAGATCCGCCGAGACTTCGTGGCGAACGTGAGCCACGAGCTGAAGACGCCAATGGGAGCCATCGGGCTCCTCGCCGAGACCCTCGTCGCCGAGCCCGACTTCGACGTCGCCCGGCGCCTCGCGTCGCGTATCCACACCGAAGCGTTCAGGGTCAGCCGCATCATCGACGACCTCTTGGACCTCACCCGCATCGAGTCAGAGGAGGCGCCGCCGCGCGAGCCGGTGCTCGTCAACCTCGTCATGGCAGAGGCCGTCGAGCGGGTGCGGGCGTCGGCCGAGCAGCGTGGCATCACCATCACCTTGAGCGAGCCCGAGCCGCCCGTGGCGGTGCTTGGCGACCGCCGTCAGCTCGTCTCAGCGATGCATGCCCTCATCGAGAACGCCGTCACCTACTCCTACGAGCACAGCACCGTCGCGGTGATCGGGGCAATCGGGGCGGCTGCGCTCGGCGCCGGTGACAGCGCGCCACCGGCCGGTTCGCCCGGCACGGGCCTCGGCGCCGTCGCCTCGACGGTCGTCGCTTCGCCAGGGCTCGCTGCCACTTCGCCCGACACGCGCGAGCCGGGGAACGAGGCCGCGTCACCGCCGGCGGCGGGCACGCCGGGCACCCCACCGCGCAGCGGGGTCGAGCCCGCGACGACCGATCATCTGGGTGTGACGGTGCTGCCGGCGGTGGCCAAGGAGCCCAAGGAGGCGGCTGCGCCCGGCGGCACGAACCACGGCACGGCAGACCAGCACGGTGCGACGGAGCACGGTGCGACTGACGGTGGTGCGGCGGAACACGGTGCGACTGAAGGTGGTGCGACGGAGCACGGTGCGACAGAAGGCGGTGCGGAGTCCCCGCCGCCTGCGTCGAGCCCGCCCCTGGCGACCCACGCCGCGGGCGCGCCGGCGGAGGTCACGACCAGCCGCGGCGAGGGGAATGGGGACAGGGCTCTCGATCGTGGGCCGAGGGAGATGGTGCGCATCTCAGTGGTCGACCACGGGATCGGCATCCCGGCACGCGACCTCGACCGGATCTTCGAGCGCTTCTACCGCGTCGACCACGGCCGCAGCCGGGAGACCGGGGGTACGGGGCTCGGGCTCTCGATCGTGCGCCACGTGGCGAGCAACCACCATGGATGGGTCGAGGTGGAGTCGCGCGAGGGCGAGGGCTCGACCTTCACGCTGGTGCTGCCGCTGCAACCTGACCGCTCGGACTGAGCACCCGCTCCGAGCACCACGGATGAGCGCCTCACCCGCTTCCTCCTCGCGACGATCGTCTCGACACGATCTGCTCGCTCGCCAGTACCCTTGCTCCGGCCGACCATGACCTCCACAGACGCCCGCCCAGTCAACGTGCTCCTCGCCGAAGACGAGGAGTCTTTCGTCGACGCCCTCGTCGTCGGGCTCGGCCGCGAAGGCTTCCACGTCACGGTGGCACGCGACGGGATCGAGGCGCTGCGCCTCTTCGAGGAGTCCGAACCCGATCTCGTCCTCTTGGACCTGATGCTGCCCAAGATGTCAGGCATCGATGTCTGCCGCGCCATCCGCACCCACTCGAACGTCCCGATCATCATGGTGACGGCGAAGTCGGCCGAGATCGACACGGTGGTCGGGCTCGAAGTCGGCGCCGACGACTACGTCGCGAAGCCCTACCGTCTCCGCGAGCTCGTCGCGCGGATCCGGGCGGTCCTGCGCCGCGGGACGACGGGCGCACCCAGCGAGCTCGCCGAGGAGCGGCGGGGCTCCGAGCCCGAAGAGGGGACGCGCGAAGCGGGCGAGGTGCGCGTCGACCTCGACAGGCGCCGCGTCTTCGTGCGCGGCGAGGAGGTGCACTTACGCCGCAAGGAGTTCGAGCTGCTCGCTCTCCTCGTCGAGAACGCTGGGCGCGTCCTCACCCGCGACATCCTCATCGACCGCATCTGGGGCGCCGACTACATCGGCGACACCAAGACCCTCGACGTCCATGTGAAGCGGCTGCGGTCGCGCATCGAAGAGGATCCGTCACACCCGCTCCTCATCACGACGGTGCGCGGCGTGGGCTACCGCTTCGACGCGGCGCCAGTCAGGCGCTGAGCTGCCGGCAACCGTGCGGGCTCAGCGCGCCGTGAGGACCGGCGGATCGCCGAGCCAAGGGGCAAGCGCGTCGGGAAGGCGCACCGTGCCGTCGGGCTGCCGGCCCCACTCGACGAGCGCCGCCCAGATCCTCGACCACGCGAGCGCCGAGCCGTTCAGCGTGTGCACCAGCTGCGGCGGGCCGCCGGCGGCCGGGCGGTAGCGAATGCTCGCCCGGCGCGCCTGGTAGTCGCGGACCCAGCTCACCGAGGACACCTCGAGCCAGCGGTCGACGCCGGGGGCGTAGACCTCGAGGTCGAAGGTGCGTGCCGCGGAGAGTCCCAGGTCGCCGGTGCACAGATCGAGCACGCGGTAGGGAAGGCCGAGCGCCCGCAGCAGATCCTCGGCGCGCTCCACGATGTCGGCAAAGGCGTCGGATGCCTGCGCGGGCGTCGTGAACGCGTAGAGCTCGACCTTCTCGAACTCGTGGACCCGCAGGAGGCCACGCGTGTCGCGCCCTGCCGCGCCCGCCTCGCGCCGGAAGCACTGGGTCATGGCGGTGAGCCGCAGAGGCAGGTCCGCCTCCTCCAGGATCTCGCCGCGGTACATCGAGGTGAGCGGCACCTCGGCGGTCGGGATCGCCCACAGGTCGTCGCGCTCGATGTGGTACGCCTCGTCGGCGAACTTCGGGAGGTGTCCCGTCGAGGTCAGCGTCTCGGTCAGCACCATCGTCGGTGGGCGGATCTCCTCGTAGGCATCCCGGTGACGCTCGAGCGCGAAGGAGGTGAGCGCCCGCAACAGGCGCGCGCCGTCGGCGCGGTACAGGGGGAACATCGAACCTGACATGCGCGCCCCGCGCGCCATGTCGAGGATGCCGAGCTCGGTAGCGACGTCGAAGTGCGGCACCCGCTGGTGCGCCTCGGGCACCGGCTCGGGGCGGCCCTCCTCCTGGCCCGGCCACCAGCGCGAGCGCTCGACGTTCTCGGCCTCGCTCGCTCCGTCAGGGGCGTCGTCGGCTGGAATGTTCGGAGTCACGAGCAGCCGCCCTCGCAGCTCGCCCGCCACCCGGTCGGTCTCCTCGGCGGCCGCGCGCTCCTCCTCGCCCACGGCGCGGCTCTCGGCGGCGAGCGCCGCGGCACGTGCGCCATCACCGCCACGGCGGGCCATGCCCACCTCACGCGAGAGCGACTTCACACGGGCCCGCAGCCGCTCCTGGCGGGCGAGGAGCTCGCGGTGGCGCTCGTCGAGCGCCGACAGCTCGTCGATGTCGGAGGGGTCGACCCCGCGGCGCCCGAGCGCGGCCTTTACGAGGTCGGGCTGCTCGCGTACCAGGCGAATGTCGATCATTGTCTTGCCGACAGTAGCGTGGGCACACGTATGCCGGCCGATGCGCACACACCACGGGCGCACCGGTCATGACCGAGGCCCCCACGACGCCTGCTCTCGGTGCCGACGCAGACGCCGTCGACAGGGCAGGCACAGCAGCGGTGTCCTGCACGGACCTCGTCGTCCGCTATGGCGATCGCACCGCGGTCGACTCCGTCTCCTTCGAAGCCCGTCGCGGCGAGGTGCTCTGCGTCCTCGGACCCAACGGAGCGGGAAAGACCTCCACCATCGAGTGCCTCGAGGGGTACCGGCGACCGGTGTCAGGCGCGTTGCGAGTGCTGGGGTTGGATCCGTGGGCGGACCACGCAGCGGTCGTCGGGCGCATCGGGGTCATGCTCCAGCGCGGGGGCGTGTACCCGATGCTCGCGCCCCGCCAGGCATTGCGTCTGTTCGCCGCGTACTACCCGAACCCCGAAGACCCCGAGGCCCTCGTCGACCTGGTGCGGCTGCGCGACGTGGCCCGCACGCCCTGGCGGCACCTGTCTGGGGGCGAGCAAGCCCGCCTCTCGCTCGCCCTGGCGCTCGTCGGCCGCCCCGAGGTCGTCTTCCTCGACGAGCCCACTGCCGGCGTCGACCCCGAGGGCCGGCTCTCGGTACGAGACGTGATCGGGCACCTGCGCGAGCAGGGCGCGTGCGTGGTCCTCACCACCCATGAGATGGCCGAGGCCGAGCGCGTGGCGGACCGGGTGCTCATCCTGCACCACGGCAGGATCGTCGCCCAGGGGACGCCGGACGCGCTCGGTGACGGGACAGCAGGCGCGCCCGGTGAGGGGCAGCTGGAGATCTCGTTCGGCGCGCCCGCGGACCTCGACGCCGGGCCGCTTGCCGCCGCGCTCGGGCCGGGGACCACGGTCGTCGAAGAGGCGCCCGGACGGTACCGGGCGACGCGCCCGGGGACGGCCGCGAGCGACAGGGAGATCGCCGCGATGGCGGCGACGGTCACCACCTGGCTCGCCGAGCGCGGCGTGGTCCTGCGGGACCTTCGCGTCGGGCGCTCCCTCGAAGAGGCCTACCTCGCCGTCGTGGGCGCGCAGGGGGCGGTCGGGGAAGAGACGGACACCGGCGTTGGGAGAGAGGCCTGGCGCGGGCAGCCTCGGACCCACGCGGCCAGGCGTCGGGGACTCCGGCGGGCACGCCGAGGACGTGGCACCGATAGTGCCCGGGGAGCGGGTCGGGCGACAGGCGGTGGGACAGGCCGGACGGGGCGGATACGGCGATCGGCGAGATGAGCACGCTCCGTCCGCTCGTCGCCCAGGTGCGCGTCGAGACCTACATGACGCTGCGGCGCGGCGAGACGCTGCTCCTCACCGTCGGGATCCCCGTGGCATTCCTCGTCTTCTTCTCGACGTCCCACGTCGTCACGACGGGAAACGAGCCCGCGGTCTCCTTCTTCGTGCCCGGCATCCTCGCGCTCGCTGTCATGTCGACTGCCATGGTGTCGCTCGGCATCGCCACGGGGTTCGAGCGCGGCTACGGCGTGCTCAAGCGGCTGGGCGCGACGCCGCTCGGTCGCCCGCGCCTCCTCGGGGCAAAGATCATCACGATCTTCTTCGTCGAATTGTTCCAGGCCGCCGTGCTGGTGCCCGTCGGGTACGCGCTTGGCTGGATCCCCGGCGGCGACACCCCCGCCGCGTCGGCGGGCCAGGCCCTGGCCGCTGCACTCCTGGCGACGGCGGCGTTCGGCGGTCTCGGGCTTCTGCTCGCCGGGGTGCTGCGGGCCGAGGTGAACCTCGCCGCGGCGAACGGCCTCTACCTCGTCCTCCTCCTACTCGGCGGCATGATCGTGCCGCTGGCGAAGCTACCGGGTGCCCTCGCAGCGGTCGCACGGGCGTTCCCGGCCGCTGCGCTCTCCGACGCGTTGCATGCGGCACTCGGCACGGGCACCGGCGTCCCGACCGAGGCTTGGATCGTGCTCGGGGCCTGGGCGGTCGGAGCGACCGCCGCCGCCGCGCTCACCTTCCGCTGGGAGTAGCGGGGACGGGCACGCCGAGCGGGGCGGGGACGGGCACGCCGAGCGGGGCGGGGACGGGCACGCGGAGCGGGGCGGGGCAAA
>JAJZJC010000021.1 GCA_021810205.1 Actinomycetes bacterium
GGCGTCTGCCTATCGGGCCAATGGCGGGATTTTGCAAATCGGCGGCACGGGTCGGGCCGGTCAGGGACGATCGAGGGTCTTGGCCATGTCCACCAGCGTCCAGCCGGCGCGGTGCGGGTGCGGGCGCGGCGCGGGTGCGGGTGCCGGCGCGGGGCGGGCCCCGGCGCCTCTGCTAGCGGGTCCGGATGAAGCGGTGGACGGCGTCGAGGAGCTCCCGGCTCTTTTGCGCCGCGACAGCCTCGTCGCCCGAGGCGAGCGCGTGGGTGACGCAGTGGTTCACGTGGTCGTCGAGGATGCGGAAGGCGACGGCGTCGAGCGCGGTGCTGATCGCGGCGATCTGCGTGAGGATGTCGATGCAGTAGCGGTCCTCGGCGATCATCTTCTCGATCCCGCGCGCCTGGCCCTGGATCCGTCGCATGCGGTGCAAGAGCCGCTCTTTGTCGTCTACGTACCCGTACGGCGGCCCTGTCCCATGCCCTGCCCCATGCACTGCCTCATGCACTGCCTCATGCACTGCCTCGGGTCCCGCCTCAGACGTGCTCGGCACCTCGACGCGGCCTCTCGGAGTCATGGCTGCTCCTCTCCTTCGAGCCTGCTGCCGACGCCGAGCCGGGGCGCACCCCCAGCGCGCGCACCGGCGCGGAACCGTCGCAGGCGCAGCGAGTTCGTCACGACGAAGACGCTCGAGAACGCCATCGCCCCCGCAGCGACGATCGGGTTCACGACACCGGCGATCGCCAGGGGGACCGCGACGATGTTGTAGCCGAAGGCCCACACGAAGTTGCCCTTGATGGTGCGCAGGGTCTGGCGCGACAGGCGTATGGCGTCGGCCGCCACGCGCAGGTCGCCGGCGACCAAGGTGAGATCCGACGCCTCGATGGCCACGTCGGTCCCGGTGCCCACCGCGATCCCGAGGTCCGCCTGGGCGAGCGCGGGCGCGTCGTTCACCCCGTCGCCCACCATCGCGACCACCTCTCCGGCCTGCTGGAGCCGGGCGATCTCGGCAGCCTTCTCGCCGGGGAGGACCCCCGCGAGGACCCGCTCGATGCCGACCTCGCCGGCGACCCGGCGGGCGGTGCGCTCGTTGTCGCCGGTGAGCAGCACGGGGGTGAGGCCGAGCGCCCGCAATGCGCCGATCGCGTCGCGCGCCGTCGCCTTCACCCGGTCGCCCACGGCCACGAGCCCGAGGACCCGCCCGTCGGCCGCCACCGCGACGACCGTGGCGCCGGAGGACTCCATGCGCTCGGCCTCGCCAGTGAGGTGGGCCGAGAGCGCGATCCCCCTGTCGTAGAGCAGGCTCGGCCGGCCGATGACGACCGCGTGATCGCCGACCACGGCTTCGACGCCGAGGCCGGCACTCGCGCGGAACTCGGAGGCCGGCGTGAGCGTCCCGAGGCGGTCGCGCCCCGCCGCGGCGATCGCCCGCGCGATCGGGTGCTCGCTCGGCTCCTCGGCCGCCGACGCGAGGGCGAGCAGCTCCTCGGTCGCGACACCGTCGGCGGGGACGAGGCCGGCGAGCGTCATCGAGCCTTCGGTGACGGTGCCGGTCTTGTCGAAGACGATCGTGGTGACCTGGCGCGTCTGCTCGAGGACCTCGGGTCCCTTGATCACGATGCCGAGCTGGGCCGCACGGCCGGTGCCCACCATGAGGGCCGTCGGGGTCGCGAGGCCCAGCGCGCACGGGCACGCGATCACCACCACCGCGACCGCGGCGCTGAACGCGGCGGTGGCCGCCGCGCCGCCGATGAACAGCCAGCCAAAGAGGGTGAGCGCCGAGAGCGCGAGCACCACGGGCACGAACACTGCCGAGACGCGGTCGGCCAGGCGCTGGACCGGCGCCTTGCCTGCCTGCGCGTCGGCCACCAGACGCGTGATCTGGGCGAGCGCGGTCGACGCGCCGACACGGGTCGCCTCGACCACCAGGCGGCCGGAGGTGTTCAGCGTGGCGCCTGCCACCTGGTCACCGGGGCCGACGTCGACGGGCACCGCCTCGCCGGTCAACATCGACTGGTCGACTGCGGAGGTCCCCGCGACCACGACGCCGTCGGTCGCCACCTTCTCGCCGGGACGGACGACGAAGCGATCGCCGGGCGCGAGCGCCTCGATGGGCACGACGACCTCGACGCCGTCGCGCAGCACCGATGCCTCCTTGGCGCCGAGGGCGAGCAGGTGGCGAATCGCCTCACCCGAGCGCCGCTTGGCCCGCACCTCGAGATAGCGGCCCAAGAGGACGAGCGAGGTGATCGCTCCGGCGCTGTCGAAGTAGACCGGCGCCGAGATCCCTGCGGCCAGCACCACGGTCGACCAGCTCCACGCCGCCAAGGTGCCGAGGGAGACGAGGGTGTCCATGGTGGCGACGCCGTGCCGGGCGCTCGCGAGCGCCGCGCGGTGGAACGGCCAGCCGGCGTAGCCGACGACGACGGTGGCCAGGGCGAGCGACACCCACTGCCAGCCGGCGGGGCGCGCCGCGGACGCCCAGGCGAAGACGAGGATGGGGACGGTGGCGCCGAGCGCGACGGCGAGCCGGCGCCGGTAGGGGCGCACGGGGTCCTCGTCGGCACCGGCCACTGGCAGGCTCGCCCCGTAGCCCGCCGCCTCGACGGCGGCGATCAGGTCGCCGACATCCACCTGGGCGGGATCGAAGGCGACGGCAGCATGCTCGGAGGCGAAGTTCACGGTCGCCGAGACGCCGTCGAGCGCGTTCAGCCGCTTCTCGACGTGCGCCGCGCACGTCGCGCACGTCATCCCCGAGATCGCGAGCTCTACGTGGCCGGTCGCGACCTCCGGCTCGCGCGGGCCGGTGGCAAGGGTGGTCATGCCACCTCGTAGCCCGCTTCTTCGATCGCCGCGCGCAGCGCCACGTCGTCGAGGCCGTCACCGGTCACCGTGACGAGCTTGGTGTCGAGGTCGACGGCGACCTCGTCCACGCCGGTCACCGACCCGATCTCCGCGCGCACCGCACGCTCGCAGTGCTCGCAGCTCATCCCCGGCACGCGGTAGGTCATCGTCTGGGACACCGATCGCTCCTCTCTGGCCCGTTCCACTCTGGCCCGTTCCACTCTGGCCCGTTCTATACCCCGATAGGGTATGCTACACGCGACGGCGGGACCCGGCGACCCACGTCGTCGACCCACCTCGGGAGAGCCCCGTGGCGGCGCGCGCGGCGAGCATGCGCTCTCCATACCCCGCCGGGGTAGGGCCATGGGTCCCGCGTCGCGCCGGCACCCGGGCTCTTCGGCCCGGGCGCCGGCATACGTCAGTGGGTGCCAGTGGGCGTCAGTGGGCGAATCGGACGTCGGGCAGGATGCGCGCCAGCCAGCGAGGCTGGTGCCACGCCGCGTGGTGGGTGAGCCGCAGCACCACGGGCAGGAGCACGAGACGGGCGACAACGGCGTCGAGCGCCACGGCCACCGCCAGGATCACCCCCATCTCCTTGGGGGCGAGCGGTCCGGACAGCGCGAAGGTCAAGAAGACGGCGACCATGATGGCTGCCGCCGAGACGACCACCCGCCCCGAGGTCTGCACCGAGCCGACCATCGAGTGCTCTGGATCGGCATGCGTCTCGTAGCGCTCCTTTGCCGCGGAGAGCAGGAACAGCGTGTAGTCCATCGCCACGCCGAAGACCATGGCCCCGAAGAACAGCGGGGCCCAGGCGTCGACGAACCCCTGCGGGGTGAAGTGCAACAGCCCCGAGAGGTCGCCATTTTGGAAGATGAGGCGCGCGACCCCGAACGCCCCGGCCACCGAGAGGCCCGTGACTACCACCCCGGCGAAGGCCACCAAGGGCGCGCCGAGCGCCACGAGGAGGAGAAGGAACCCGAGCCCTGCCAGCATGCCGAAGACGAGCGGGGTGCGGCTGGCGAGCGCTTGCTGGAGATCGAAGTTCTCCGCGGCCGCCCCGCCGACGAGCGAGCCGCGCGGCAGGTCGTGGCGGAGCCGCTGGATGGTCGCCCCCGTCTCGACGCTCGACGGGCCGCTCTTCGGCACCACCTGGTCGAGCGCCCAGCCGTCGTGCGTCGGGCCGGGCAGCGCCGCGGCGACGCCGGCCGTCTGTCGGGCGGCTCGCAGGCCGCGCGACTGGTCCGAGGCGGGCACGAGCACCTGCAGGGTCCCCGGGAAGCCCGGTCCGAAGGCGGAGCTCACCTGGTCGTAGCCGACCCGGGCGTTCGCGGAGGCCGGGATGATGGTGATCGACGGCATCGACGTGCGCAGCCCGACGACCGGCGACGCGGCGAGGAGGAGCACGCCCACCCCGGCGAGCGCCGCGGGCCACGGGTGCGCCCACAAGAAGCGGCCCCAGGCCGCGAGGCGCTGCTCGAGGCGGTGGCCGTGCACGGTCTCGGGCCGGCCCCGCCGGAAGTGGACCCTGGCCGAGTTCACCCGGGTGCCGAGCTTGCCCAAGACGGCCGGGAGCAGCGTCAAGGTGGCAGCGAGCACGGCGACGACCGAGAGCATGATCCCGAGCGCCATCGAGCGGAACGCAGGGCTCGGCACGACGAGGATGGACGCCAACGACGCCAGGACCGTGAGCGCCGAGAAGGTGACGGCCTTGCCTGCAGTGGCAAGGGTCTCGCCTGCCGCGGCCGCGGCTGCCGCCCGGTCACCGGGCTTTGCAGCGCGTCGGTCGAGCGCGGCGCGGAAGCGCACGACGAGGAAGAGGGCATAGTCGATCCCGAGCGCCAGCGAGAACATGAGCGCGAAGTTCAGCGCCCAGATGGACACCGGCGTCATGTGGTTCACGAGCACGAGCGCGCCCGCGGCGACGAGAAGGCCCGCCATGGTGAGCATGAGCGGCAGCCCGGCCGCCACGAGGCTGCCGAAGGCGACGATCAAGATGGCCATCGTCACCGGCCACGACAGCATCTCCGAGCGCATCATGGCGGAGTGGTTGGCCGAGTTGAAGTCGGCCCACAGTGCAGAGTCTCCCGTGAGGGTGACGCTCACGCGGCGGTTCCCCAGGTGCGACAGCGGGCCGGCGAGACGGGTGGCGGCGGCCACCATCTGGTTCGTGCTGGCGGCCGCGCCGGCGGTGACCACCGCCGTCCGCCCGTTCGACGAGATGGACATCCCCGGCCTCGGGGCCACGACGGTCGAGACGTCCTTGTTGGCCCGCAGCATGGACTCCACGCGCGTGAGCGTCGCCCGTGCTGCCGGGTCCTGCGCGATGGGACCCGCGCGGTCGACGACGACCACCTGGAGGGCGCTCGAGCCGAGACCGGCGAAGTCGCGCTGGACGATCTGGCGGGCGTGCACCGACTGGCTGTTCGAGGCTGTCCAGCCCGCACCGGCGAGCGCGGACTCGACCTTCGGGGCGAACACGCCGAACACCACGACCACGACGATCCATGCGAGCAGGACCGGCCGCAGGTGCGATCCGCTCCAGGTCCCCAGCCGTGCGAACAGCCCGCGCGAACCCCCGGCCCCGGGCGGGCGCCCCACCCGGCGCCCGGCTCGATCCGGGGGAGCTGGCGTCGTGTCCGATTGCGGCTGCGTCCTCGTCTGCGCGATACCCATTGGGGTATCCTAGACATAGGGGGAGGGGTATGCCGCACGCACCGAGCGGACCAGGACCGACGGCCGTCCGGCGCGGCCCGGGGGCGCGCGGCGAGGTCTGGCGCGGCGCGGGGGCGCGGGACGCGCTCAGGAGCGCAGCCGCTGCTGGCGTTCTTCCCGGCGCGCCGCGATGGCCAGCAGGCGCGAAGCGACCGGCAGGAGCGGCCGCCCCGGTGTCCAGATCGCCCGGATCCTCCGCTCGAGGTGCAGATCCTCGCAGCGGATGGCGACGAGCTCGCCGGCTCGCAGCTCTGCGCCGATGGCGAGCGCGGACACCACTGCTGGCGCGCTCCCGCTCGTGGCCGCAGCCTTGATGGCGGTCGTCGAGCCGAGCTCCATCGCGCCGCTGACGTCGAGCCCATGGGCCGCGAGCGCGTCGACGAGCACCTCGCGGGTGCCTGACCCCGGCTCGCGCAGGACCAACGGCGTGGCAGCCAGCTGCTGGGCGGTGATCGGCCGGCGGCGCCGGCTCCACGGATGGCCAGCAGACACGACGATCACCAGCTCGTCGGCGAGCAGCTCCTTGGAGCGCAGGCGCCCCGGTGGCCGTGGGCCCTCGATGAAGCCGAGCTCGACGTCGCCGGCAGCCACCAGCTCGGCGACGCGTGCGGTGTTGCCCATGGTGAGCGACACCTTGGCGCTCGGCACGTCCACCGCGAGGAGGTGCAGCCAGCGCGGCACGAGGTACTCGGCGACGGTCTGGCTCGCGGCGAGCCGCAGCTGGGAGTGCCGGTCACCTCGCAGCGCGGCGGCACCGGCCAACAGCGTCCGCATGTCGCCGAGGACCGCCGCAGCCCACTCGACGGTGGCCGTGCCTGCAGGGGTGAGCCGTGCACCCCTGGTCGAGCGCTCGAGGAGCGCGACCTCGAGCACGCGTTCGAGCGACCGCAGCCGCATGCTGGCAGCCGGCTGGGTGATGCCGTGCGCCGCGGCGGCCGCGCTGATCGAGCCGAGCTCGCCGACACTGACGAGCAGGTCGAGGGAGGGTAGGTCCGGATACGGCTCCGGCATGGGCACGAGGTGACGTTAGGGCCTTGGTGGCGCTTGGACCGCCAAGACCCCGGTGCCGCCACACGGCACCGGGGCGGCGTCGGCTCGGCTGGTCGCGCGCCGCGGCAGGCCGATGCCGTCACAGCGTGCCGGTGAGCGCCTGGAGACCGAGGCTCGCCAGGCCGACGGTCACCCAGAGGATGGCGCCGAGCGCCAGTGGCCGGAGCCCGGCGCGCCGGATGTGGCCGATGTCGGTCGATAGACCTATGGCGCCCAAGGCGGCGGTGATCATGCCCATCGAGAGGATCGAGAGCGGGTGGTGGGCACTGCTCGGCACCAAGCCTGCGGTGTTCACGCCCACGGCGGCAAGGAAGACCACGATGAACAGCGGCAGCACGCGGCGCAGGTCGACGCGGCGCATCGGCCGCCCCGCGGTGGCGTCGACCCGCCGCTCGCGCCGGCCACGCAGGGTGGCGAGCGCGAGGCTGATCGGAATGATGGCCAGGGTACGCGTGAGCTTCACGATGACCCCGTACGAGGCGGCCGCGTGGCCGTAGATGCTGGACGCGGCGACGACCGACGACAGGTCGTTGATCGCGGTGCCGGCCCACAGACCGAACGTGTGCTGGGAGAACCCGAAGAGGTGGCCAAGGGTCGGGTACAGCAGCACCGCGACGACGTTGAACGTGAAGATGGTGGCGATGGCGTAGCTGACGTCCGCCTCCTCGGCACCGATGACCGCGTCGGTGGCCGCGATGGCCGACGCCCCGCAGATGGCGGTGCCCACGCCGATCAGCGAGCGCAGGTCGCCGGGGAGCCGCAGCAGGCGCCCGGCGAACCACGCCACGCCGAGCGCGGCGACCAAGGTGCCCAGGAGGACCGGCAGGGATCCCGCACCGGTGGAGAGGACCTGGCCGAGAGAGAGGCCGAAGCCCAAGACGATGACCGAGCCCTGCAGCACCTTCTTCGCGACGAACGCGATGCCGGGCCGTAGGCGAGCGCTCGGCCTCTTCACCACCGAGATGGCGATGCCGCACACGATGGCGATGACAGGGGCGCCGACGACCGGCGCGAACCCGCCGAGCACCGTGGCCACCACCGCGAGCACCGCGACGGCAGCCACTCCGGGCGCAAGCGTCATGACGGACTCCGCCATCCGCTCGGTCCTGGCGCGTCCGTCCGGCGCGACGAGCACTGCCTCGCTTCCTGTGGGGATCCTTCGATCTCGCTCCACGTGGTCGACGGTCGTCATCGCCACCTCCTCTCGCCGACCAGTGTCGGGGAGCGATCGCCCTGGCGGAAGCCCCGACATGGTGATGACGCCATAAGTTGGGCTTATGCCTGGCGCGGCAACAGGCGACGGGCCCGGCCAGCGGCGACCTGTGCGGCGGCCCCGAGCCCGGCCCTGCGCCAGCCGGCGATGGGACCGGGCACATCTGATACCCCGGGTGGTATATTGGTGGCAGTGCCCGGGGCTGCAGGACGGTCCCGGGGAGATGGTCGCCGATAGGAGGCGCGGGTAGATGACGGTGCAATTGACCAAGGACAACTTCGACGAGACGGTGAGCACGAACGACACGGTGCTCGTCGACTTCTGGGCCGCCTGGTGCGGGCCGTGCAGGATGTTCGCCCCGATCTACGAAGAGGCGTCGGCTGCCCATCCCGACGTGGTGTTCGCCAAGGTCGACACCGAGGCCGAGCAGGAGCTCGCGGCGCGCTTCGGGATCATGTCGATCCCCACCCTCATGGCGTTCCGAGACAACGTCCTGCTCTACGCCCAGCCCGGTGCGTTGCCAGGTGCGGCACTCGAGCAGCTGATCACCCAGGTGAAGGCACTCGACATGGACGAGGTCAGGCGCCAGATCGCGCAGGAGGCCAGCGTCCGGTCCTGACCTCCGGACGGTACGACCCACACGCGAAACCGGCGACCCACACAAGAAACCGCAACGGAGGTAGTAATGGAAGCGATCGAACGAACGCTCGACATGTCGCTCGCCGATGCCGAGCAGGCAGTGCGTGCGGCACTGGCCGCGGAAGGCTTCGGGATCCTGACGGAGATCGACGTCGCGGCCACCTTGGAGGCCAAGCTCGGCGTCCACCGGTCGCCCCTCAAGATCCTGGGCGCGTGCAACCCGTCGCTCGCCCATCAGGCGCTCGGCATCGATCCGGCGCTGGCCTTGCTTCTGCCGTGCAACGTGGTCATCGAGCGCACCGACGACGGCCGCACCCGGGTGGCGATCGTCGATCCTCGCGCCCTGCTCACCGCCGGGGACGTCGAGGGGAGCGAGCTCGAGACCCTCGGCGCTGAGGCAGCCTCCGCCCTCGAGCGCGCAGTCGGTCGACTCGCGCAGTGACTGTGGCGCTCGCCCAGGCCAGCCAGGAGCTGCCCCGAGCGAGGTCGGTGCTTGCAGTGTGCGCGCACCCCGACGACGAGAGCTTCGGCCTCGGCGCCGTCCTCGACCGCTTCGTGTCCGACGGCGCCGAGGTGACGGTGCTCTGTTTCACGCACGGCGAGGCATCCACGCTCGGCGTCCCAGGGCCCACGCTCGGCGACCTCCGGCGCGCCGAGCTCGCCGCCGCCGCCGCCGAGCTCGGCATCGGACGGGTGGAGCTCCTCGGGCATCCCGACGGCGCGCTCGGCGCTGTGGCGTTGGACGAGCTGACCGCGGCGGTGGCCACCATGGCGGGCGAGGTCCGCGCGGACCTACTGGTCGTCTTCGACGAGGGAGGGGTGACCGGGCATCCCGACCACTGCCGCGCCACCGAGGCGGCCCTGGCCGGGGCACCGACGGTCGATGCCCTTGCGTGGGTGGTCCCGCGCGCCGTCGCCGACGCACTGAACGCGGCCTTCGAGACGACCTTCCTCGGGCGCGGCGACGACGAGATCGACATGACGTTCTCGGTGGACCGCGCCCGCCAGTGGCGGGCGATCGCCCGCCACGAGAGCCAGTGCGGCGACAACCCGGTCCTCGACCAACGCCTTCAGCTGTTGGGCGAGCGCGAGTCGCTTCGCTGGCTGCGCCGGCTCCCTCGTCCCCAAGCGGCACGAACGGCTGCGCCCGAGGCCGCGCGACCCGCCGGCGCGGTCCGGCTGGCGGAGCGGGGGATGGAGCACACGCGAGATGGACGCAATGAACCGGTCGACCAACGACAGGAGGAGACGATGAGCACAGCGGCGAACGGCGCACTGCCGGAGATCACCGCGCAGGAGCTTGCAACCGTCCTCGGCACCGAGCGCGCGCCGACCCTCATCGACGTGCGAGAGCCTGAGGAGTTCGAGGCATGGGCGCTGAGCGGCGCACGCAACGTCCCGCTCTCGCACCTCGCATCGAAGATGGGCGAGCTCGAAGACGGGCGCGACCTCGTCGTGATCTGCGCCAGCGGGGCACGCTCGGCCCGCGCGGTGCAGGCGCTGCGTGGCGCAGGGATCCCGGCGCTGAACCTGGCGGGTGGGATGCTCGCCTGGGCAGAGGTGTACGACACGGCGACAGTCGATCTCGACGCCGCACGGATCGTGCAGCTTCGCCGCCGGGGCAAGGGCTGCCTCTCCTACGTCGTCGGGGCCGGCGAGGAGGCATTCGTCGTGGATCCCTCGCTCGACGTCGACCGCTACCTCGACGTTGCTGCGACCAACGGATGGCGGATCACCCGTGTGTTCGACACCCACCTGCACGCCGACCACCTGAGCGGGGTGCGAGCGCTCGCACGGGCGACCGGCGCCACGGTCCACCTGAACCCTGCCGACGGCTACCGCTTCGACTTCGAGCCGCTCGAGGACACCCAGTGGTTCGACCTCGGCAACGAAGAGCACTTCGGCGTCACCGTCCTCGGGTCGCCCGGGCACACCCCTGGATCCACGGTGTTCGAGGTGGGCGGGCGGGCGCTCTTGACCGGTGACACCCTCTTCGTCGACGGGGTCGGGCGGCCGGACCTCGCCGACCGGGCCGACGACTACGCCCACGACCTGCACCACTCCCTCCACTCCAAGGTGTTGGCCATGCCGGTGGACGCCCTGGTGCTGCCGGCCCACTACGGCGACATGGTGGTCGTCGTCCCCGACACGATCGTCGGCGCGTCGTTGGGCACGCTGCGGTCGTCACTCCCCCAGCTCTCGTGGCCCGAAGCAGAGTTCGTGGCGTGGGCAGCCGGCCGGGCACGGCCGCGCCCCTCGCACTACCGGGAGATCGTCGGCATCAATGCCGGCACCACGACGCTGCCGCCAGAAGACGCCCGCCGTCTGGAGCTCGGCCCGAACCGCTGCGCCGCCTGACGACCCGCGGCGCGCACGGGCTCAGGCCAGCCGCATGAACATCTTTTGGACCTCGTCCAGCGGGTAGCCCTGTGCGGCTGCCTCCTCGGGGTGCTCCACGCAGTACGTGAGCCCCGCCGCGAGGATCTTGAACCCCACCTGCTCGAGGGCCTTCGTCGCAGCAGAGAGCTGGGTGACGATGTCCTTGCACTCTCGCCCTTCCGCGAGCATCCGGTCGACGGCGTCGACCTGGCCCGCCGCGCGGTGCAGCCGTCGACGGGCATCCTGCACCACTTCTTCGGGCAGTTCCACTTCGTCCTCCTCGATCCTCGTGCGCGGCCGCGCGCAGCGGTCCGCTGCTTCCATGATACCCTGCGGGGTATGTGTAGAGCAGTGAATTGCCGACGGTGCGGGCGTCCCACGTGGAAGGGGTGCGGGGCCCATGTGGAGCAGGTGCTCGGCCACGTGCCGAAGTCCCAGCGGTGCCGGTGCAAGGAGGAGGCGCCGCCCACGGGTGGCGGGTGGCTGCGACGCATCGTCGGCGGACGCGAGACTGCCTCGTCGCGCGACGCGCGCCGCTGAACCCTTCTTCCCAGGGCACTGGCGCGGCCACAGCCGGCAAGCCTGCCGCGCCCGACTCCCTCCGCACGTCCCCATTGTGCACGCGCCGCGCTCGGCGCTCGTGCGCCGGGCGCGTCCAGCGGGAGACCGGGCGCGAGCACGCACCACGCCGGCGCGGCCCAGGGTCGACGGGCCGGCACGACGGGTGACCTTCGGCCCTTCGTCCTGTGGCCCTGCGCGTTCCAAGGTGGCCGTAGGCGGGGTCGCCCGCCGGCGGACTGCCTGCGGGAGGGCCAAGGAAGGAGCACGTCATGAGAGTTGAGCGCGCCACGGTGTCCGAGATCGCCGAACCGTCGGAGCCGACGCTCGACGAGATCGCCGACGCGTTGACGCAGCATGTCGCCGACGACGGCATGCTGCGAGCCGGTGTCGCCGCAGAGCTCGCGGCGGAGCGCGGCTGGCACGGACGACTGATCGACGTCTTGGGCGTCCTCACCGAGGACACGACCCGCATGGGCTACCTCGCGGGTGGCCACAAGCCCGACGAGGTCATGACATGGCTGCCCCTGTGGGCTGACTCGCCGTTCTCCGTCGAGCAGATCCGCACCATCGTGTCGAGCGCGGGCTGGGACCCCGAGCCCTTCGCCGCGGTGGTGAAAGAAGGGCTCCTCGAGCGCCTGGTCCACCGGCCCGACGGCGCACTTCGGCGCGTCCGCGGCGAGCTCGCCGGCGCCTGGCTGAGCGACCAGTTCGCGCTCGCAGGCGACGCGGAGATCCTCCGCTCGGTCCGCGCGCTCCTCGACGAGGACGCCACGCCGACGCGGGCCTCCGACGGCAGTGGCGGTGGCAGTGGCGGTGGCGGTGGCGGTGGCGCGTCGTGACGACGATGCCGCGCACGACGCCCGAGCGCTCACGGCGGCGCCGGGCACCTTGGACGCCCGTGCGCTGACCGCCAGCCTCTCTCGGGGATCGAGACGCCAGCGGCAACCAGCGCACGCCGATCGTGCGCGGCGGCGGCGAGCTGCCAAGATGGGCCATGGGCATCTGGAGCGACCAAGTCGTCCCGAGGATGACCGACCTGGTGCTCGGCACGCCTGCGGTCCGCCGTCTTCGTGAGGAGGTGCTGGCAGGGCTGCACGGCGACGTCGTGGAAGTCGGCTTCGGGTCGGGGCCGAACGCCGCGCTCTATCCGCCCGGCGTGCGACGGGTGCGAGCGCTCGAGCCCTCGGCCGTCGCCACGCGCCGTGCCGCCAAGCGCATCGCCGCGGCCCCGGTGCCCATCGAGCTCGTCGGCCTGGACGCCCAGCGCCTCCCCCTCGAGAGCGCCTCGATGGACACTGCGATCTCCACCTTCACGCTGTGCACCATCCCCGACGTCGAGCGCGCCCTCGGCGAGCTGGTGCGCGTCCTCAAGCCCGGCGGCACCTTCTGCTTCTTGGAGCATGGACGCTCGCCGGTCGACGCCGTCGCACGCTGGCAGCGGCGGCTCGACCCGTTCCAGCAGCGACTTGCAGCGGGCTGCCACCTCGATCGCCCGATCGACCGCCTGATCGAAGGCGCCGGCCTCCGCATCGCCACCATGCGGCACGACGAGCTCCCCGGCCCGAGGGTGCTCCGACCCTTGGGCTACCTCTACTTGGGGACCGCGACCAAGCCCGTCGCCTGACGAGGAGCTGTGACCGCCGGCGGCCGGCCTGCGAGCTCGGGCGCGCTACGGCGCGCGGCAACCGCTGCGGTGCGCCGCGATCACGCCGAGGTGCGCCCAGAACGCCTCGAGCGCGGGCGCGTGCGACGACGGTCGGCGCAGCGCGGTGAGCACTCGAGCCATGACGGGGCGGCCGGTCGCCAGGCGGCACAAGCGACCGGCGGCGAGGTCGTCGCCGATCGCGGCCACCGGTAGCACCGCGTAGCCGAGCCCCGCCAGCGCCGCGGCGCGCACCGCGTCGACCTGGCCGAGCTCGAGGACCGGCCCGGCCCGGTACGCGGGGCCGAGCAGCTCTGCCGCGAGCGCCTCGGTACCCGAGCCACGCTCGCGCGCGAGGTAACGGTGGCCGGCGAGGTCGGCCGGGCGGACCTCGCCGCACGCAGCCAGCGGGTGGCCCGCCGCGGCCACCACGATCAGCTCGTCCGTCTCGATGCCGAGCTCTTCGAGGCCAGCATGTGTCTCGGGGCCCTCGACGAGCGCGCAGTCCACGGCGGTCTCGCGCAGCAAGGCGATCGCCTCGTGAGTGTTCACCGTCCGCACACGCAGCCCGATGCCGGGGTGGGCGTCGAGGAAGCCGGACGACCACGCAGGGACGCGGTAGATGCCGATCGTGTTGCTGGCCGCGACCGTGAGCTCGCCTGCAAGGAGCCCGGCGCGTGCGGCGGCGGCTTCCTCCACTGCGCGCAGCGCGGCGAGCGCCGAGGACACCGCGGGGAGCAGCGCCCGGCCGTCCGAGCTCAGGCGCACCCCGCGCCCCACGCGTTCGAGGACGGTGAGCCCGAGGGTGCGCTCGAGCGCCTTCAGCTGATGGCTCACCGCCGGCTGGCTGAGGCCGAGCTCGATCGCCGCGCGCGTGACGTGCTGGAGCTCGGCCACGGTCGCGAATGCCCGCAGCTGCTCCGCGGTGACGGCACGCTCGGGCGCCGGCGTCCGCCCGTCGCGCTCGGCATGCGCCAGTAATTCATGAAGTTCCGTAATGATAACGATACAACATATTCCTTGGACACCATGAAACCGGGCTCCGTACCCTGTGCGGCCATGGCAGATGTCGCCACCCGCTGGGTCAAGGTGCTCGACCAGACGCGCTGCATCGGGTGCCACGCCTGCACCACGGCGTGCAAGTCCGAGAACGAAGTGCCCATCGGCGTCACGCGCACCTACGTGAAGTCGGTCGACGTCGGGACCTTCCCTCAGGCGCGCCGGGCGTTCCAGGTCACCCGCTGCAACCAGTGCGACGACGCGCCCTGCGTCGAGGCGTGCCCGACCGGCGCCATGTACCGCCGGCCCGACGGCATCGTGGACTTCGACAAGCGCGTCTGCATCGGGTGCAAGGCCTGTATGGCCGCCTGCCCCTACGACGCCATCTTCATCAATCCCGAGGACCACTCGGCCGAGAAGTGCAACTTCTGTGCGCACCGCCTCGACCTCGGACTCGAGCCCGCCTGCGTCGTCGTCTGCCCGGCAGAGGCCATCGTGGTCGGCGACCTGCACGATCCGACGTCCAAGGTCGCGGCGCTCGTCCAGCGCTCCCCCGTCGCCGTGCGCCGCCCCGAGAAGGAGACCCGCCCCGGCGTCTTCTACCGCGGCGCGGACCTCTCGACGCTCGACCCTCTCGGTGCCGACCGGCCTGCCGGCGGCCTCTACGCCTGGGCCGGCCAGGGGCCGAAGAGCCCGCGCCAGGTGGCCGCCGGCCACCCCCACGGGCACAACTCGTCGGCTGCCGCGATCGTCTCCTACGACGTGGCCCACGAGGCACCCTGGGGCTGGCGGGTGAGCCTCTACACCTGGACCAAGGGCATCGCGTCGGGCGCGTACCTCGCCCCCCTCGCCCTCGTGCTCGCCGGCAAGCTCGCCTGGTCGAGCGCTCTGTTCCGATGGGCAGGGCCGGCTGTCGCCCTCGCGCTCCTCGTCGTCACGGGCGCGCTGCTCGTGTGGGACCTGAAGCATCCTTGGCGCTTTTGGATGCTCTTCGTCCGCCCCCAATGGCGCAGCTGGCTCGTGCGCGGCGGCGTCGCCATCACTGCGTACGGCGCCGCGCTCATCGCGGCACTGTGCGCGGGGGCGGCAGGCTCCGTCGGCGCACAGGAGGTGGTCGCCGGCTTCGCGCTCCCCTTGGCCGCGCTCGCGGCCGCCTACACGGCCTACCTGTTCGCCCAAGCCCGCGCCCGGGACCTGTGGCAGAGCCAGCTCCTCGCCCCCCACCTCCTCGTCCAGGCGCTCATGGTGGGCGCCAGCGCGCTCCTCTTGGTGGGCATCGGCACCGGCATCGCGCATCGGGGGCTCGGCGAGCTCCTGGCGGCCACCGCCGCGCTCCACCTCGTGATGGTGGCCGGCGAGGCGATGCCCAAGCACCCCACGGCGCACGCCCACCTGGCAGTCGAAGAGATGATCCGAGGGCGCTTCGCGGCCTTCTTCTGGACGGGGCTCGCGCTCGGCGCCCTGGCGATCTCCGCACCGTGGACCGGCGCGGTCGGCGCGGCGGCGGCACTGCTCGGGATCGCCGCCCACAAGCACGCGTACGTACAGGCCGGCCAGGCGGTGCCGCTCGCATGAGCCCTGACCGCATGAGCCCTGGCCGCATGAGCCCTGACCGCAGGAGCACTCCAGGAGAACCGCGTATGAGACTCGACCGTTTCGTTCGATGGACCCGCACGGACGGCGGGAACCGTCAGGCCCAGCTCGACGAGCTCGAGGCGTCGCTTCGCGCGGCGCGCGCGACGGCCGAGCGCGGCGGCCCGTCGTACCCCGGGCCGAGCGGCAGCCCGCTGTCGGCCTTCCCACCGGCCGAGCGCTGGGACGACTGGGTCGAGCTCGACTCGCGGTCGTGGCCCGAACGCAAGGAGCGTCACTACCTGCTCGTCCCGACGACGTGCTTCAACTGCGAGTCCGCATGCGGGTTGCTCGCCTACGTCGACCGCGAGACGCTCACCATCCGAAAGCTCGAGGGCAATCCCGACCATCCCGGCTCACGGGGACGGAACTGCGCGAAGGGCCCGGCCACCGTGAACCAAGTGACCGACCCCGACCGTGTGCGGCACCCGCTGCGCCGCGTGGGCCCCAGAGGCAGCGGCAAATGGGAGCGCGTGTCGTGGGACGAGGCGCTCGACGACCTCGCAGCCAGGATCCGGCGGGCCATCGAGGAGGACCGCCGCAACGAGATCATGGTGCACATCGGCCGGCCGGGAGAGGACGGCTACACCGAGCGCGTGCTCGCGAGCTGGGGCGTGGACGGCCACAACTCGCACACCAACATCTGCTCGAGCGGCGGGCGCACCGGCTACCAGTTCTGGATGGGGATCGACCGGCCGAGCCCGGACCACGCGCACGCCAAGGTCATCTACCTGATCAGCTCGCACCTCGAGACCGGCCACTACTTCAACCCGCACGCCCAGCGAATAGTCGAAGCCAAGGCGAACGGGGCGAAGGTGATCGTGCTCGACACCCGCCTCTCGAACACCGCCACCCATGCCGACTACTGGCTCTCGCCCGTCCCGGGCAGCGAGGCCGCCATCAACTTGGCGATCTGCCGGCATCTGCTCACGACCGGCGCCTACGACGCCGCCTTCGTGCGGCGGTGGTGGAACTGGGAGGAGTACCTCACCGCCTGCCGTCCCGACCTGCCCGTGACCTTCGACGCGTTCGAGCATGCCCTCTGCGAAACCTACGACCGCTTCACCTTCGAGTACGCCTCGGCCGAGTCGGGGATCGACGCGGCGACGCTCGCCGCGGTCGCAGACGTGGTGGCGCAAGCGGGCAGCCGGTTCTCCGCGCACAACTGGCGCTCGGCCGCAGCCGGCAACCTCGGCGGCTGGCAGGTGAGCCGTACGCTCTTCATGATCTCGGCGCTCCTCGGCGCAGTGGCGACGGAGGGCGGGACCTTCCCGAACGCGTGGAACAAGTTCGTGCCGCGCCCGATCCACGTGCCCCCGCACCCAGAGGTCTGGAACGAGCTGACCTGGCCCCTCGAGTACCCGCTCGCGCAGAACGAGCTGTCCTTCCTCCTCCCCCAGTTCTTGAAGGACGGACGCGGGCGTCTCGAGGTCTACTTCACCCGCGTCTACAACCCGGTGTGGACCAACCCCGACGGCATGTCGTGGGTCGAGGTGCTCACCGACGAGTCGCTCGTCGGCTGCCACGCCGCGCTCACCCCCACGTGGAACGAGACGGCGTACTTCGCCGATTACGTCCTGCCGGTCGGCCATGCTCCCGAGCGCCACGACACCCACTCCTACGAGCAGTACGACGGGCAGTGGATCGGCTTCCGCCAGCCGGTGCTGCGCGAGGCGCGGCGCCGGCTCGGCGAGAACCTCGACGACACCCGCCAGGCCAACCCCGGGGAGGTATGGGAGGAGAACGAGCTGTGGATCGAGCTGTCATGGCGCATCGACCCCGACGGCTCCCTCGGCATCCGCCGGTTCCACGAGTCGAAGGCGCAGCCGGGGACCAAGCTCACCGTCGAGGAGTACTACGGCTGGATGTTCGAGCACTCGGTGCCCGGACTGCCCGAGGCCGCGGCGGCCGAAGGGCGCACCCCCCTCGACTACATGCGCCGCCACGGCGCCTTCGAGATCGCCCACCACGTCGGCGCGCGCCACGAAGAGCCCGTGCCCGACGACGAGCTGGTGGCGCCCGCGGTCATGGGCTTCGGGCGCGTCTACACCCAGGCACCGCCCGCACCCGCCGCGAACATCGTCCCCACGGGCGCACCTGCGCCGGACCCCGAGGGGCGACGGCCGGTGGGCGTGGTGGTCGACGGCGAAGAGGTCGTGCGCCGCGGCTTCCCCACGCCCTCGGGGCGCCTCGAGTTCTACTCGTCCACGCTCGCCGCCTGGGGCTGGCCGGAGCACGCCCTCCCCGGCTACATCCGCAGCCACGTGCACCCCGAGTCGCTCGCGCCAGACGAGATGGTCCTCATCTCGACCTTCCGGCTTCCCACCCAGATCCACACCCGCTCCGCGAACTCCAAGTGGCTCGACGAGCTCGCGCACACGAACCCGGTGTGGATCCACCCCGCTGACGCCGCCCGCGTCGGGGCGGCGGACCCGGGCACGCGTGGCGACCGCCGCCCGCTCGCCACGGGCGACCTCGTGCGTGTCGAGACGGCGATCGGCCACTTCGTGGCCAAGGCCTGGGTCACCGAGGGGATCCGCCCGGGCGTGGTGGCCTGCAGCCACCACATGGGGCGCTGGCGCCCCGAGGGCCAGACCGGTGGGCAGAACCTGGCCATGTCCACCGTCGCGCTCGACCACGACGGAGGGAACTGGTCCATGCGGGTGGGGAAGGGGCCGCAGCCCTACACCTCCTCGGATCCCGACACCGCCCGGCTGTGGTGGACCGAGATCGGCGTCCACCAGAACCTCACCTTCCCGGTGCACCCCGACCCGATCTCGGGGATGCACTGCTGGCACCAGGCGGTCCGGGTGCGCCGGGCGGCACCGGGGGACGCAGCCGGCGACGTGGCGGTCGACACCGCCAAGTCGCGCGCCGTCTACGCCGAGTGGCTGGCGATGACCCGGGGCGCGACCGATGTCTCGCCCGACGGCACGCGGCGCCCGCGCTGGCTCATGCGCCCGCTCAAGCCCTCCGCCGCCGCCTCGGCTCTGCCCGCCACGGCGCTGGCGGCCAACGCGGCCTTGACCGGCACGGCCGACGACGAGCAGTGAGCGCGCCGCGCAGCCGCCACGAGCTCTGCCGGGCGCTCGCCGCGCTGGCCGGGCCCTCCCCGGACCCCGAGGTCTGCCGGCTCCTCGAGCTCCCTGCCCCACCCGGGCCGGCCGCGCACACCGACGTCTTCGTGCTCGAGACCCACCCCTACGCCTCGGTCCATCTCGGGGCCGAAGGAATGATCGGCGGTGAGGCAGGGGACCGGGTGGCCGGCTTCTGGCGCGCGCTCGGCGCGGTGCCGCCCCCCGACGCCGACCATCTCGCCACGCTGCTCGAGCTCTACGCCGCCCTGGGTCAAGCGGAGACAGCCGGCGTGCGCGAGCCCGCGACCGGGCGCCGCCGCGCGGCCCTCATGTCCGCACGGGCGGCCCTCGTCTGGGAGCACCTCGCCTCGTGGGTGCCGGTCCACCTCGCAAGCGTCGAGCGGGTCGGCGAGCCGTTCCACCAGGCTTGGGCGACGATCACCGCGGAGGTGCTCGCCGGCGAGGTGGAGGCGTGCGCGCCGCCGCGCGCCGAGCTCCCGACCGCGCTCGCGCTCGCTCCTCCGCCGCTCGACGTCGCGTCGCGCCGGGGATGCGTCGACGCGCTGCTCGCGCCGGTGCGCGCCGGCATGGTGGTCACCCGCGCCGACCTCGTCCAGGCTGGTGCGGACCTCGGCTTGGGCGTGCGGCGCGGCGAGCGACGCTTCACGCTCGAGGCGCTCTTGGACCAAGACGCCTCGGGAGTCCTCGGCTGGCTGTCGCGACTGGCGGCGGACTGGGTCGAGCTGCACGAGCGTTGGCACGCCGGCCCGCTCGGCGGTGTGGGGCAGTGGTGGGCCGCACGGGCGCGCGCCACGGCCACGATCCTCGAGGAGGCCGCGTCTGCGAAAGCGGCCTGATGCCGCCTGGCGCTCACACTGCGAGCAGTCTGGTCGGCAGCGTCGTGCCATCGGAGAGCGTCGCCCCTGGACGCATCTGAAGGCTCAGGGAGCCGGTGCCGGGGGGCGACGGCCGCCGTAGATGACGTAGTCGAGCTGCTTCCAGTAGACGTCGATGCCCTCGAAGCCCGCCTCACGCAGGAAGGCGAGCTGGGGCTCGAGCGGGATCATGTAGCGGACGTGGTTCTCGTGGCGCAGCTGCTCCTCGGCGCTGCGGTGTGCGCGCGCGGCGGCTGCGGCCGGGTCCTGGCGGTCCCCCGCCCGCAGCCACGCCGCTTCGACGACCGGGTCGTCGGTGGACACCGGGTCGTAGTTCAGGTACCAACCACCCGGCGCGAGGTGCTCCCAGATCTGCGCGAAGAGCGCCCGCTTGCGCTCGTCGGGGAGATGGTGCACGCAGAGGGAGCTGATGACGGCGTCGACGCCGGTGGGCACCGCAGCGGGCCAGTCGCCTGCCGCAAGATCGAGCTCGACATAGCGGAACCGTGCCCCGTAGGTCGCCAGGGCACGCCTTCCCTCCGCCGTCATCTGCGCGGAGTACTCGGCCAGGACCGCCGTCGCCTTCGGAAAGTGGTCGAGCACCACCTTGGCGGCAGCGCCGGTGCCCGCGCCAAGGTCGATGAAGGTGAAAGCGTCGTCGTCGTCGAACGCCAGCAGCTCGGCCATGAGGCGGCGCTGGCCCGCCCGGCGCCGCTCCCGCTCCCCCTCGGCCGCCACCCAGCTCGCGACCATGTGGTCGGACTTCCACACTGTCTCGTTGGTGTCGGTGCCGTCGATGTCGCCGGTGTCGATGTCGCCGGTGTCGGTGTCGTCGGGCATGGGGGCAACCTAGCCGCAGGGCCGCGGACGCTCAGGGCACCTCTCCGGCACCGAGGACCGGTTCCAGGCACCAATCAGGGTGGTCCTGGACCAGTCGCTGGAGCTGGTAGGGGCTCTCGAAGAGCGCGAGCAGCGTGCCGTCGGCGCGCACGAGGACGCGGGTGCCCCGCACCTGGCGAAGCTCTTGCATGGTCACCCGGTCGGTACGACGCGCAACGCTCACGGCGGTCGGCGCGAGCTGCACCTCGGCACCGAACTCGTGCATCAGGCGATGGCTGAACACCTCGAACTGCATGGCGCCCACCGCGGCCAGCACCGGCACCCGGTCGCCGTCGGGATCGCGCAGGACCTGGACGACGCCCTCCCGTTCGAGCTGGGCGAGCCCGCGCTGGAACTGCTTGTGGCGGCCGGTGTCGCGGGGCCGCGCCACCGAGAACAGCTCTGGCGCGAACGTCGCGATGGGCGGGAAGGTCACCGGCTCCGCGTCGTAGAGCGTGTCGCCGATCTGCAGGTCGCTCGCGTTCACGAGTCCGATGACGTCGCCGGGGTACGCCACGTCGATGGTGTCTCGGTCGGCGCCGAAGACGGACGCCGCGTACTTGGTGGAGAACGGACGACCGCTCGGCCCGTGCACGAGGGTCATGCCCCGTGTGAAGCGCCCGGAGCACACGCGGACGAAGGCGACGTGGTCGCGATGCGCGGGGTCCATGTTCGCCTGGATCTTGAAGACGAAACCGGCGAACGGTGCGTCGAGCGCCCTGAGCGCTCCCGACGCGTCCACGCGTGCGGTCGCCGGTGGTGCGAGGTCCACGACCGCGTCCAGCAGGTGGCGCACACCGAAGTTGGTGAGCGCGGAGCCCACGAACAGCGGGCTCGACTCGCCCGCGAGGAAAGAGCCGGCGTCCACGGTGGCACCCACCTCGTCGAGCAGGGCAGTTGCCTCGAGGGCCTGACGCCAGGCGTCGCCCTCCTCCGCCGCAGCCCGCACGGGGTCCAGGCGCTGTTCGGATGCCGCGGTGGCGCCATGGGCCGACCGCTCGTAGCGCACGAAGCTGCCGTCGCGGCGGTCCAGGACCCCACGCAGGTCGCCAGGCTCCCCCACTGGCCAGGTCACGGGCGTCGGGCGTAACCCGATCTCTGCTTCGATCTCGTCGAGGAGCTCGAGGGGGTCACGGCCCGGGCGGTCGCACTTGTTCAAGAAGGTGAGGACGGGAAGCGACCTCGCCCGGCACACCTCGAAGAGCTTCAAGGTCTGGGTCTCCACGCCCTTGGCCACGTCGAGGACCATGATCGCCGCGTCGGCCGCGGCGAGCACCCGGTAGGTGTCCTCGGAGAAGTCGCGGTGCCCCGGGGTATCGAGCAGGTTCACCACGTGGTCGCGGTAGGTGAACTGGAGCACGGTCGAGGTGATCGAGATCCCCCGCTGCTGCTCCATCGCCATCCAGTCGGACCTGGCGCGCCGCTGGCCCGCGCGAGCCTTCACCGCGCCTGCCTCCGCGACCGCGCCGGCATAGAGCAGGAATTTCTCGGTGAGGGTGGTCTTGCCGGCGTCGGGATGGCTGATGATGGCGAAGGTGCGGCGCCGGGCCGCCTCCGCCCGCGCTGCCACCGCTGCCGAGAGCGCGGGGCTCATCGCGCCAGCGCCCCGTCAGCTTCGCCGATCTCTTCCATGCCCTCGATCACGACCTCTCTTCGCTGCTCATGCCTTCATGCCGTCGCGGTGCCCGTCGTCGCGGTGCCGCGCCGACGAGTCGCCGCTGGCATGCACAGGTGGAGGCGGCGGACGAGCCCTGCGGTTGGCCGCTGTGCGCCCATGCCGCGTGGCGGCGCACATTCGCATCCGGCGAACACCATAGTGGGAGTCGGCTCGCAGCGCGCGGGCCGCGCACGCGCCTGACCCGCCAGGTCGGCCTCACGCCCCCGGCGACGCCTGGGCGGCTGCGATCGCCTCGGTGCGCGCGCCACGGCGAGCGAAGCCCCTCCACCTTGCGCCCACGGCCGCCTCGAGGACGCGGCGGGTGTCGCAGCGTTCGCCACCGCCGGTCCATGCCACGTACTGGTCCGGGCGCACGAGCACCAGCTCCGCCCCGTACTGACGCCGTGGCCCCTCGGCGGGGTCGAAGAGGACCCTGAAGGGCACCCCGAGGCGGCGAGCGTCGTCCTCGAAGGCCGCCACGACCTCCGGGGCACCGAACGCGAGGAGCGTGAAACCGTCGCCGAGCGCGTCGAACGCATTGGTGCCGTCCGAGAGGCGGCACGGCCCGAGGTGGTGCCCGGCCCGGGCGTCGAGGCGGTGCTCGCCGACGACGCTGCAGCGCCCCCCAGGAGGGCCGTCGACGACCGGCGAGCCCTCGTAGTGCGGCTCGTACCACAGGGGCCCAGTGTTGGCGACCGCCATCTGCGGCCAGGCCGCCTCGAAGGCGGCGCGATCGCGCTCGGGGTCGTAGCGCTCGAGGAAGGCCCGGTCATGCTCGATCCCGGCGGTGATCACGTCTCGTCCGGTCTCTTCGAAGATCGGTTGGCGCTCGAGCGAGTAGGTCTCGAGGAGACGGTCCCCTCCCCAGCCCCGCAGCACGGCCTCGAGCTTCCAGGCGAGGTTGACCGCGTCTTCGAGCCCGGTGTTCAGCCCGTAGCCGCCGTAGGGGGGATGGCTGTGCGCGGCGTCACCGGCGACGAGCGCGCGCTCGCGCCGGTACTGCCGCGCGACGTCGACACGCAGGTCCCAAAAGCCCAAGTAGCTGAACTCGCACGCGAAGGGCACCCCGGCGGCCTCGTGCAAGATCCCCAGGATGTCGCGCGCTTCGGTCCTGCCCGCGGTGGGCGCGTGGAAGAACCACGTGCTGCCCACGTCGACGCGCCCGAAGAAGCGCCAGTACCCGTGGAGGTCGGGGTGCATGGCGCGATAGGTGGTGCACTCGGGAAACCGTGAGAGTGCCCGGTGCAGCTCGGTGGAGGAGAAGACCGCGAGCACCATCCGCTGGCGCAACGAACCGCTCTGGCGGTCGATGCCCGCCTGCTCTCGGACGATCGAGCGCGCGCCGTCGCAGCCGACGACGTAGTCGGCCTCGAGCACCTGGGCCTCGCTCGGCCGTTCCACCGAGACGACGCCGACACGCACACCCCGTGTCGACTGCTCGATCGAGCACACGACATGGCCGTACATCGTCGTCACGGTCGCGCAGTCACGCACTCGCTCGCGAAGGACGGCCTCGGTCTCGTACTGCGGCAGGCGCTCGATGGCTTGGGAGAAGTAGGCCGCGACCGCCTCGCGGCCGGCGGGCGCGTGCCAGTACTCGTTCATGAGGTCGCGGTACGCGACGATCCCCCCGAGCGGGTAGCCCTCGGGCAGGGTGCGACGGGCACGGAGCTCGCCCGCTGAGCCCCAGCGCGCGAAGTGCTCCATGGTTCGCTGGGTGAGGTTCTGGCCCTTGGGGATCTGCTGGGGCTCGTGACGGCGTTCGACCAGCGCGCAGTGCACGCCCCGGCGGCCGAGCTCGATCGCGAGCGCATGGCCAACCGGACCACCGCCGACCACCACGACCTCGAAGCGGTCCGTACCTCGTCTCGAGCTGGAAGCAGCGTGTTCGACGCTCGTCACCGATCCTCCGTTCCCGTGCTGCGTGCGATGCCGGTGCAGCCGGCGGACCCGCTGATCTTGTCGAAGAGACCCTCGAGGTCATCGGGTACCGCATCACCACGCCACGCGACATGCTGGTCGGGGCGGCTGAGCACGAGCGCGCGGTCGTAGCTCCGATCGACCTCGGGGCCCTCGATGTCGACCAGGTCGAGGGGCACCCTGCGTGCGGCGGCGGCCGTGAGGAGCCGCTCGACCGGTGCGTCCCGATCGGTGCGGATCACGGTGTAGCCAGGTCCCAACAGGTCGTAGAGCGACTGGCCGCCGTGCACACGGACATGGGGCACGCGGCATCCGGGGACCGTCGAGGGGCAGAAGGTGCCCATCGTGTAGCCCGGGGCCGTGGCGCCGTCGTACTCGATGATCGGCGAGTGGTCGTAGAAGTACCCGAAGTTCAGCCCTGCCGCGCAGTACTGCTGGACGTTCAGCTCGTAGCTCCTCTTTCCCCACTCGGCCCGGATCTTCTGGCCCGCGGGCCCCGCGTCCTCGATCTCAGGGGGCACCGCGAGCCGCTCCTTGCGCAACGCGAGGGCGTGGTTCATGGCGAAACGGGAGACCTGCTCGGTGATCGGGAGCCGCTCCGCCTCGTACGCGTCGAGCAGCCTCGGCCCGCCCCATCCAGCGAGCGACGCCGCGAGGAGCCACGAGAGGTCCATCGCGTCGGCGATGCCTGCGTTCATCCCGTAACCGGCGTAGGGCACCCACACGTGGGAGGCGTCGCCGCAGATGAACACTCGCCGGTCCCTGAACCGGTCGGCAACCAGCCGCCGCCCGAACCAGTCCTCCTTGCTCAAGACCTCGTAGGAGAACCCGTCGTCGACACCGAGGATGGCCCGGATCGACGCGTCGCGCTCGACCGATGTGAAGTCCGCTTCGTCGTCTCGCAAGTAGTTGTGCACGAGCCAACGCTCGATCCCGTCGACTGCGTAGACGACGCCGCAGCGACGCGGGTTGAACGAGAACGTCCCCCATGCTGGCGCCCCCTGCATGCGCTCGAGGAGGCCGGGAGCCCGGAGGTAGGTCGACTGCGTGCGCTGCACCACCGCTGTGCCCTCGAGCGACGCGCCGATCCAGCCACGCGTGCGCGAGCGACCACCGTCGCACCCGACGAGATAGCTCGCCTCGAGCACCGACTCCCCGCCGCCCTCGAGGTCTCGCACCCGCGCACGGACGCCGCCGGGACCCTGGTCGACACCCACGCAGCGGGCCCGGTTCACGATCCGCACCAGCGGGAGGGCTCGTGCGTGGTCGAAGATGACCGGCTCCAAGTAGATCTGGTTGATCCGATGCGGGGGCTCGGGCGTCGGCCACCCCGTGTCCGGACCGTCGGTGCAGGTGAAGCGGTCACGGCGGCTCGGGATCGGGATCCGGCCGAACTCGACGCCCGTGGTCGAGGTGCGAAAGGCGACGTCGTGGGGGTAGTCGGCCGGCAGCCCGGCATCGCGGACCGCGCCGGCGAACCCGAGCCGCCTGAACGCCTCCATGGTCCGGGCCGACACGTGATTGCACTTCACGCTCGGCGGCTCGCCCGCTCGCCGCTCCTCGATCACGACCACGCTGACCCCTCGCCAGGCGAGATCGATGGCAAGGCTGAGGCCGACCGGACCGGCACCGACGACGATCACCTCGGCCCCCGGCTCACCCCCGGGCGACAACCGATCGCCGGCGGGCGGGCGCTCGGTCCCGGTCATGGAGCCGCCCGATCGTCGGGAGCGGCGAACGCTCGGGCGCCCTCTGCGTCGGCGGGAAGAGCCCGCGCCCGTCCGCCCGGGTGCCACCGTGGCAGACTGCGCATGGATCGTATACTAATCTTCACCCGGGCGGCTCTTCCAGCACAGCCGGCGAGCCACCTTCGGGTGCAATCGGAAAGGCAGGATGCTGTGGACGAGCGACCCATCCTCTCACTCGAGCGCGCTGCCCTCCTCGTCGTCGACATGCAGAACGACTTCGTGCATCCCGACGGCGGCTTCGGCGTGAGCGCACGCCGAGGTGGCAGCTCGATCGATTTCGGCGGCCTCACCGCCACGATCCCCATGGTCGCGGAGCTCATTGCGGCGGCGCGCGCGGCGCAACGGCCGGTCGTCTACATCGCCCACGTGCTGCGCGCCGACTACTCCGACGCCGCCTACCCGTACTGGCGCGCTGGCCCGCCAGGGACGAAGCGACAGGGCAACTTCCTCGTCGACGGCACCTGGGGTGCGCAGATCATCGATGATCTCGCGCCGGCACCCGGCGAGCACCTCGTCGTGAAGAAGGGCTTCGACGGATTCTCGAACACCGGTCTCGACATGCTGCTTCGCAACCTCGGCGTCGACACCTGCGTCGTCTGCGGCGTCAAGACCTGCGTCTGCGTCTCCTCGACGGTGCGCGGCGCGTCCGAGCGCAATTACCAGATCGTCGTGGTCGGTGACGCCTGCGCAGACAACACGGCGGAGTGGCACGAGGCCGAGCTGGTCACCCTCTCGCGCATCTTCGCCGACGTGCTCGACACCGCCGCCGTGACCGAGCTGCTCGCTTCGGTCGCCCCCCGGACAGGCCCGCGCACAGCCCCTCGCACTGCTCGTCTCGCAGCCCCCGGTCTCGCAGCCCCTGGTCTCGCAGCCCCTCGTGCACAGGGGGCGGCTCTCCGCGCCAGCGCGCCGTCCTAGCGCGCGATCGGCCCCCACTCGCCGGCCGGCGTCACTTCCGCCGAGCCGCGGGACGCTGGACGCCTGCGGGCGCTGCAGCCGACGCGTCCCTCCGCCGGTCGACCGCCTTGTGGATCGCCTGGTAGGCCTCGACGGTCTGGAGCTTGTGCCAGCGCGCGTACGCCTCGATCTTCTCCTGGTCCCCCCCCTCGAGCAAGGTGAGCAGCTCGCCGTGCTCCTTCACCGCCGCTCCCGATCGCTCCGGGAGGTAGACGAACATCGTCTGGCGAAGACGGTCGAGCTTCGCGTTCGTCTGGGCGATCATGTCCACGAGGTACCGGTTCGGGCAGCGCGACAGGATCGTGTCGTGGAAGGTGCGGTTCAGGCGGCTGAACTCCAAGGGGTCGGCTTTCGCCGCTGCCACCTCCATCCGTTCGGTCGTCGTGCGGAGCTTGGCCATGTCGCTCTTTCGCAAGAACGTCGCTGCCTGCGCGGTGCCCGCGCCCTCCAAGATGGCGAGGCACACCATCGCCGGTCCCCATATGGTGGCATCGACGGGTGCCACGATCGCTCCCGCGTTCTGCCTGAACTGGACCCAGCCCTGGGCTTCGAGCCGCCGCAGCGCCTCGCGCACCGGGATCGGGCTCACCTCGAGCTCGCGGGCCAGCGCGTCGATGTTCAGACGCGCCAGTGGCGGATAGGTCCCGTCGTGGATGCGGTCACGGAGCAGCCCGTAGGTGCGCTCGAGCTTGCTCTCGGCCGCTGGATCGTTCGTGTTCGTTGGAATGTCGACCTACCTCGTGCCCGCCGCCGGCCCCGACCCGCTCGATCCGGCACCAGCCGGCCCCGCCGCGAACCCATCAGCGCCGACCTTCACCTCGGAGACCTGCAGGATCTCCCTGACAGGGCACACCGTACCGTCCAGATCCAAGACGGGCATCGCCTCGGTGTACCAGCTCGGGACGACCTCGTTCCCGTAGAAGTCGCGGCGCCGGGGATCGTCGACGCGCCACCGGAGCGTCTCGTGGTCCGGGTCGCCCGTATAGTAGTCGCTCGTGTAGATCTCGACGCGGTGGCCATCGGGGTCCCGCAGGTAGACGTAGAAGGCGTTCGACACGCCGTGGCGTCCCGGGCCCCGCTCTCGATGGTGCTCTACGTGCAGCGAGCCGAGCACGTCACAGATCCTCAGCACGCTGTGGCTCTCGGGCGTGAAGAAGCCGAGGTGATGGAGCCGCGGCCCTGCCCCGCCGGTGAAGGCCACGTCATGGACCGTCTGCTTGCGGAACATCCATGCCGCATAGAGGGTGGAGTCGTCTTCGATCGTCTCCGAGCAGCCGAAGCCGAGAGACCGATAGTGCTCGAAGGCGAGGCGGACGTCGGGGACCACGACGTTGAAGTGGTCGATACGCGCCGGCTCCGCGCCTCGGCGCAGCTCGAAACGCTGGATGAGACGCTCTGCGTGCGCGGCGTCGCAGAAGAGCTCGACGGTGAAGCCGAGCGGGTCCTCGGCGCGCACGCTCTCCCCGACCCCCTCCGTGGCTCCCGCGGGGATCCAGCGGGTCCGGCACCCCCGCGCCGCGAACCACTCGGCACCGCGCGCCACGTCGTCGGGCGTCCGCACACGGTACGAGAGGTACTCGAGGGCGGGCGCGCCGGCCGCACGTAGCACGACGTTGTGGTGGATGAGCTCGTCGCTGCCGCGCAGGTAGAGCGTGGAGGCGTCTTCGTCGCTGACGTGGAAGCCCAGCAGGTCGACCCAGAACCAGCGGGCTTGGGCGATGTCGGTCACCCGCAGGGACGCGTAGGCAGTCCGCACGATGTCCGGCGGCCCGCCGGCCACGGTCCCAGTCGACCCCACGGCTCAGCCTCCTTGATGCGTGCCGGTCCCAAATCGTGGCACGTGCGTGTCCCCGAGCGCGACGTGCACGATCCGCAGCTCACTGTAGAAGTCGAGGCTGTGCTCGCCACCTTCTCGCCCGAGCCCGCTCGCCTTGACGCCACCGAACGGGGTGCGCAGGTCACGCACGTTGTGCGAGTTGATCCACTGCATGCCGGCGTCCAGGCGCTCGGCGACCCGGTGGGCACGCGCGAGATCGGAGGTCCACAGGTACGCGGCGAGCCCGTACTTGGTGCCGTTGGCCAGTTCGATGGCGTCATCTTCTGCGTCGAAGGGGGTCACGCACACGACCGGCCCGAAGATCTCCTCTTGGAAGATGCGCATGGAGGGGGTGACGTCGGCGAAGACCGTCGGTGCGAGGAAGTTGCCCTCGGGGAGGTGCTCGGGTCGTCCCCCGCCGGCGACCACACGGGCGCCCTCCTTCTTTCCGGCGTCGACATATCCGAGCACCCGCTCGTAGTGCTCGGGGTGGACGAGCGCGCCGACCTCGGTGCTCGGGTGGGAGGGGAGCCCAACACGGACCGCGCGGGCCCGCTCGGCGAGTCGCGCCACGAACCCGTCGTAGACGCTGCGTTCGACCAGGACCCGCGAGCCCGCGGTGCAGCGCTCGCCGTTCAAGGAGAACACCCCGAAGACGCACCCGTCGAGGGCAGCTTCGAGATCGGCATCGGCGAAGACCAGGACCGGGCTCTTTCCCCCGAGCTCCATGGAGAGGCCCTTTAGATGATCGGCGGCGGCCCGCATGATCACCTGCCCGGTCGTCGTCTCGCCGGTGAAGGAGATCAGCGGGACTCCGGGGTGCGCCACGAGCGCGGCGCCTGCAACCTCGCCGATTCCCTGGACCATGTTGAAGACGCCGTCGGGCACGCCTGCGTCCGCCATGATCTCGGGAAGCAGGCTCGCCGACAACGGCGTCCACTCCGCCGGCTTCAGCACCACCGTGCATCCTGCCGCCAGCGCCGGCGCCAGCTTCCAGGACTCGAGCATGAACGGCGTGTTCCACGGGGTGATGAGCCCGGCGACGCCCGTCGCACGGCGCAGCACGTAGCCGAGCTGGCCGGGGGAGCGGAACGCGTCCTCGTGGAGGCCGACGATGAGGTCCGCGAAGAACCGGAAGTTCTCGGCGGCACGGCGCGCCTGGCCCTTGGCCTGGGTGATGGGCAACCCGGTGTCGAAGGACTCCCAGGCGGCCAACTGCGCGCCGCGCGCCTCGATGCCGTCTGCGACTCGCATCAAGATGGCGGCGCGCGCACGTACCGGCATGTCGCGCCACCCGCCGTCGAAGGCGGCGCGTGCGGCACGCGCGGCGCGATCGACGTCCGTCGCGTCTCCCGCGGCGACGCGTGCATAGGGCTGGTTGGTCACCGGGTCGGCGAGCGCGAAGGTCTCCCCCCTCGCGCCCTCCATCAGGGCGCCGCCGATGTAGTGCTCGATGCGCGACGGGAGCCCCGCCGGGGCGGCGCACGTCGACGTATCGGGCACCGTCATGTCACTCGTCCATGTCACTCGTCGCCGTCGAGAAGGCGCCGCGCGAGGTCCGCAGGCGGGCCGTCGAGCACCGCGAGGCCCTCGCCCAACAGCTTGGCGACAGCCACCGCTCCCGCCGGAGTCAGCCGGCAGAGGGGGGGACGCACCGCGCCCGAGCCGAGCAGCCCGCTTCGTTCGAGCACCCACTTCGCAGGTGCCGGGTTGGTCTCGACGAAGATCAGGTCGATGAGGGGGTGGAGCGCGTAGTGCAGGTCGAGCGCCTTGTCCGCCTCCCCTCCCGTCGCATGCTCGTACATCTGTGCAACGGCAGCGGGGGCGACGTTGGCGACGGCGCTGACGAAGCCGATCCCGCCCAAGGTGAGGAGCGGCAGGCAGAGCAGCTCGATCCCGGACCACATCAAGGTGTCGCGCCCAGCGACGTACATGACGCGCGAGAAGTGCTCGAAGTCCTTCGTCGTCTCCTTGACCCCCACGACGTTCGCATGCGCGCGGCGAAGGCGGCCGATCGTCTCGGGGGCGACGTCGACCGCGGTGCGCGACGGGACGTTGTAGACGACGATCGGAAGATCGGGGTACTCGGTGGCGACTGCGGAGTACCACGAAAAGAGCCCGTCTTGGGTGGGGCGCGAGTAGTACGGGCTGATCACGAGGACCGCGTCCGCGCCCATCTCGGCTGCTGCACCGGTCAGCTCCATGGTCTCGTCCAGCTTCGTCGAGCCGGTCCCCGGCACGAACGGCACCGTGTCGCCGACGACCTCGGTCACCGCACGCATCGCGGCGATCCTCTCCTCGACGCGCTGCGCGGACGGCTCGCCGGTCGACCCGCCGAGCGAGATGCCGTGCGAGCCGCTCTCGAGCTGCCATCGCACGAGGTGCTGGAGCCCTTCGAGGTCGACCTCGCCGGTGTCGGTGAAGGGGGTGACGACCGGCGCGATGGAACCCCTGATCGTCTGTGGATCCGACCGGAACCTCATGGCTTTCCTCTCTGGGCCGGTACGGGCCGCTGGGCCGGTACGGGCAGCTGTGTGGCGAGCGTCGCGTGCGGGGTCGGTGTCGTCGTGACCGGCTGCGACCTGCGCCACTCCTCGAAGGCGGCGCGCCAGCTCTCGCCGATCGGGTACAGGCCCTCGATACGCGCGCCCTGTGCGACGCGTTCGGTGATGAAGCGCTCTTCGAGCTCCTGGGCGGCGGCAGCGGCAGCGAGGTCGGCCGCGAGCGACGGCGGCAGCACCACGACGCCGTCGCCGTCGCCGACGATCACGTCGCCTGGCCGGACGAGCGCCCCAGCGCACGCGACCGCGACGTCGACCGCCCAGGGGACATGCCGGCGCCCGAGCACGGCGGAGTGGGTGGCGGCGTAGAAGGTCGGGATGCCGAGCGTCGCGAGCGTCCCGGCGTCGCGAATGGCGCCGTCGGTCACGATCCCTGCGGCGCCGCGGCGCTCCGCCCGCAGGGCGAGGATGTCGCCGACCGTTCCCGCGCTGTGCTCGGCTCGTGCGCCGATCACGAGCACCTCACCGGGACCGATCTCTTCGACCGCGCGCTTTTGGGCATTGAAGCCCTGGCCGCGCTCGGCGAAGAGGTCCTCGCGAAGCGGCAGGTACTCGAGCGTCTTGGCGGTCCCGACGACCTTCGCGCCGGGGTGGGTGCAGCGCAGCCCGTCGAGCATGCAGCCGTGCAGTCCACGCTTGGAGAGCTGCGATGCCAGCGTGGCCGTGGAGACCGACTCGAGGGCGGCCCTGATGGCTTCGCTCAGGCCGCGCGCCGCGGGCTCGCTGCCGTTCGCGAGCGCGTGGACCTTCTCGTCCACGAACGGCATCGCCCCGTAGGGCCCGAGCGGGCGGTCGTCGTCGACGATGGGGCTGCGGAGCCGCCCCGACGTCGCGTGGCCGTCGGTGACCTCGACCTCGACCACCGAGCCGGGCGACACCACGGACGACCCGGCGGGGGTGCCGCTCAAGATGACGTCGCCGGGCTCGAGCGTCATGAGGCGGGAGAGATCGGCGACGAGCTGACCGAAGTCGAACAAGAGCTCCTCGCCCGTGCAGGCCTCCTGCACGAGCCGGCCGTCGACCCAGGTGCGGAGCCACAACGTCGTCGGGTCGACCGTCCGTGCATCGATCAGGGCGGGGCCGATGGGCGTGTAGCCGTCGACTCCCTTGGCCCGCACGTTGGCGCCCAGGTCGACGTGCCGAAAATCGTATACGCCGAAATCGTTGGCAGCGGTCACCGACTCGATGGCGCCCCAGCCCTCTTGCGGCGTTGCTCCTCGAGTCCGCTTGCCGATGACGAGCGCGATCTCGCCTTCGAACGTGAGCAACTGGCAGCCGGCCGGACGCACCACTGGCTGCCCGCTCGGCGCCACCGTGCTCGGGGCCTTCAAGAAGTAGCTCGCCACCGTCGGCAGCTTGCCGCGCTGCAAGGCCCGGCTCCGATAGTTCAAGTGCACGGCGATGACCTTGCTCGGAGACAGCACGACTGCGTTGCCGTTGACACCCACGCCAGAAATCGTACATGATCGAGCCTTGTGACGGCGGGTCCACACGCATATCGGCCGGGACTCGGCTGAGCGGGCGCCGCGGGAGCTCGGGCATGCGCGGCGTCCAGATGGTCGAGCCGGGGCGGTTCCTCGTCACCGACGCGCCGGACCCTCGTCCGGGGCCCGGCGAGGTCCTCGTACGCACCTACGCCGCGTCGATATGCGGCAGTGACCTGCACAACGTCTTCGGCTCGACGTACACGGGGAGCTACCCCGCGCCGATCGGCTATCCCGGTCACGAAGCGATCGGCACGGTCGTGACATCTCGCTCGAGCCACGTGCACGCCGGCGACGCCGTGCTCACGGTGCCGTTGCCTGCCCGTAGCGCCTGCTTCGCGGAGCTCCAGGCGCTCAGGGGGGACTACGTGGTGCCGCTGCCGGCGGGCGCGGACCTGCGCCGGCTCCTCATGGCCCAGCAGCTCGGCACCACCTTGTACGCCTTCCGCCGCTACTGGGGCGACGAGCGGCCCGCGGCCGGGCGTTCGGTCGCCATCCTGGGCGCCGGCTCGGCGGGGCTGTTCCTCCTCCAGCTCGCACGACGAGCCGGCTTCACGACCACGATCGTCGCCGACCACGATGCAAGGCGGCTCCAGGCGGCCGCCGCGCTGGGCGCCGACGTCCTCGTGAACGTGTCCACCGAGCCGTTCGCCACAGCCGTCGCGACGGCGACCGGCGGCGAGGGCGCGGACCTCGTCATCGAGGCGGCCGGCTACGACGACTGCCGGGCAGCGTGCGTGGACGCCGTGAGAAGTGAGGGCCGTCTCGGCTTCTTCGGCCTCCACGAGCATCCCGGACTGGCGCCCTTTCCCTTCGAGGCCGCCTTTCGCAAGGGCGTCACCATCAAGATGGCCGTAGGGGCGCAACGCGAGCCGGGACTCCGGGCGTTCCGCGACTCGGTCGACCTCATCGCCAGCGGCGCGATCGCCGTCGACCACCTCTTGGTCCCGCGGTTCGGGCTCGAACGGTTCCAAGAGGCGATCGAAGCGGCGCGTGACCACGCAGGGCTCAAGGTGTCGCTCGACGTGGCGCCGGCCTCCTGACGACCCGCACTGCTGCGTCGAGCGCGCGTCGAGCGCTATGTCAGCGGCGGCTTGAAGCCCTTGGGAGGCGGCACCCATCCGCCGAGCGGCACCATCACTGTCGGCTTGGTGTTCTGGTAGAAGCGGTCCAAGTCGTTACAGGTCGCCGGGGTCCCCTTGAACGCACCGCAGTGGATGTCGGGCGCCCCCAAGGCGACGGGTCCCCTGAACGCCCGTGCCCTCTCGAAGACCGCCTTCGGGGTGACCTTATGGTGCGACTTCAAGATCTCGGTCTCGAACTTGGCGATCGTCACCACCTCGCCGAAGCCGTTGCCGGTCCACGCGTTGTGGGCGATGGCCCCGTCGCCGTACTTGGACGCCAGGCTGAGGAAGGAGTTCAGGGCCGCTGTGTTGGCGCCCGGCATCGGGACGGCAGTCAGGTAGTACCAGCCGTGCGGCAGCTGGCCACCGTCGGCCTTGGCGACTGTCGGCGTGGCGCACGGCACGTTCACGAGCACCTTGGTCTTTGTCGCCAGCCCCAGGGACTTGATCGTGAGGTACGTGTCGGAGCAGGCCGGACCGCCGCTGTTGACCAAGATGAACAGTGTGGTCTTGCCGACGTGGGCGGCCTCGAAGGGCCCTGACAGGTTGGTCTGCGAGGTTGTGAAGCCGACCTTGTAGACGGTCTTGATGCCGTTGTACTTGAGCGCGTCGGCCACCACGCCGGCCTGGTACACGTTCCCAGGGATGTTGGACGGGTAGACGAGCGAGACGCTCTTGACGTGGAGGTACTTCTTCGCTGCCGTGGCCATTGGCGCCTGCACCTGGGCGGTTGTGCCGTACAGGATGAAGCCGTACGGGTACTTCTCGTCGACGGTGCTGAGCGAGACGCCGAAGAAGAGCGGCTTCTTGGCAGGCTTGAGCGCGGACTCGAGCGCTGTGTTGCCGACGTCGAGGCCGCCTGCGGCGACCGCTGCGATCTTGGGGTTGTTGGCGAACTCCTGCCCGCACTTCGCGGCGGCACCGACTGTTGTCGGCACCTTGCAGAGCACGATCTTGACCGGATGACCGTCGATGCCGTGGGTGTGCTGGTTCAGGTACTTCTGTGCGAGCTCGACCCCGACACTCCACGTCGGCGTCGGGGCGTTCGTCGCTGTCTGCTGGTTCACCGCGCCGATGTAGACCGGCGAGAGCTTCGGGTTCGCCTTCCCGTGCCCGCCGACATAGCCTGCGAAGTTGGTGACTGCCTTCACGTGCGGTGCCGCCTTCGCGTGCGGTGCCGCGCCTGCCACGCCTGCGCCGGCCCCCAGCACGCCGACCGCCATCCCGAATGCCCCGGCGCCGACCGCGATGGGCCTGAGCGCCTTTCGCCAGGCGAGTCCCCGCCCGTCCTTCGGTCCTCGTGGTGTCATGTTTCCCCCACTTCGGTTGGTCACCTGGCCGCCATCGAGGCACCTTGGTACACCGCCGGCTGGAGCGGTCCGAGAGAAACGATCCCGCATGCAGGCCTTCCCCTTCCTCTCGAGTGACGGTACGGCGATTATCTCCCGTCGTCACATGATCGTCAAGGACATCGTATAGCATTTATGGGTAGCATTCGTGGGATGCAGCTGACCGGTGGCCAGGCGCTCGCCCGCCAGCTGCTCATCGAGGGGGTCACGGACGTCTTCGGCGTCCCCGGTGTCCAGCTCGACTTCGCATTGGATGCCTTCAGCGAGGTGCGCGATCGCCTGACGTACCGCAACACGCGCCACGAGCAGGCCACGACCTACATGGCGGACGGCTTCGCACGGGCCTCGGGCCGGGTCGGGGTCTCGATGGTGGTGCCCGGGCCGGGCGTGCTGAACGCGCTGGCGGCGCTCTCCACGGCGTGGTCCTGCAGCTCGCCCGTGCTCTTTCTCGCCGGCCAGGTCCCCTCGAGCGCCATTGGGTCGGGCCGTGGGTTCCTCCACGAGATCCCCGACCAATCGGGCATCCTCGCCCGCTTGACCAAGTGGTCGGCGCTCGCCCGCACGCCCGCGGCGGTACCCGGGCTGGTGCACCAAGCGTTCGTCCAGCTCCGCTCGGGCCGCCAGCGGCCGGTCGCGCTCGAGCTGCCGCCCGACGTGCTCGCCGCCAAGTGCACAGTCTCCCTCGTCGAGCGCGCGGCCACGCCGCATGCGCTCGAGCCCGACGAGGACCAGGTGGCACGGGCGGTCGAGCTGCTCGGAGGGGCACGCCGTCCGGCGCTCTTCGTCGGATGGGGAGCGCAGGCCGCTGCGGCCGGCGACGAGCTTCGGCGCCTGGCCGAAACGCTCGGCGCACCGGTCGTCATGGGCCAGCAGGGAAGGGGGGCGCTCGACGATCGCCATCCCCTCGCGTTCACGAACCTCGCAGCGCTCGACGTGCTCGGGCACGCGGACGTCGTGCTCGCGGTCGGCACGCGCTTCGTGGAGAACGACGGGAGCCCCAAGGAGCTCTCGCCCACCGCGTCGCTCGCGGTGCTCGACGCCGACGAGGAGCTGTTCTCGCGCATGCCGAGAGTGGACGTGGCGATACTCGGCGACGCACGGCTGGGCCTGCGTGCGATCGCAGACGGCATCGGCTCGTCCGGCCGGCAGCGCTGGGAGGCAGCAGAGCTCGAGGCGATCCGGCGACGCGGCGCCGCGCAGATCGAAGAGATCGAGCCACAGGCGAGCTTCCTGCGCGCGCTGCGCGCGGCAATCCCCGAAGATGGGATCCTCGTGAACGAGCTCACCCAAGTGGGCTACGTCGCGCGGCTCGCCTATCCCGTCTACCAGCCGCGCACGTTCTTGACCCCGGGTCACCAGGGGACGCTCGGCTTCGGCTTCCCCACCGCGCTCGGCGCCAAGGTCGCCAATCCCGACCGGGTGGTCGTGTCGATCACCGGCGACGGCGGCTTCGGCTGGAACTTGGCGGAGCTGGCCACGGCGCGCAAGTACGGCATCGGAGTCGTGACCGTCGTGTTCAACGACAACGCCTTCGGCAACGTGCGCCGGATCCAGATGAACCGGTTCGGCGGGCGCACCATCGGCAGCGATCTCGCGAACCCCGACTTCGTGGCACTGGGCGAGGCGTTCGGGATCCGCGCAGTGCGAACGGACAGCCCGGCGGGGCTCGAGTCCGCGATCTGCTCGCACGGTGGTGAGCACGAACCGCTCCTGATCGAGGTGCCCGTCGGAGCGATGGCGACACCGTGGCATCTCATCGACCCGGCGACCCGGCGAGCGCGCATGGCCAAGGACGCCCGGCGATGACCGCTGCCGCCGGCTGCCGCCGGCCGCTTGCCGGCTTCACGTCCCGCTCGAGCGGCTTCATGCACGCGTAGCGCCCGGCGCGCCTCGGCCGCTCGGCCGTGCTGCGCAGGCAGAAGCCGACGAGACTCTCGGACCCGGGGTCTCGGGCCCGTCAGGCACCGGGGCCGCAGCGTACGGCGACGACGGCGAGGTCGTCGCCCATGTCGGGCAGCCGGAAGTCGACGACCGCGCGTTCGATGCGCCGCGCGATGCCCGCTGCCGACCGGCGGCACGCGTCGGCGAGCACCGCCGCGAGGCGCTCCTCGCCGAACTGCTCCTTGCCGGGACCGTGGGCTTCGACGACCCCGTCGGTGTAGCAGACGAGCGCGTCGCCCGGCCCAAGGACGAGGGATGCCTCGCCGATCGCGGCGTCGGGAAGGATCCCGAGGAGGAGGCCGGTGGCACCGATCGCCGGGGCCACGGTGCCGTCCGCGCGCTGGAGGAAGGGCGGGGGATGGCCGGCGACGCAGAGCGAGACCGTGAGTGCCCCGCCCGCCGAAGAGCGCAGGTGCGCCAGCACGGCGGTGCAGAAGCGGTCCTCGGGTGCGGCACGCAGCAGGGCACGGTTCATGTGGACGAGGATCTCTGCCGGCCCCGACGCGGTCTCCGCGAGCGCCCGGGCCGTGTAGCGGGCGACTCCCGCGAGGCCGGCGGCCTCGGGGCCGATCCCGCTCGCATCCCCGAGCAGCACGTACCACCCGCCGGCCCCGTCTCCGAAGACGTCGTAGAAGTCACCGCCGACCAGGTTGCCCGAGCCGTTCGGGCGGTAGCACGCGGCGAGCTCCACCCCCTCGACGTGCGGCAGGACGGGCGGGAGCAGGGTCTCTTGGAGCGCGGTCGCGATCCTCGTCTGCGCGCGGACGGCCTCGCAGATGTCGAGCGCGCGCCCGAGGTGGGCCGCGAGCACGCCAGCGAGCGCGAGCTGGCGCTCGGAGAACGCGTGCGCCCGGTGGTGCGCGAGGACGAGCGCCCCGAGGACGTCGTCGGCGCCCCGGATCGGCACCGCGCTCAGCGAGCGGAGCACCCGGCCGTCCCCGGTCGTGACCAGCGCGTGCTTGCGGTCCACCGGGGCCGCCAGCGGCATCCCGCGCGCGCGGTGACACCCATCGCGCGCGTCTCGGTCGGCGCAGTCGAGGACGTCGGCGACGTGCACCGAGGCACCACCGAGCGCGGTGGCGACCACCGGCCAGCGCGCGGGCACGCTGGCGTGGTCGACGTGTGGCGCGTCAGGGCCGCCGACCACGGTCGCGTCGCCCCATTCGGGCAAGACGACCCAGGCCACCCGCGCGTTGGCAAGGAGGCAGGATCCTTCGGCGAGCACCTCGGCAACCGCTTCGGGGGTGCCCCCGTCGAGCGCGCGCGGGAGCATGCGCAGGACGCGCTCGAGCTGCTCGCGCTCGGCGGCGGCACTGAGCAGGCGGCTTCGCCCCCGGTCGCCGACCGCGTCGGATGCTGCGAGGTCGGTGCCCTGGGTCTCCACTTGCGCGCTCCCGCCGCTCACAGGTGCAGCTCGAACCAGACGACCTTGCCGTCCGGCAGCCGGTTCCAGCCGCAGCGATCGGTGAGCTTTTCGACGAGGAGCCAGCCGCGCCCGGTCTCCGCTGTCACATCGGCGGTCATTGGGTCGGGCATCTCGGCACCCGAGTCCTCCACCTCGACGCGCATCACGTCGCCGCCCACGTCGAGCCGGAGGCAGATGTCCGTGCCCGCGTAGAGGACGGCGTTCGCGAGCAGCTCGCTCACGAGGAGCACCGCGACGTCGACGCGCTCGTCGTTCTCGCCCGCCATCGCCTCGCGGATCGCGGCGCGCGCCGCGGCCGGGGAGGAGAGCGACGCGTGCAACCTCAGGTCGAGCCTGCGCTCGGTGACCACGGGGCGGCCATGTGATGCAGCCTCCAGCGCACCACGATGCTGGGCGGCTCCGTGCGGGGAGACACCGGCGAGGGCGCCGGCTCCGTGCGGGGAGACACCGGCGAGGGCGCCGGCGGCCTCCTCGTAGACGCGGTTCGCCTCGCGCAGGACCTTCACCTCGGAACCCCAGCGCACGGCGGCGCGCACCTTGGCCTGGAGCACCCTGGGCTCGGACGGCTTGCAGATGTAGTCCGCGCCGCCGACCTCGTAGCCGCGCAGCTCGTGCTCGACGCTGAGGCCGACGGCAGTGAGGAACAGCACGGGGATGCTGCTCGTGGCCTCACGCGACTTCAGGAGCGCCGCTGCCTCGAAGCCGTCCATGTCGGGCATCTGGACGTCGAGCACGATGGCCGAGACGTCGACGTCCAAGAGGATCCGCAGCGCCTCGTGGCCCGAGCGCGCGCTGATGAGCTCGTAGCCGAGCGGCTCGAGCACGGCCTCGAGCGCCATGAGGTTGTCCGCTCGGTCGTCGACGAGCAGCACGCGCGCCGGTGCGCCCGGCTCGTCGTCGGGTCGCACACCCGGTCCGCGACCTTCCACGATCCCCAGATCGTGATGGCTCGGAGCGGTCGTCACTCGCTGTCGTTCAGCCATACGCGCATCAGCCTCAGCAGTTCTTGGAGATCGACGGGCTTCGTGATGTAGTCGGAGGCACCCGCAGCGAGGCTCGCCTCCCGGTCGGCCTCCATCGCCTTGGCGGTGACGGCGATGATCGGCAGGCTCGCACGCTCGGGCGCCGAGCGGATGCGCCGGATCGTCTCGTACCCGTCCATCTCGGGCATCATGATGTCAACGAGGAGCATGTCGACACCAGGCGTTGTTGCGAGCAGCTTCAAGCACTGTTCCCCGGAGCCTGCGCAGAACACCGTCATACCACGCGCCTCGAGCGCGCTCGCCAGCGCGTAGAGGTTCCGGACGTCGTCGTCGACGACGATCACCCTCGTCCCCTCCCACCCCGACGCCACCGGCCGCCGCTGCTCCTCGAGCGCCCGGCGCGGCCTCGAGGGCCGCGGCGAGGCGGCGACGTCGAGCGGCAGGAGCAAGGTGAAGGTGCTCCCCTCGTCGACACGGCTCTCGACGCGGAGCTCGCCGCCCAGGAGGTGCGCGATCTCCCTGCTGATGGAGAGCCCGAGCCCGGTGCCGCCGTAGCGCCGGCTGGTCGTACCGTCCGCCTGCTGGAACGCCTCGAAGATCAGCTGCTGCTTGTCGGGCGCGATCCCGATGCCGGTGTCGCTGACGACGAGCGCCAGGCGCCGCGTCGCGGCCCCGGCGGCCTCGGAGACCCCCACGTGCAGCTCCACCGAGCCCTGCTCGGTGAACTTGCACGCGTTCGACAGCAGGTTCGTCAACACCTGCCCCACCCGCTGGCGGTCGGTGACCACCGACGCCGGCACGTCGTCGTCGACCACGATGTCGAAGCCCAGCTCCTTCTGCGAGGCGATCGGCTCGAAGATCTGGCGGACGTCTGCGCACAGCGCCGCGATGGAGGTCGGCGCCTTTACGACCTCGAGCTTGCCTGCTTCGACCCGGGAGAGGTCGAGGATGTCGTCTATGAGGCCCAGCAGGTCGTTCCCCGACTCGTAGATGCTCTGGGCATAGCTCACCTCCTTCTCGCTCAGCCGCCGCTCGGCGTTCTCGGCAAGCATGCGGGCGAGGATCAGCAGGCTGTTCAGCGGCGTGCGCAGCTCATGGGACATGTTCGCGAGGAACTCCGACTTGTAGCGCGAGCTCTGCGCCAGCTGCTCGGCACGCTCTTCGAGCTCACCGCGTGCGAGCTCGATCTCCGCGTTCGTGTGCTGGAGCTCCTCCTGCTTCGTTTGCAGCTCGGCGGACTGCGTCTGCAGCACGCGCGTGAGCTCCTGGGACTGGGCGAGCAGCTCCTCGGTCCGCGTGGTCGCCAGGATCGTGTTCAGCGCGACGCCGACCGTCTCCACGATCTGGTGGAGCAGCTGGCGGTTGACCTCGGCAAGCGGCTCGAGCGCCGCGAGCTCGAGGACTGCGAGCACGCGCTCTTCGAAGAGCACCGGGACGACCACCACGTGAAAGGCCGCCGCGTCGACGAGGCCGGAGCGGACCCGGAGCCCCGACCGGGGGACCTTGTCGACGACGATCGGCTTGCGTTCCAACGCGCACTGGCCCACGAGCCCCTCCCCGCGGCGCCAGCGCGTCGGCCTGCGGCCCGCGACGACACCGAACCCCGCCGTCAGCTCGAAGGCGACCTCCTTTTCCTCGCCGTCGTCCCCCGCGTCGGTCGGTCCCGCGTCGGTCGCCAGGTACAACGCGCCGACCTGCGCGCCCACGAGCGGAGTGAGCTCGCTCATGATCAGCTGCGCGAGCGTCTTGATATTGCGCTGTCCCTGCATCGTGGCACTGATGCGGGCGAGGTTGGAGTTCAGCCAGTCCTGCGCTTCGTTGCGCGAGGTGGTGGCGCGCAGGTTCTCGATCATCTGGTTGATGTTGTCCTTCAAGTCGCCGAGCTCCCCGGGGGCGACGATGGAGATCTGGCGGGTGAGGTCGCCGGCCGTCACCGCGGTGGCCACCTCGGCGATCGCCCGCACCTGGCTCGTCAGGTTGCCGGCCAGTTGGTTCACGTTCTCGGTGAGGCGTGCCCAGGTCCCCGAGACCCCTTCGACCTCCGCCTGGCCGCCGAGGCGGCCCTCGGTGCCCACCTCGCGCGCCACGCGGGTGACCTCGGCGGCGAAGGAGGAGAGCTGGTCGACCATCTGGTTGATGGTGTCCTTCAGCTCGAGGATCTCGCCGCGCGCAGGGACCGTGATCTTCTGCGAGAGGTCGCCCTTGGCGACGGCCGTGGTGACCTGTGCGATGTTGCGCACCTGGTCGGTGAGGTTGTCCGCCATCGAGTTGACCGAGGCCGTGAGGTCACGCCACGTGCCCGAGACCCCCTTCACCTCGGCCTGGCCGCCGAGGCGGCCCTCGGTGCCCACCTCGCGCGCCACGCGGGTGACCTCGGCGGCGAAGGAGGAGAGCTGGTCGACCATCTGGTTCACGGTCTCCTTCAGCTCGAGCAGCTCGCCGCGCACCTCCACGGTGATCTTCTGGGAGAGGTCGCCGCGGGCGACCGCGGTGGTGACCTGGGCGATGTTGCGCACCTGGCTGGTGAGGTTGCCCGCCAGGAGGTTCACGTTGTCGGTGAGGTCCTTCCAGGTCCCCGAGACGCCCGGCACGATGGCCTGGCCGCCGAGGCGGCCCTCGGTGCCCACCTCGCGCGCCACGCGGGTGACCTCGGCGGCGAAGGAGGAGAGCTGGTCGACCATCGTGTTCACGGTCGCCTTCAGCTGCGCCACCTCACCACGGGCGTTGACCGTGATCTTCTGCGAGAGATCGCCCCGGGCGACCGCGGTGGTGACCTGGGCGATGTTGCGCACCTGGCTGGTGAGGTTGCCCGCCAGGAGGTTCACGTTGTCCGTGAGGTCCTTCCAGGTCCCCGAGACCTCCGTCACCTCCGCCTGGCCACCGAGGCGGCCCTCGGTGCCCACCTCGCGCGCCACGCGGGTGACCTCGGCGGCGAAGGAGGAGAGCTGGTCGACCATCTGGTTGATGGTGTCCTTCAGCTCGAGGATCTCACCGCGCGCAGGGACCGTGA
>JAJZJC010000101.1 GCA_021810205.1 Actinomycetes bacterium
GCGTCGACGAAGCCGAACGCCAACTCTCCGCCGCCCGCGAGGCGCTCGGCTGAGGGCTCCGGATCGCCCGGAAGGGGATCCCCTACCGGGACCGAGATAGTGATCGCGTCGGCCTCTCATGGAGTTGCCGGCACGAGTCACCGGCCGCTTGCAAGAGCAAGCGGCCGTGGCGATAAACACAGCCGGTCCGTCCTCCCCAAGTTGGCCGATCTGCGCTCGGCGACCGTGTGGCGGGTGACGCAGCGGCAGCCGCCACGCCGAGTCGGCGTTCTGGCTCAACGGCGAGGCCGACGCCTACTTCGCCGCGCCGAGGTTCCTGGACCACGGTCAGTGGCAGAACGCGGTTGTCCCGCGGGTTGTTTGATCGCCTTCCTCCTGCACCAGTCCGATCATCTCTTCGACTGGTGGAGACGCGATATTCGGACCCCGCGATATTCGTCGAGAGAGGCAGCGACGGCTACAGGTCGAGGACGTGACGGAGACCTCGCCCCACTTCGTCCAAGAGGGACGGCGGAGCGGTCCCGGCGCGATCGGTGAGGTCGGTCTTGTCCAGGGTGACCAGAGCGGTCACGTTGACGACGGAGTCTCGGGGCAGGCCGGTCGCGGTCGCTGGCATGAACACGTTGCCGGGCATGGTGGCCAGGGCGGTGTTGGACGTGATGACCGCAACGAGGATCGTCGCCAAGCGACTCCTGTTATAGGTGTCGGCGGAGATGACCAGCACCGGGCGCCGCTTGGCCGGCCGTGAGCCGACTGGCGCTCCGAGATCTGCCCAGTAGATGCCGCCTCGCTCGATCACCACTCGTCGGTCGTGGCGGCCAGCAAGCGATGTCCGGCGGCGACGGCGTCGGCAGCCGAGTCGTCGCTCTGGCTGAGGGAAGCCACGGCGAGGTCGATCTGGTGGGTCACCGACTCGCTGTCCAGTTCGTCGAGGTAGCTGGCGGCGGCCCGGGAGAAGAGCTCCGAGCGGCTCATGCCGAGCTCTTGTGCTCGCTTGGACACCCGCTCGTAGGTGTCGTCGGGGACCGAGATCGCTGTCTTCACGCCCTCAGTATAACTCGGTATGACTGGCGGGCGGGCGTTCACCGGGCGGCACGGTCTGGATGACCCTCTGGGACGTCTTGGGCGCACCGATGCGGGCTTCGAGGTAGCGGGACCAGTCCCGACTGGCGTGCTGGGTCCATTGCACGGCGGTGTTGATGTTGAGGCCGAGCAGGTCGGCGAGGATCGGCGCGGGCAGCTCGGCGGCCAGGGTGATCAGCGCGGCGCTGCGGGAGCGGCGGATGTGGGGGATGTGGGTCCGGAGCTTGCGGTAGAGGGCGTCGCGGGCCGGTCGGCCGGGGAAGCCACCGGGGAACAGCCAGGCGGGACCGGTCGGGTTGCTGCGTTGGAGAACCGTAACGCTGACGGCGTGAAGAGCTTGGCGGTCGAGGAGGGCGGCGACGGCGGGCGGCAGGAGGAGCGGTTGGACGCCGAGATGGAGGAACGGCCGACCGTCGCGGCGGGTGACGTCGTCGGTTCTCAGCTCGGTGATGCGGCTGACGGGGAGGCCGTAGAGGAGGGCCAGGGCGCCGCCGGCCCGGGCGTCGAGGGGCAGGCGCTCGTCGGTGAGGCAGTGACGGAGATGATCCCAGCGCTCGTCCTCACCGATCGGTTCGAGCGCGCCCTGTGCTCGTGGCTTGGGGATGTCAATGTTGCCGATCAGGCCTGCTCGTCTGAGCCAGCCGACGAACTCCCGGGCGACGCCCCGCTGCTGCGGGGTTGGCTGAGCAGCCAACGGTCGAGGTGGCCCTGGTCGAGGCCCTCGAGGGTGAGGCCTTCGGCGTCGATCCAGGTGAGCAGTCGAAGCGCGGCACGCAGCTTGGCGCGGGCGGCGTCGGACGACCCGTAGGTGAACCGGCCCGAGGTCCGCGACCGCTGTCGAGCCCGGCGGAGCACCGTCCAGTGCGCGTAGGTGCGCACCAGATGTGCCCGTGTCGTCGGCTGGTCGGCCAGAAGATCCTCCAGCCAGGGGACGAGCCGTTCGAGGTAGTCGGCCCGGGCCGGCAGCACGCCGGTGTGCACCAGGCTCTGGCGCAGGCGGTGCAGGGCCAAGGTCTGCGGGAAGCCGTCGAGGGTTTCGTGGCCGAGCGTGTCGGGATGCGCCGCCAGGCGGGCCAAGAGCGGAGCAGCCGGCTTGTTGAGGGCGAGCCATTGCAACACGGCGCCCGGCGAATCGGCCTCGATCAGCGCCTGCAGGAACGGGGCGAGGGCATCGGCGACGGCGCCGTCAGGGCCGGTAAGCAGCTCGCGAGCGCGTCGGGTGGCCAGGCAGCGCTCGCAGAGCCGGTCGATGATCAGGTACCCGCTCTCGCCACACCCGGCGCAGCGGTAGTCGACGTCGATCCCGGTGCACGGCCCGCAGATCCGCTCTCCGTGGGCGTCGAGGCCGATCAGGGGGTGGCGTTCATCGCAGGACGGGCAGCGGGCCACCCGGCGACGGACCTTCGCGTAGCAGGGTTGGCAGAACGATCCGATCGGCCACTCGGCGCACAGCTTGCGCCGTTGGCCGCAGCCGCTGCAGGTGCCAGCCGACCAGCAGGCGGCGCAGTAGAGCCGCCCGCCCCGGGTGCGGCCACGATCAACAGGCCCGGTCGCCGAGCAGCCAGCGCAACGGCCGAACATCCCGGCTCGGGCGCAGTCCCTGCACAACGACCGGCCATCGGATCCGAGGTCGGTGTAGACGGGCCGGAACTGCCCGCACTGGCCGCGGGGTGCCGGTTGGCCGCGGTGACAACGGGGACAGAACGGACCGGTCTCGAGGTAGGCGGCGACGATGCGCCGCTCACCGCAAGCCGTGCAGCGATGCGTGGACTGGTCGTAGCAGCGCTTGCAAATGCTGGTGCCGTCAGCACCGTCGTGATGGTCGCCAACCGGGCCCACATGGCCTCACAGGCTGCACATCGAGGTGGCATCGGGATCGGCGCGCCAGCACCACTCACAGATCGGCCCGTCGGATGCTCGCCGGTAGGCGAGCGCCACCCGCCCGCAGCGACCGCAGGGCTCGGCCCGGCGCCGGGCACAGCGCCGACAGACCCTGCCGTCTTCCACCGGCGTGCCAAGCGGCCGGCAGCTGCGGTCGATCACCCCGCAGTCGACGCAGCGCGGGACAACGACATCCGCGTAGCCGGCGTCGGCCAGCAGTCCGACGAGGCGCAGCACCGCCGCCGGCGCGTCGGAGCCCCCGAGCTGAGCGCGTCGGGATGGTCCCGCAGATGCCAGTCCAAGGCGGCCAACGCGTGCGACCCGCGGGTCGCCTCGGCGACCAGCTCGGTCGCCTGACTCGCCTCGATGCCGGACACCGCGTCCAGCAGGAGCCCGACGACCGCTTCCAGGCGCCCGGTGATCTTTTCGGTCACTGCGGGTCGGGCCGGCGGATCTTCGTGCGAGCGACGGCCTTGTCGGCGTGCTTCGCCCGCCCGCCGCCCGCCGCGGTCTTGCGGACCTGGGCGGGGGCGACGGTGACCTCGATCAGATCATTGGGCGAGCAGGTCAAGATGTCGCAGAGCGCGGCGAGGGTGTCCATCGACAGCCGCTGGGGCGGTTGGGTCACCATCCGGTACACCTGCTCGCGCGACAAGTGGACGCCCCGCTCGGCCAGCAACGGTCCGAGCTCGGAGGTCTGGAACATGCCCTGCTCGGCCATCTTCTGGCGCAGGTGCCACTGGTAGCCCATCTTGCGGATCATTGGACCTCCCACAGATCGTCGAAGCGCTCCAGCGAGCGTTCGACCAGTCGGTTGCGGAACTCGTCGGACACCGAGGTGTACAGAACCGTCGTTGAGGCATGCGAATGGCCCACCTGCTGCTGGACGAACAGCTCGGGGTAGCCGAATTCGAGTAGATGGGTGACATAGCTGTGCCGCAGCGAGTGCAGGTCCAACTCGGCGGCAAGGCCGGCACGGTCCCGGGCCGCGTTGAACGCGTCGTTGAGATGGCGAACCGAGACGCGCCCTCGCCGCTCGGTCATCCACAACGCAGGATGAGCGCCCGGTTCGAACAGCGGCCGCAGCTCGTCGGACCACTGCGCCAGCAGCGGCACCACCCAGTCCATCTCGGGCACCGTCAGCACCGTGCGCCGCTTGGGCGGGCTGCCCCGAGATGCCTTGCCGTAGCGGACCTGCACCGACCCGAACGTCGCGTACTTCGCCACACGGGCATTCCGTCGGAAGTCGACCATGTCGAGCATGGCCGCCTCACGACGGCGCACACCGTAGGCGTAGACGACCTTGAGTATCACCGCGTCTCGCATGGCCGCCAACGCGCCCTTGCGTCGGCGCGCTCGGATCTCCTCGACCCGGCCATCGGCGGCGTCGAACAGCGCCTGCACCTCGTCGTAGGTCAACGCCCGCCGAGCCGGCCGGCCCTCGTAGTCGACCACGTGGGCCACCGTGTTCCACTCGTGGCAGATCTGCACCGGCGTCTCGCCAAAGCGCCGGTCACACTCGAGCGCCCAGCCGTAGCGGCCGTCGGTCACGAACTCGCAGAACAGCCGATGCGTCACCTGGTAACCCCGCACTGTTGAGGCCGCAACCGGGCGATCCCCCGACGCCAGTTGGGACACGAACGCCTCCAGTTCGCCCGGCGACGACTGCCACGGATACTGCCCGCTGAACTCGGCGAGACGCCGAACCAACCGCAGCCGGGGAGCGATCTCTGCCGCCCGAAGGAAACGGCTCCGCTGCTGGCGCTCCCAGCCCTCCAACATGGCCTCGAACATCGACTCAGCCGGGTCCAGAAGCGAGACACCAGGATTCAGGACCAGGTGCGCCGCACCGGCCAAATCCACTGTCCGAGTCACTCTCGTTCCTGTTGCATCAGATACAATATAGTTGTATCGTGTTTCGCAGCAGCAAATGCCCTGGTCCACACCTCAGCGGGCCGCGAAACCGGACAACAGCCGTTGGATCGGCCCGTATTCACAGGGCGACCAATGTTGCATCTGATGACAATAAATCCTATTTGACCGGCCGAGTAGCCCCCGGGTAGAGATCGGTGCCCCAGAGGGCGCCGATGGTGGTAGTCGGGAAGGACTCGATGCGAACGTGGGCGCCAGTGTCGGGAGCGTCGATCATCTGGCCGGCAGGGTTCACCACAATGCCGACGTGGGTGACGTCGGTGGTCGCGGAACCGAGGAAGAAGAGATCGCCCGGTTCAAGGATGCACCCGGCGGGACGTGGGGGCCGGCGTCGAACTGATCCTGGGCGACTCGGGGCAAGGTGATGCCGGCGGCGTAGGCGGCTTGCGTGAGCCCGGAGCAGTCGGAGCCGACGCCGGTCAATTCGGCGATCTGAGCAGCGCAGAAGCGGGGGCGGAGCACACGCCGGCGGGCGGTCGTGTGAGCCAGGGGATGGCTCTATCTGCATGTGCGTCGGGCGCTGTCGGTTCAGTCATACGTTCCCGGTTCCCGGTTCACGATGGGTTTCGCCCGAGGAGAAGGGCTCGACGCCGGTATTCGTAGAGCCCGTCGAAGAGAGCTGCGGTCAGCTCGATGAGGCGAGCATCGTCGACGACCATGGACAGGCCGCGGACGAGAACGTCGAGCCCTGGTGCCTCGGGAGCGTCGAACTGCCCGTCGGAGAGGTCGGCTTCGTGCACGATGCGAGCCAGGTCCCACAGGACAGGATCGTCGAGGTGGTACCGACGAAGGATCGTCTCGAATGAGCAGTCGTCGCCGTGGTGGGAGAGGTCCACCCCGGGAACGTCGAAGGCGGTGGCATCGGCCGGGAGCGCAGAGACGTCGTTGACGAAGTCGAACATGGCGTCGGCGTCGACCTGGCGCCGGATGAGCCAGGCACAGGCGGCCCGGTCGACGTGGCACCCCGCCCGGGTCACCCATCTCATCGACCGTCCTCCGTGACCGCGGTGCGTGTCTCGGTTCCGGCAAGGCGCTGGACGGCAGCTACGGCCCGCTCGCGTTCCTGGGGCGGGAAATAGTCGCGCTGGCCGATCCGGGCAAGCTCTCGACGGAGACGCACCAGCGCCCGCCGACGGGGCACTGCGGTATCGCTGGCGGCACGGATCGCCATCTGGTACACCTCCTCGTACTCGGCTGCGATCGCCTGGGCCATGCGCTCGGCGAGCTGTCGATGGACACCGGCCGAGATCGGGCTGGCCACCCAGACGGACGCCTCTCCGGCAGCCTCGAGCACCCCGGCGGCCAGCCACTCGAGGTGCTCGCGTGCCCGAGGGGTGTCGGGGAGCATAGCGACGCCCTCGCCGAGCTGGACCGCCCCGATCTGGCGCAACCGGCGCCACAGGGTGATGCGGGGAGTGGAGGGCTCACGCGGCAGCCGGTAGGCGAGCATGACCCAGGGCACCGAGACGTCCACGCCGACAGACTATCCCAGTCTTTGCTGAAGACGGCAACCATGGTTACAGTGCACTATGACACCAGCGGGTTTGCCTGGAGCCACCCGCGAAGGAGAGGAGCTCGGTGCATCTCGAAGAGCTGGGGAGGATCGATCTGCCGCACGGCGGAGCGGGGGACTACGACCACGCTGACGTCCACCGGTCGACCGGGAGGGTGTTCCTCGCGAACACCGAGCTCGGACAGGTCGAGGTCCTCGACGGCCTCGGCGGCCGTCACCTTGCCTCGATCTTCGGGTGCCCCGGTGCGAGCGGCGTGGCGCTCGCCGGAGAGCGGGTGGTCGCCGCCGCCCGGGAGAGCGGCGAGGTCCTCGTGATCGATCCGGGCACGGCCGAGGTCGTCTCCCGGTTCGCCGTCGGTCCCGCGCCGAACGGCCTGGCGTGGGACCACTCGAGAGGCCAGCTCCTGGTCGCCGATACCAGCGACTTCACCGCCGGGGTCTTCGACCTGGACCATGGCCGCAAGATCGCCGAGCGGCGGTTACCCGGCCGCCCTCGCTGGGCGGCGTACGACGCCGCTCGCGACGCCTTTTACGTGAACGTCCTGCACCCAGCGGTGGTGGCGGTACTGTCCGGTCGGGACCTGGACCTGACGGCCACGGTCGAGATCGGGGCCGCCGGTCCCCATGGCTTGGGCATCGATGCTGCCGCCGAGACGATGCTCGTCGCCTGCGACGACAACACCTTGGTGTGGGTAGGTCTCGACGACTGGCGCCCCCGACGTTGCAGCGTGCTCGGTGGCAGCCCCGACGTGGTCTGGGTAGACAGCACCCGCCGGGTCGCGTACATCGCAGTCGGCGATCCAGGCATGCTGCACTTCTACGATCTGGACTCCGGCGACGAGCTCGTCCGGATCCCAACGGGGAGGGGAGCGAAGACCGTCGCCCTTGACGAGGAACGGAACCGGCTCTACGTGTTCCTTCCACAGACCGGCCACGCGGCCGTCTACTCGCTGGTCGGTCCGCCGTGAGCGGCTCGAAGTGAGTGCATCGGACGCAGAGCGGTCCAGCATCCCGGGTTGGCAGGGCGAGGCCACTGATCCGAGCCGGCGCGACCGGCGCCTGATCCTCGCCGCCCAGGGCTCACGGGCGCTTGCCTACGGTTACAGTGCCGTTCTCCTCGGTGTCGACCTCCACCGCCGGGGCCTCTCCCGAATCGAGGTCGGCCTCGTGTTGAGCGCCGTCGTCGCCGGTTCTGCACTCGGCCTGCTCGTCGTCGGTCGGATGGCGGACCGGATCGGACGTCGTGCCGTCTACGTCGCCGGGTACGTGGTGCTCGCCCTCGCCGCTGTCACCTTGGCGTTGTCACCCTGGTGGTGGCCGATCGCCATCGTCGCACTCAGCGGGACGCTCTCCGCCGAGGTGATGGACTCCGGTCCCTTCACCGCGATCGAGCAGGCCATGCTGGCCTCGCTCTGCAGCGGGCACCAGCGTCTACGCGGTTTTGGCGTGTACAACGCCGTCGCAGCCGCGGGAGGATCGCTCGGTGCTCTACTCGCGAGCGGGACGGGAGCTGTTGGGATGGCGGTGTCGTCGTCGAGCTCGGACGCGTTCCTCCTCCTGGTTCCCTTGGCCGTGCTCGGTGCCGCATGCGGGGCGAGGCTCTCGGCCGCCGTCGAGTTGCATCCCCGGGTCAGCGGCTCACCCGTCCGGCGCGACCCCGAGCTCACCGCGGGCGCACCTTCGGTTCCCGGCCCGACTCCGGTGGCCCGAGGTCGCCTGCTGCCCACGAACCCACCGACGCGTCGGGTGGTCCTGCGCCTGTCGGCGCTGTTCGGCGTCGACTCCTTCGGTGCCGGGTTCACCGTGCAGGCATTCGTGGCTTACTGGCTGAGCACCCGCTACGGCGCGAGCACGGCGGCGATCGGCCTGCTCTTCTTCGGGCTCGGGCTTGTCCAGACCGCATCAATGCTCGTCGCGTCGCGACTCGGGGAGCGTTTCGGGCTGTTGGCGACGATGGTCTTCACACACCTGCCCTCCAACCTGTTCCTTGCCGCGGTTGCCTTCGCACCCAGCCTGCCCGTGGCGGCCGGCCTCCTTGTCGCGCGAGCCGCCCTCTCGCAGATGGACGTTCCCACCCGCCAGGCCTACGTGATGGCCCTCGTCCCTCCCGAGGACCGTGTTGGCGCGGCCAGCGTGACCGGGCTGGCGCGCTACACCACACGACCGGCTGGACCGATTCTTGCCGGACTGGCGCAGGGTGTCTTCGTCGGTTTTCCATTTCTCCTCGCCGGGATGGTGAAAGCCGGGTACGACCTCGTGCTGTGGACGTGGTTCCGCCACGTTCCCCTCCCCGAAGAACCGGCTCCGGGTTCGACCAGCCGTGTCGTCGAACCGGAACCCGCCAGCAGTCAACCAAGGAGGAACGTCCCATGAAGTGGGTTACCCGAGCCCGTCCGAAGACCGACCGCATCGCCTGCCCGTGGCTCATCCGTCGATTCATCGATCCCGATGCCGAGATCCTCTACGTCCCGAACGACCAGGTGCTCGAAACGGCCTCCGCTGAGGGCGCCCGGTCTTTTGACGCTCCGGGCGCCGAGTTCACCCACCGCGACGACCGGTGCAGCTTCGAGGTGCTGATCGACGAGTTCACGCTTCACGACGACCCGGCGCTCCTCCGGTTGGCCCGGATCGTCCACGCCGCAGACATCGCCATGGATCGTGGCAGCGACCCGCTCGGCCGGGGC
>JAJZJC010000022.1 GCA_021810205.1 Actinomycetes bacterium
GCCTGTCGTGGCGCTGCCGGTCGTGCCTGTCGTGGCGCTGCCGGTCGTGCCTGTCGTGGCGCTGCCGGTCGTGCCTGTCGTGGCGCTGCCGGTCGTGCCGGTCGTGCCGGTCGTGCCTGACGTGGCGCTGGCGGTGCTCGTCGTGCCGGTCGTAGTGCCGAGCACTGTTCTTACAACCGAGGTCGCCGTTGTGAGCGTCGAGGTCGCCGCTGTCACGACGGCGCCCGCGGCACCGCCCACGGTGCCCGCCACCGCGCCGCCGACTGTGCTGCTCGCGGCGCCCGTCGCCGTGCCGCCGGCTGTTCTCGTCGCAGCGGGGCTCGAGGGAGCTGTGCCTCGTGTTCGGGGGAGGAGCCCCGCCAGCCAGCGCGATGCGGGGCTGCCGCCTGTGGTGCTGCGCGACGACGCCAGGGCGTTCGTGTGGGTGGTCGCCGGCGAGGCGTTCCCGGCGGTGCCGGTACCCGAGCGTGACGCGCCGGACGCCCCGCTTGTGGCGGGTGCACCGGTCTGTGTACTGACCGTCGTCCCGACTCGCGGCGGCGGGTGCGCGGGTGCCTGGCCGATGAGCGCGACGCTGCCACCGGCGATGGCGGCACCCGCGACGGCGACCGTGGCAGCGACCACGCCGGGAGCTCGCGGTGCGCTCAGCACGGGGGCGAGCACGGACGACAAGCGTGCGCCGAGCCGCCCGATGCCGCGTCGTAGTCCCGCGACACCGATGCCGAGGACTGCTGCGAGGCCGCCGCCGGTCTCCGACAGCGCGGCGAACTCGCGTTTGAACGCCTGGCGTGCCCGCCACAAGAGCGTGTCGACCGCTGGCGCGGCCAACCCTTCGTGCTCGGCGATGCGCTGGGCAGACCACTCTGTCGCCTCGCGCAAGCGCAACACGCGCTGGTGGCGGTCGGACAAATTTCCGAGCGCCTCGCTTGCGAGCGCGAGATCGACCTGGCGAAGGAGCTGCTCGTCGATCTCGGGCACACCGACCTCGAGATCACGCGCCGGCACTTCGCCCATCGGCACCGTGCGAGACCGGCGTCGCAACATGTCGGTGCAGACGTTCCCTGCGATCACCGTTAGCCAGGGGTAGAAGCGACGCTCGCCCGCGAAACGCGGGAGCGCGCGCCACGCCCGGGCGAACGCTTCTTGCACGGCCTCTTCCGCGTCGTCCGACGCGTGGAGCCGCCGCACGCAGAAGCGATGCAGCCGTCGCTGGTAGCGCTGGTAGAGCTCGGCAAACGCCCGCTCGTCGCCCTGTTGACAGCGCTCGACAAGCTCGCGGTCGCGCGCCAAGTCCACGGCGCCGTCCAACGTAGTCACCGGCTCCCTCTACCTCCTCCGGGACGCTGCGACAACCCCAATACCTTAGCTTCGCGCTTCGCGCTACCCCCGAAGGCCGTCTACGAAACCGCCGTGACAGGGCCACAGCGTGCGTCACGCACTTTTTTCGAGCGCAGCGAAAGATGAGCGTCTCATCCCCGTTTCACCGCGCGATGGGGGACGTCCGGAGCGCCGGTCGCGTGAGGCAGGAGTGGTCCGTATATGGGAGCAAGGTGGGAACGAGCAATTGCGGGGGCCGCAGCAGTCGTCCTCGGCGTCGCGGGTGGCGCAGGAATACTGGCGTCCGTCGTCGGCGCAACGCCGGCCGCGTCGGCTGCGATCGCCTCTTACCAGGTGACCGGCTCAGGGACCGGGCTGAAGGTGACGCTCGGCGGGACGTCGCTCGTGGGCGGTACGTCGTCGGTGAGCGCGGGGACGGGCGCGCCGGTGGTCGCGAAGGCAGCGGGCGAGCTCACCCCCCAGGTGGTGGCCGCGGTCCAGGCCACCGCGACCTCGCCGGGGACCTCCGAGACGCTCGCCCAACGCTGCGACCAACCCTCCACGGCGCCGCCTGCGCCGCTCGGCACAGTCGTTCACCTCGGTCTTTCCTGCGCCGCCGCGTCGGCCGCGCGGAGCACATCGGATATGCCGACTGCCACGTCGGCGGGCAAGGTCGGCACGCTGAACCTCACCCCAGCGGCGAGCGGCACGACAGCGTCGAGCGCGCTCAGCAGCGTTCTGCCGACCACCGTCCTGCCGAACAGCGCGCTCGCGGGACAGCTGACATCGATCCTGGGCACCATGCCGTCGCTGCCTGCCTCGGGCCTGCCGCTCGGCACAGTGCTTCGGCAAGTGGCCAAGTCGACCTCGGGCACCGCGGTGACCTCTCTCGCGTCGACGACAGTCGGTCCGACGACCTCGACCCTCGCCACCACCGGTGACGTCGTCACGGCCAGCGTGAAGTCGACAGGTGCCACAGTCGATCTCCTTGGTGGGGCGGGCGCCGGCGGTGGCCCCCTTCTGAAAGTCCACGTCGGCCAGGCCGACGCGATCGTCCACGTGGACACCGCGACCGGCACGACGACGGCGCAGGCGACTGGGGCGGCAGTGACGGTGACCATCGCGCCGCCAGCGGGCACAGCGCAGACCATCTCGATCGCCCCCGGCGGGTCGAAGAGCTTCCTCACAGGTACGCCGCTGCAGACGACGGTGGTCGTCGGCGCCTCCTCGACCACAGCTGCCAAGGGCACGGCGACGGCGAACGGCGTGGAGATCGACCTCGCGACGGGAGCGGGCGCCACGAACGCCGCAGGCTCGAACGGCGGCGTGCAGCTCGTCCTCGGCCAGGCCACGGTGGCGGGAAGTGGGCCCGCACCAGCGGTGGCCACCGCGGCGGGGAGCACACCAACAGCGTCGTCCAGGCTCGGGTCGTCGAACGGCGCCGCCCAGACACCGTCTGGCACCCTCACGGGTGCGACGACAGTGCACACCGGTGAGCCCTGGTCAGGGATGCTCCCGATCGCGCTGCTCTCCATGTCGCTGCTCGCTGGTCTCGGGCTGGTCGCCCGGCGGCAGCTGGTCGCAGTGGTCCACCTCGCCGGTCGGACGACCGGCCGGGTCGCCCGTGCGGTCAGGCCGGTGAGCCGTGGTTCCGCCGGGCCCGGTCTCCGGGATCTCCTCCGTTCCCCCTCTGGTTCCGGGCCGGGCTCGGCGGCCCACCACTTCGGCCCGGCGGGTCGTGAGGATGACTGATGAGGCCCCGTCGGGGTTCGAAGGTGCCGACCGGGGACGCATACGCCACCGCCATCGGGGCTGAGCGCGGACGCGACGACGGCCTCCGCAAGCGCGGCGGGCGGGGGGCAAGGGGGCGTCGTCTCGTCGTGGGCGCCCTCGGCGCCGCGCTCGTCTGGGGTGCGCTCGGCGCGTTCGGTTACATCGCTGGCTGGGAGTCGCATGCGCACCGTGGTGGGGCGCGCCTGGTCGAGACCGCACAGGCGCTCGACAACCGCGCGGCCGGCGACGCCTCGAACGCGCACGGTGCGCAGGGGGCCTGCGTGGTCAGCGCGACGGGGAACGGGCAGCTCGTCGGGCTGCTCGAGATCCCTGCGATCCATCTAACGGCACCGGTCGAGGAGGGGACGACAGCAGCGGTGCTGAGCGTCGCCGTCGGCCACGATCCGTCGTCGGTGTGGCCGGGCGACGCTGGGACCGCAGCCTTCTTGGCCCACGACGTCAGCTACTTCGTGCACCTCGGCGAGCTGCAGGCGGGCGACCGCGTCGTCTACCGCACGGCGTGCGGCACCGAGACGTTCGAGGTGACGCATCGCGCAGTCGTCTCCCAGGGGACCGCGATTCCCGATCCGGCGCGCCCGGCGATCGTGCTCGACACCTGCTATCCGTCCAACGCCCTGTTCTTCACGACGCAGCGGCTGCTCATCTTCGCCGACGAGGTCCGCAGCACCGCGCCCCGCGCCAAGGGCGGTACGGCGGCGATCGGCGTGCCGGCGGCGGATCGCGTCACCTACCGCGTGCCCGCCCCGGCGGCGCTGGTGGCCCAGGGGCTGACGCTCCAACAGAACTCAGCGCCCATGGGGACGTTGTCGTTGAGTGGAGACACGTCGCCGGCGTGGGCGCAGTCCCCCGGGCCGCTCGCCCTCGAGACCGCCGCGCTCGAGGCGTACTTCGGCGGGCTGCACGCGGCGTCCGAGCGGCGCAACGCGTGGTGGGCGGACATCGCGCAGCCCGGACTGGGGCCGCCCGGGGCGCTCCAGGGGGCGACCGTGGCCGGTGCTGATGCCCCGCTCGATGTCGACATCGTGTCGAGCGCCGGGACGCCGACCTCGGTGGTGCTCAGCACGGAGGTCACCTTGTCGGGCGGGATGGCCCCGGGCACCTACGAGGAGACGGTCACCGCGGTCGTCCACGCCACGACGGTGACGCTGGGGAGCTGGACGCTGCGGGCCGCCTAGCGCCAGGGCCGCACGAATCAACACGAGGGGGCGGCCGCCCTGCGCCACGGCCGCGGAGAGGAAGTGAGCACGCACATGGACGAGCAGCGGATCGAAAAGTGGGACCGGACGACGGCGGCGCCGGAGGAGGACGCCGCGGGAGGCGAGGAGCACCGGCGCACCGCGCCCCACGGTGCACTGCGCCGCCTCGGCCGTTATCGCGGCGCGGCAGTGCTGACGCTCGGCGGGCTCGGCGCGTTCGCTGGCGGGGCGTTCGCGGCGGGGGTCTTCGCCAACGCGGCGGTCGTGCCTGCGGCGGTGCACCCTCTCCTCGCCGAGGCCGGCGCCTCGGACGCCGTGCCGAGCCTGCCGACATTGCCCGGCGGTCGGGCGTTCGCGCTCGCCCAGCGCACCACGCAGATCGCGCTCGCCCAGCGCACCACGCAGATCGCGCCCTCTCCGGCGAAGACGGGCAACGCGCCCTTTGGCACCTCCCCCACCTCGTCGGGCGCGGCGCCGAGCGGGTCGACCACGACGTCGAGCGCCCGCACCAAGGCGGGTTCGACAGCACGCGCCACCGTGCCGGGCACTGCCGCGACGACGATCCCCTCGTCGAGCGGTGCCGGGTCTGCAAGCACGTCGCAGACGGGTGCTGCGTCGCCCGGGTCGACAGGGACAGGCACGGGCACGGCCGCTGGCAGCGTGCTACCAGGATCCACCACGACGACGGGCGTGACGACCCCGGCCCTCAGCGTGCCATCGATCGTGCCCGTCGGTGCGACACAGGTGTGTGCGGGGACGACGGGCATCTCGTCCACGTCGGGCACCACGTCCACGTCGGGCACCACGTCCGTCGGGGTGTCGACAACGGCGACGAGCGGCGTCGAGGTCTGCGCGACGCGCTGAGCCGGTCTCGCCTCATCCGCCGGGGTGGGCGTCGGCGTCGATCGCCGCCGCGCAGTCCCTCACGCGTGGCCCGCCGCGGCATTCTGCCGGCGCGACATGGTGGCGTCGAGCTTCTTCCACGCCTTGGCGTCCAATGCGTCGAGGGCGCGGGCGGCGCCGTGCCGGAGCTCGTCGGACTCGCGACGGAATCTCTCTGCGATGCCGCCGATGAGGAACACGGTCGTATACGGCAGCGGGCCGGTCCGCTCGTGCGCGGTGGTCGCGAGCGCGAAGAGGCGCGTGGCGGCAACCTCCGCGTCCTGCATGGCGCCGAGCTGCTCTTGGACGCCGGTGAGCTTCTTGACGAACCGGTCGGTGTCGCCGCCGTAGATGCCGGCGGCGAACTCGAGGGCGTACCGCAGCCGCTTGCCACGTATCCGCAGGCGGTGGTAGTCGGCGGGAATGCCGGAGCGCCGCGCCCGCCGCGCCGCGCGCACCATGTCGGCGTGCCGCTCGCGCACGAGGGTGGGCAACGCGACCACCGCAGGCACTGTCGCGTACGGCGGACGACGCCGCGCGCCTTGGCGCGCGAGCGCGAGGAGACCGGCGATGAGCCGCTCTCGACGCGCGGAGTCGAGCGCCGCGAGCAGTGCCCGTCGGGCGTCCGCGCGCTCGGCGACGAGGAGCGCGCGAAGTGGCGAGAGCGCCAGCTCACCGTCGCCGCCCGTCCAGCTCGCCGTCCATGCGGTCATCTGCGCCAGGCGTGCGAGATGCACGTCGAGATCGCGCACGGCGCCGAGCGCGTCCGCGAGCCACCCGAGCTCTCGCCGCAAGGACTGCGCGCGCGCCGGCAGCGCGGCGGCGAACAGATCGATCGCCGCGCGCAGTCGTCGGGTCGCGACGCGCATGTCGTGGAGCGCCTCTATGTCCTCGCCGAGGCGCGTCGCTGCTTCGTGCGCCAGCAGCTCGCCAAGCTGCCGGCGTACGACGGCAGCCGCAAGGTCTCCGATCGAGGCATCTGGCGCGACCGCGGTGGGGCCGAGCTCGGGTGCACCCGGCAACGTGACCCCGGAGACCTGGAGCCCTGCGTCGAACTTGGAGAGCGTGGCCGGGACGAGCCCGCAGTGCTCCCGCAGGTGCTCGACGACGGGCGCCAGCTGCGCCGTCGACCCTGTGGTGACCTCTACTTCCACTCGGCGGAGCCTGAGGGCTGCCACGCCGGGCGCCGCAGAGACGGTGGTGTCGTCGATGGCGACCTCGGCGACCTCGACGCCGCCGGTGCGCAGCGAGAAGGGCAGCCGACGGGTGCGCACCTCGAACTTCTCGACGAGCGGGCGCCCTCCGCCGACTGCGGCGACGCGACGGCCCACGGGACCGTCGCCTCCGAGCTCACCGATGGTGCGAGCGCCCAGGGCTTCGGTGACCTCGAGTCGGTGGCGCAGCCCGTCGGCCGCCGCCGGCTGCAAGTCCTTCATGGTCGCCTCGACGCGTCGTCCGCACCGGCGCGTGCGCAGGACCAAGCCGGATCTGGCGATCCGCCAGTCCTCGGTGTCCATGTAACGGTCGACGAGGCGTCGCGGGGGCTTCGCGAGGACCGTGAACGTCGGCTGTCCTTCACCGAAGCTGCGCGAGGGGAGCGCGGCGAGCCACTGGTGGACGACTCGCAGGTCGTGCGCGTCGAACTGCCACTCGAGCTCGTCGGATCGCTCCTCGGGACCTGCAGTCGCGCTGTCGGCAGTCGCCGAGTCCATCAGATCGCCCCGAAGGGACCGGCGGCTTCAGCCGTCAGAGAAGTCACCACGTGGAAGGCTACTGCCGCTGCATCGACACGCGTCCTCGGAGCCCTGCCTGCTTCCCGGGCATCTTTGCGTGTCGACGTAGAGGGGCAGAGGGATGGCGCATGCGCTCTGTCGCCGCCGGTAGGCTCCACCTGCATGGGTCGGGCGCTCTGTTCGATGCGAGAGTCCGTGCAGTGCCGGGAGGATGTGGTGCACGCGGCAGGTGGCATGATCGTGCGGCGCACCCCCGAGCGCGAGCTGCAGGTGGCGATCGTGCACCGCCCACTTCGCGAGGACTGGACGTTCCCCAAGGGAAAGGCAGAGCCCGGCGAGACCCTCGAGGCGTGCGCGCTGCGCGAGGTCGAAGAGGAGACCGGTCTTCGCTGCGAGCTCGGAGGGTTCATCGGACACACCGAGTACCGCGATCGCAAGGACCGCCCCAAGGTGGTCGCCTACTGGCTCATGCGGGCGCACGACGGGCAGTTCGTCCCTGGCCGCGAGGTCGACCAGCTCCGGTGGGTGACACGGGCCGGCGCGGCGCGACTGCTCAGTTACGAGCGCGACCGCCAGTTGCTCGACGCGTTCGCCGCGGCCGCGAGCGAGCAGTTCGGCATCGACGGCGCCGACGCCTAGCGAGCACGCGAGCCGCCCACCTCTCGCTCGAGCCCTGGGCCGTAGTCTTGGGTCATGTGCGGTCGCATTGCGCAGAGTGAGCCATCGCGCTATGCCGAGCGACTCCAGGCGATCTACGAGCCGCCCGTCGCTTGGCGACCGAGCTGGAACATCGGGCCAACGGCGCCGATCTTGGGCGTGCGCGAGGACGGCGGCTCGCGCCGGCTCGCGGAGTTCGCGTGGGGTCTTCTTCCGGACTGGTGCGACGACGTGAAGGCCGCATCGCGCTGCTTCAACGCTCGCGCCGAGTCCGTCGCCACCAAGCCGATGTTCCGCGCGGCGTTCCGTCGTCGGCGCCTCCTCGTCCCCGTCGACGGCTTCTACGAATGGGCGGTGGTGCCGGGGTCCAGGCGGAAGCAGCCGTACTACTTCCGGCGCGCCGACGGCGATCCCGTCGTCCTCGCCGGTCTGTGGGAGTACTGGTCGCGTGGCGGCGCCGAGCGGCGCAGCGCGACGGTGCTCACCTGCGCGGCGGGACCGGACATGCCCGTGCACGATCGGCAGCCCGTGGTGCTCGAGCCGGCGCTTTGGGAACGGTGGCTCGATCCCGAGCTGGACGACGTCACCGAGCTGGCGGCCATGGTGGTGCCGCGCGTGGCAGTGCTCGTGCATCACCCCGTGACCTCCGACGTCGGCTCGGTCCGAAACGACGGCGCCTACCTTGTCGACGAGGTCACGCCCATCGCCTGAGTGCCCTCGTGCGGGCCAGCGCGATCTCTGGGCGCAAGCTGCGTTCGCGCAGGGGGCGAGCACACAGGTGTTCAGGGCCGGAGGGGTAACGGTGGGATGGAGCGGTCCGGGCGAGTGGCCGGGTCCGGCGGGGTTGCGGCAGGGTGCTCGTCGAGCGCCGCGAGGACGAGCTCGATCGCGCGCTCGAGCTGCGGGTCCCGCCCGGCGGCCCAATCCTGCGGAGCCATGCGGACCTCGACGTCGGGGTCGACGCCGTGGTTCTCGACGTCCCAGCCGAGCCCGTAGAACCAGAAGGCGTAGCGCGGCTGGGTGACCTGAGTGCCGTCGACGAGCTGGTAGCGGCTGTCGATGCCGATGACGCCGCCCCACGTGCGCGTGCCGACCACCGGGCCAAGGCGTCGCTGGCGGAACGCGGCAGTCACGATGTCGCCGTCGGACCCGGCGTGCTCGTTCACCAAAAGGATGCGCGGGCCGCGTAGCGCGTGCTCGGGATAGGTGTCCGTGCCGCGGTGGCGAGCGGTCACCCATGCCTGCACCGTGCGGCCGATCGTCTCGAGGACGAGCGAGGAGACGTGGCCCCCGCGGTTGTCGCGCACGTCGACGACGAGCGCGTCGCGCGCGACCTCCGCGCGCAGGTCCCGGTGCAGCTCGGCCCAGCCGTAGCCCATCATGTCGGGGATGTGGAGGTAGCCGACACGGCCGCCGGTCGTCTCGTGGACCTGGGCACGCGTCGCTGCCACCCACGCCTGGTAGCGCAGCGGGCGCTCGTCGGAGAGGGGTTGGACGACCACCTCGCGCGAGCGGCCGTCGCGGGCGCGGATCCCGAGGACGACGGGCCGGTTCGCTGCCCCGACGAGCGACGCGGCCGGGCCGCGACGAGCGTCGACGCGCTTGCCGTCCACGTGCACGATCGCGTCGCCCGGCTCGAGCACGACGGCGGGCGCGCGCAGCGGTGAACGGGCGCCGAGCACCGAGGACTCCCCGGCCAGCACGCGCCGAAGCACCCACGCGCCCTGTTCGTCGCGCGCGAGGTCCGCGCCGAGATGACCGAGCCTGCGCTCGTCTTCGAGGGGGCGCGGCGGCGGCATCTCATAGGCGTGGGACGACCCGAGCTCGCCCTGGAGCTCCCAGAGAACTTCGGAGAGGTCGTCGCGAGTGGCGACCTGGTCGAGCAACGGACGGTAGCGCGCGACCAGCGCGTCCCAGTCGACCCCCGCCATGTCCGCGATCCAATAGTGGTCGCGCATGAGCCGCGCGGCCTCCTCGTACATCTGCCCCCATTCGACTGGCGGGTCGATCTCCACGCGCACCCGCCCGAGGTCGACGTCGACGACGTCGGGATCTGCTTCGCCGCCGGAGCCCGTCGGCCCGGCACGATGTCCGGCGGCCACGGCACGCAGCTGCGGGCCGTCGCGCACCACGATGGTCTTGCCGTCGCCGCTCACCTCGAACCCGTCGAGCGCGTCGACGAGCACGGTTTGGTGGTTCGCCGCCAGGTCGAAGCGCACGAGCGACGCGCGTGGGGCCGGTGCGTCGAGCGCGGCTCGGCCCTCGCCCAGAACGCCGGCGAGCGGCATGGACAGCCAGGCGAAGCCGCCGTCGACGGAGGCCAGGCTCGAGAAGCGACCGGCATCGACGGGGAAAGGGACGACCCGGTCCGTGAGGCCCTCCACGTCGAGGTGGGTGCCCTCGCCGCCCGCATCGGGTGCCGCCGCGCCCGCATCGGGTGCCGCCGCGTCCGCATCGGGTGCCGCCGAGCCGCCGTCACCGCCGCTCTTGTCGCCTGGGGGTGCTCCCTCTCCCGGGCGCGGCCGGCCCTCGAGCTCGGGGTCGAACGGCGAGGGCGTGCGCGAGGAGAGCGTGAGGAGGTACGGCCGAGTCCCGGCCACGAAGGAGAGGTCGAAGACGTGCGCGTCGTAGAGCGGGTCGAAGGTGCGGGCGGAGAGGAACGCGAGGAACCTACCGTCAGTGCTGAAGGCGGGTGTCTCGTCCACGAAGCGCAACGGGGTGGCGTCGAGCACCGTGACGTCCCGCCCCTGCCGTCCCCCGTCGCCGGGGCGTTCGGTGCCGGTGGCGAGATCGGCGAGCTTGATCTGGCGCAGCGGCTCGGGACCAGCGTGCGACCATGCGAGCAGGCGCGAGTCGGGCGAGAAGCGCAACCCCGTCGCGTCGCCGTGGTCCGAGCGGGCGATCGTCTCGAACGTTGCGGCCTCGAGGTCGACCAGCAGCACGCGGCCGTCGTGGGCGGCCACGGCGGCACGGGTCCCGTCGGGCGAGACCGCGAGCTCGAGCACCCTGCCCAGCGAGCCCGCCCCGACGCGTCGCGGCGCTGCTGGCGGCGCTCCTCGCACTGCAGTGATCTCGAGGGCGTCGTCGCCTTGTGCATCGGTGACGACGACGACACGCCGCGCATCGCCCGTGCCCGCCACCTGCGGGAGGCGCGCCCGTGCCGGTCCGCCACCCGCGAGCAGGCGCGCGGGTCCCTTGGCGTGGGTGAGCCAGTGCACCTCGCCGCGCACCTCGACGGCGCTCGCTCGGCCGTCGTGGTCGACGGCGAACGCGCCGAGTGCCTCGCCCGCACGCAGCACCCGGGGGGCGCGGCCGCTCCTGGGTGCTGCGAGGGTGATGTCGATGCGCTCGGCGACGGAGTCCCGAGCGAGGTCGTCGAGGCGGAAGAGCTGCCCTGCGGACTGGTAGACGACGGTGCGGCCGTCGCTCGACGCGGCCCGCGCGTAGAAGTCGGCATGATCGGTGTGCCGGCGCAGGTCGACCCCCCCAAGGCCTGTCGCACTCTTGGCGTCGTGCACGGCCGCGCTCTTCGCCACGTCGACCGAGTAGACGTTGCCGACGCCCTCGTGGTCCGAGATGAAGACGAGCCGATCGCCGACGACCGCGGGATCCTCGAGCTGGCCGGCGAGCTCGCGAAGGAACGGCACGAACTGGCTGTCGCCCAAGGGATCGATCCACAGCGCCGCCGCCGTCCCGCCGCGGTAGCGCTTCCACGCCGCGCCCCGGCGCAGGCTTTGGTTCACCCCGAGGACGGTCGCCCGACCCGGGCCGCGGGCGATCGCGCTCACCGGCCCGTAGGGCAGGCGCGTAGCGTCCGTGCCATCGACGGAGATCGCGTACGCCCAGGTGCGCGAGGTGAACGGCTCGCCGACGCCGGACACGACGAGGACGCGACGATCGTCGTCCCACCCGATGGTGCGGGTCGTGGGGTCGCCGAAGTAGGTGAGGCGCCGCAGGTCCGAACCGTCCGTGGCGACCACGAAGGCCTCGGGGGTCCCGTCGCGCTGGCTCGTGAACGCGATGCGCGTGCCGTCGGGTGAGAGCACCGGAAAGGCCGCTGGCGCACGGTCCGCGGTCAGCCGCCGTGCGGTCCCCCCGGTCGACGCCACGAGCCACACGTCGTCGTCGGCGACGAAGGTCAGGGCATCGCCGCGTACCGAGGGAAACCGGAGGTAGCAAGGATGGGAGTCGTCTGGCACCGCCGGCCACGCTAACGGGACGGGTGCCGCCGCGCCCCGGCCACCGCACTCCGGCTCGGCGTGCCGACGTCTGCGGTCCACGGCGCTGCCTGCGGTGCCCCGGACGCCCGGCGGCCTGCGCGGCGTAGGATCTCGGTCGGTCCGTTCTCGTCGCCGGGACGCCGGCAGCGAGAGCAGGCCACTGGAGAGGTGCGAGAGCGGCCGAATCGGACTCACTGCTAATGAGTTGACTGGGGGAACCCGGTCCGAGGGTTCAAATCCCTCCCTCTCCGCTGGACCGGCCAGGCGTGGGGCCGTTGTCGCAGCGGCAACGGCCCGGGGGCGCACCGCGGGGCGAAGGAGCAGCTCGATCGAGGAGAGAGGACGTCGCATGCCCGACGGGCGCTACTGGCTGCAGACGCTGGGCTGCCCGAAGAACCAGGTCGACTCCGACAAGCTGGAGGGCGTGCTCGCCGCCCAGGGGTATCTGCCCGCGTCGGTCCTCGACGAGGCCGACCTCGTCGTGGTCAACACCTGTGCCTTCATCGACGCTGCCCGCCAGGAGTCGATCGACACCGTGCTCGAGCTGGCGGAAGACCGGGCCCCGGGCGCCCGTCTCGTGGTGACCGGCTGCATGGCCGCGCGCTACGGCGACGAGCTCGCCGAGGCGATGCCCGAGGTCGATCTCGTGGCCGGCTTCGGTCAGTCCCTGACCGCTCGGGCGCCGTCGCCGGCGCCCGTCGCGTTGGGTCGCCGGCGGCCCGCGCGCACCGCTGCAGGTGCCGCCTGCGCAGCCGACGCTGGCCAGAGCCCCAGTGTCACGCAGCCCGATGCCGTCACTCCAAGCGCAGCGGCGTTCGACCTCCTCTCGCTGCCGCGCCCGCCTTCCCGGGTCCCGTGGGCGTACGTGAAGGTGGCGGAGGGATGCGACCGCCGTTGCGGCTTCTGCGCGATCCCGTCGTTTCGCGGCGCGCAGCGCTCGCGCCCTGTCGCCGACGTCCTCGCCGAGGTCGCCTCGCTCACCGCCAGCCGCGAGATGCCCGTCCAAGAGGTGGTCCTCGTGGCCCAGGACCTCGCCTCCTACGGACGTGATCGGTCGGATCGGCGCCGCCACCACGAGGGCGCGGACGCTTCGTCGAACGCCGCCGGCCGGCCGACGCCGCTCGTCGCCTTGGTCACGGAGATCGCGCGCGCGGTGCCGCGCACCCGCCTTCTCTACCTCTATCCGTCCGGTCTCACCGGCGAGCTGATCGAGGCGGTGCTCTCGACGGGAGTGCCGTACTTCGACCTGTCGCTCCAGCACGTCTCGCGCCCCCACCTCGCGCGCATGCGGCGCTGGGGCGAGGGCGAGCGCTTCCTCGCGCGCATCGAGGCGATCCGCCGCATGGCGCCCGAGGCGACCTTCCGCTCCTCGTTCATCGTGGGCTACCCCGGCGAGACCGACGAAGACCACGATGCACTGCTCGAGTTCCTTGCCGCGGCGCGCCTCGACTGGGCAGGGTTCTTCGCGTTCTCCCGGGAGCCGGGCACCGCCGCGGACACCATGGGCGACCAGGTGCCCGAGCCACTCGCCCTCGAGCGATTGCGCGAGTGCACCGAGCTGCAGGACGCGATCACCGCCGAGCGGCGCGACCTCCTCGTCGGCGAGGTGCGTGAGGTGCTCGTGGACGCGCCCGGCATCGGGCGCAGCATCCACGAGGCACCCGAGATCGACGGTGTCGTCCACGTGCCCGCGACACTGCCGGTCGGCGCGCTCGTCGCGTTGCGCATCACCGAGGCCCTGGGGACCGATCTCGTCGCCGGGCAGCTCGGCGCCGGGCAGCTCGGCGCCGTGCCGGTCGCTGCGTCGGACGCACATCGTGGCGCCGGCGCCCCTGTTGGGGCCTCGAGCGTGGCGAGCGGTAGGTGAGCGCGACGGGGACCGCGGGGCCGAGCTACGGGCCGACGGCGCTCGCCACGCCGGCCAACGCGTTGACCGCCGCACGGCTGCTCGTCGCACCGGTGTTCGTCGGGCTGATCGTCTCGGAAGGCCCGAGCTGGTTGACGGCCGCGGTCGGCGTCGCGGTGGCCGGCAGCGACGGGATCGACGGCTGGCTCGCGCGCCGGCACGGCGCGACGCGCTCCGGGGCGTTCTTGGACCCGCTCGCCGACAAGTTCGTCGTGCTCGGAGCCTTCTCCGCGCTGGCGTTCCAGGGCAAGCTGCCATGGGTGCCCATCGGCCTGATGGCGGCACGCGAGATCGGGATGAGCGGATACCGCTCCTGGGCGGCCCGGCGCGGGATCTCCATCCCGGCCCGTCGCTCGGCGAAGATCAAGACGCTCGTCCAGGATCTCGCCATCGCGACCTGCGTGGTGCCACCGCTCGCCGATCAGCGCGGGCTGCAGCTCGTCGCAGTGTGGGCCGCCGCCGCCCTCACCCTCACGAGCGGGGCTCAGTACCTGCGTGACGGGCGCGCGGCGATGCGTGCGCGGCGTAGGGAAGGAGGCAGATGAGGGTCGAGATCGTCGCTGTCGGCACCGAGCTCCTGCTCGGACAGATCGCGGACACCAACGGGCAGTGGCTCGGCGAGCACCTCGCAGCCGCCGGGGTCGACTCGTACTTTCACCAGGCAGTCGGGGACAACCACGCGCGCATCGTGACAGCGCTGCGCACGGGGCTCGCGCGCGGCGACGCCCTCATCGTCTGCGGCGGGCTGGGCCCGACCCAGGACGACATCACCCGTGACGCACTTGCCGAGGTGATGCACGTGCCGCTCGTGCGCGACGAAGCCGTTGCGCGCCGCATCGAGGAGCTGTTCTTGGCCCGCGGGCGCTCGATGCCCCGGAACAACTTCCGTCAGGCCGACGTTCCACTGGGCGCGCAAGTCATCGAGCAGACGCGGGGCACCGCGCCGGGGCTCATCTGTCCAGTCGGGAACAAGGTCGTCTACGCGGTGCCCGGTGTGCCTCATGAGATGGCCGAGATGTTCGAACGCGCGATCCTCCCGGACCTCCGCCGGCGCATGGCCGATTCGGGGGAAGAGGGGGTCATCACGAGCCGCGTGTTGCGCACGTGGGGCACGAGCGAGTCCGCCCTCGCCGAGGCGTTGCAGGACAGGATCGACGCGCTGGACGCCGACGTCGGCCCTGAGGGAACCGTGACGCTCGCGTTCCTGGCGAGCGGCATCGAGGGCATCAAGGTGCGGCTCACGGCGCGCGCGCGCGACACCCGGCGTGCCGAGGCCCTGCTCGACGCGGAGGAGCAGGAGGTGCGTGCGACGCTCACCGCACGCCTGGGCGACGTGGTCTTTGGTGTCGACGAGGTGACGATGGAGCAGGCGGTAGCCGCCGAGCTCATCTCGCGCGGGCTCTCGTTCGCTGTGGCCGAGTCCCTCACGGGCGGGCTGATCGCCTCCCGCTTGGTGGACGTGCCAGGTGCAAGCAACTGGTTCCGCGGTGGGGTCGTCGCCTACGACTCGGCGGTCAAGCACTCGGTGCTCGGCGTGCCCGAGGGCCCGGTGGTCACCGCCGACGCCGCGGTTGCCATGGCCGAGGGTGCCCGCCGGGTGCTCGGCGCGGACGTCGCGCTCGGCATCACCGGCGTCGCGGGGCCGGAGCGCCAGGAAGGCGTCGCGCCCGGAACCGTGTTCGTCGGCCTCGCGTTCGCCGGCGCACCGTCGTTGCGGCGCGAGCTGCACCTCCCGGGCGACCGCGCGCGAGTCCGCCAGTACTCGGCGATCTCCGCGCTCGACCTCTTGCGCAAGACCCTGCTCACACGCGAGCGCGGCGTCGACGCGCCGTCGCTCGGCTGAGCGGGGGCCTGCGCGCTGGCGCGGCGCACGAGGCGCGCGGCGCACGAAGCGCGCCCGACCGTTCGGGGCGTGGCTGCACGCATCGGTATCGAGGTCTCCGAGGAGGTCGCCAAGTGGTACGCGCGCCTCGGGTCACGTGACCGCGCCTATGCGGACCGGGCGCTCGACCGCCTCACCGAGGCCGGACCGGGCATACGGATGCCTCATGCGCGATCGCTCGGGAACGGCCTGCACGAGCTGCGCTTCTCGTGCCAAGGTGTGTCGAGGCGCATCACGTACGCGCTCGACCGCGATGGCCAGGCGCGGATGCTGACGACGTTCGCCAAGCAGCGCGGGCTCGAGCGCCACGAGATCGAGCGGGCCCGTCGTGCGTTGGTCCGGACCCTGGGCCGCGAGGCCCCCACGGCACGAGAGAGGTCCCGATGACACTCGACGACCTGCGACGACGGATCCCCGTCGAGGATCAGGCGAGCTACGACGCTGCCTACGCCGAGGCGGTGGCTGCCGAGCGTCTCGGCGATGCCGTCCACCGGCTCCGTGCGGCCGCCGGCCTCTCGGAGTCCGCGCTCGCCGTACGCATGGGCGTCGACGCATCGGAGGTCGAGCGGGCAGAGGAGGGGGACCCGGCGACCCCTATGGCGTTCTTCCTCCGCCTTTGCAGGGCCCTGGGTGTCTCGTTGACCGTTGCCCTGGGCGACGCCGTCGTCGACATGGGTCAGTGGCGGCTGCCGGACGATGGTGCGCGAGCCTGAGCCGAGTGCCGCGGCTGCGCCCCCTTTCGGGGTCGAGCCCGTGGCGACCCTGCGCCTCTTCGCCGGCGTCTGGCCGTCCGAGGAGGTGGTCGCTGCGCTCGCGGCGCTGCCGCGCCCCGCCGTGCGCGGCGTGCGCTGGACGACGGTCGCGCAGTGGCACGTCACGGTCGCCTTTCTGGGCGCCGTCGCCGAACCGGCGCTCGGCGCGCTCGGTGCGGCGCTCCGTGACGCCGTCGCCTGCGCTGACCCTGTCGAGGCGCGTGTGGGGCCGGCGACTGAGCGGCTCGGACGGTCGTTGCTCTGTGCGCCGGTGACCGGGCTCGACGCGCTCGCGGCGACGACGCGCGCGGCGCTCGCCGCCGCGCTCCCCACGCCGGTGCCGGACCCGGTCCCTTTCCGAGGGCATCTCACCTTGGCCCGAGCGCATCGTCGCCACGCGATCCCCGCGTCGCTCGTGGGCACCCCCGTCGCCGGGAGCTGGACGCCGGGTGCTGTCTGCCTCGTCCGCTCCGAGCTGGACCCCGACGGCGCGCGCTACACCACGCTCGTGGAAGCGCCCGTTCCCCACTAGTGCCGCGCACCTGGCAGGACCGGAGCATCCAACACCGAACAGGCGTTCGCCATTAGTGTCGGAGTCACCCGTCACACCGAGTCCGTCACACCCAGTCCGTACAGTCGCCGACGGCGCACGCAAGACCACCACCCAGGAGAGAATCGATGGCAACAGAGGACCGCGACAAGGCGCTGACGATGGCGCTCGGGCAGATCGAGAAGCAGTTCGGCAAGGGCTCCGTCATGCGGATGGGGGAGAGCCTCGACCTGGGCATCGAGTCCATCCCGACCGGGGCTCTCTCCCTCGATCTCGCCCTCGGGATCGGCGGCCTGCCGCGTGGCCGGATCGTGGAGATCTTCGGCCCCGAGTCCTCGGGGAAGAGCACGCTCGCGATGCACGTGGTGGCCGAGGCGCAGCGCAATGGCGGCATCTGCGCGTACGTCGACGCTGAGCACGCCATGGATCCGACCTACGCCCGGGCTATCGGGGTGAACGTCGACGATCTCCTCATCTCCCAGCCCGACACCGGTGAGCAGGCGCTCGAGATCGCCGACATGCTCATCCGCTCGGGCGCGATCGACGTGATCGTCATCGACTCGGTCGCCGCGCTGACGCCGCGGGCCGAGATCGAAGGTGAGATGGGCGACAGCCACGTCGGGCTGCAGGCGCGGCTCATGTCCCAGGCGCTGCGAAAGCTCACCGGCACCTTGAGCAAGTCCAACACCATCGCCGTGTTCATCAATCAGCTGCGCGAGAAGATCGGTGTGATCTACGGGTCACCTGAGACCACCCCCGGTGGTCGCGCGCTGAAGTTCTATTCGTCGGTGCGCCTGGACATCCGCCGCACCGAGTCGATCAAGGACGGCGCCGACATCATCGGCAGCCGGACGCGGGTGAAGGTCGTGAAGAACAAGTGTGCCTCGCCATTTCGCCAGGCAGAGTTCGACATTATGTACGGGACGGGAATCAGCCGAGAGGGTTCGCTGCTCGACGTCGGTGTGGATTTGGGCCTGATCAAGAAGTCTGGCGCCTGGTTCACCTACGAGGGGGAGCAGCTCGGCCAAGGTCGCGAGAACGTGAAGACCTTCCTCCGTGAGAACCCCCAGCTGATGGCCGAGATCGACGACCGGGTCCGCCAGCAGCTCGCGCCCAAGCCGGCCGAGGCCGACATAGCAATGGACGCGGACAGCCAGCCGATCACCCTCGACTGAGGGCCACGCCGTCGGGCGTGAGCGACCAGTGGTGGCGTCGCCGTCAGCCCGAGGGCGGTGTCGTGGTGACCGTGACGTATGTCGGTACCAGCTCGACCCACGTGGTGCCGGGCTGCAGCGAGATGGGCGCACCGGTAGTCGTCGTGAACTGCGTCGGCTGTGTGATCCCGTTGCGCGACCACTGGCCGGGAATCTCCACGCCGTTGCGGAACACGAGCGCGCTCCCGCTCGCCTGTGTGTAGAGATTGGCCTGTACTTCGAGGGCACCCTGGGAATTCTCGGCCCATGGCCCATAGGTGACGTGCACGTACTGGACGACCACGTTCGCCGCGCTGTTCTGCACGCCGTTCAAGAGGGTGTCGGGCGTCGAGCCGAAGTAACGCAGGAAGTGGCGAGTCTTTGCGTCGTAACGCCAGACGACCGGCGAGTAGCTCGAGAACGGGATCGAGACCGAGGATACCTGCTGGCCTGCTGGCACTGTGGCCGAGTAGGAGAAGAGGGGGTTGGGCGCGGCGTCTGCTGTCGGACGTAGGTGCCAGACAGCTGTCGTCGAGGTGTAGGTGTCGTAGGGAGCCACCCTGCCGACGGGGTGCTGGATGATCGATGTGTAGTCCCAGAGCTCGAAGTCGTCGATCGGAGAGGCGTGGATGTTCGCGAGGACTGGTGCGATCCCTCCGACGTGAACGAGAAGCGGGTGGCCGAGCTGCCCGAGAATGCCGATGTCGATGTTCCGGGCGGACCGGATGGGACCGACGGTCGACGTGCCGTGGCACTGGAAGACGGCGACGTAGCGGGTGATCCTGCCCTCGACCGGCTCCTCGAAGACGATGTCCGCGGCTGTGAGCCCCGACTGGGGTCGGGCTGTGGGGTAGTTGTCCACCTTCACCGCGAGCGCTGCGCGTGGCGGCACGACCCCACCGGGCGCGGGCAGCCCGGTGAGCGGACAGTCGGGGCCGTGTGCCACCGCAGCGGCGGAAGCGGTCGTAGAAGGCGAGCTCGTCGGCGTCGCGGCGGGTGCGTTCGTCGGCGCGGGTGCCTTGGTTGGGGCCGCGCTCGGGAGGCCGGCCGCACAGCCGGCGAGGACGGCACCTGCCGCGCCAAGGGCGAGGAGCCGGACCGTCGCTGCCCCTCGGCGGGAGCGAGTGGGGGGCCGGGGGACGGCGCGAGACCTGAGGCGGTCCGTGGGACGCATTCGTGCCATTGTCGACCCTGGATCGCCGCCGATGGGGGATGCCGGACGAGCTGCGTGCAATCCCTGGTGAGCGGCGTGCCCGAGCCAGGTGCCGGGCGCTGGGAGATAGCGTCGTCGTCGATGGGATCGACGCGAGCACTGCGTGACGCCTTGCGCTGCATGGCTGCAGAGGCGGGGCGCCGAGCATGGGACTGGTCGCATGTCGCGCTGGCGATCGGCCCCGCCGACGCGCGCGCCCAGCACTTCGCGGCCTTCGGAGCAGGCAGCCTGCTCGCCTTCCCGACTGGCACCCTCTACAACGAGGGCTCCATCCACGTCGGAGAGGGAACCATGATCGGGCCCTACGTCACGTTGACGGCCGGTATGGCACCCGGCCAGCAGATGCTGTCGTCCCCGGTGGTCCGCATCGGTGACCGGGTGGTCATCGGGCGGGGTAGCCATGTCGTCGGTCACTGGTCGATCGACATCGGCGACGACGTCCAGACGGGGCCTTACGTGTACATCACCGATCAGAACCACGGTTATGAAGACCCAGACGAGCCCATCGGGCGGCAGTGGCCGGTCGACGCCGGCGTATCGATCGGCGTGGGGAGCTGGCTGGGTGCCCACGCGGTGGTGCTTCCTGGCGCGCAGATCGGGCGGCACGTGGTCGTCGCGGCGGGCGCCGTCGTGCGCGGCGAGGTACCGGACCACTGCGTCGTCGCGGGAGTTCCCGCTCGCGTGGTACGGCGCTGGTCCGAGGAGACCGGCTGGGTCGACGTGGCGCACTCCGCACCGTCGTCGTGAGCACCAAGAGGAAGTGAGCACCAAGAGGACGTCGCGCGGCGTCCAGGTCGTCGTCGCGGTCATCGGCACCGGGCATGCCGACGGTGCGACGGAGGCCGCAGCCCGAGAGGTCGGCGCGTGCGTCGCCCGGGCAGGCGCCCTGCCCGTGACCGGGCGGCCTTGGCGGGGTGATGGCTGCAGCGTCGCGCGGTGCGCACGACGCTGGAGACGGTGCTCGGGCTGCCGCCGGGCAACCGGCGCACTGAGGCGAACCCGCGGGTCACCATCGCGGTCCCGACCGGCCTCGGGGAGCTGCGGAACTGGCTGGTCGTGCGTGCCGGCGCCGTGGCGCTCGCCCTGTGGCTCGTTGCCGGGCCCGGCGGCGCGGTCGGTGCGCCCCGCTCCAGGGTCGGCGCAAGCGGGCGGTCGGATGCGACGGCCGGTGATGCACGCAGGTGCAGCCCCTATTGTCCATCGGTGACCAGGGACGACGGCTTGGCCGCCAGGCACGTTGCAGCGCAGTGGGTGCTATACTTCTGCCATCTCGGGTCGGTGACTCGCTAGAGGGGTAGGTGGGGCATGAAGCGTGGGGCTTGCGGCATCGACTGTGACGTCATGTCGCGCGACAGCCGTCCGTCCGCCTCGTCAGTGCGTGCATGTGTGCGCACCCCTCGGCTCGGTTATCACCTAGGAAGTCGCGGACCGTGTGGTTCCCTGTGCTCCATGGGCGGGGGTTTCTGTAACGGTCTGTGAGGTGTCGGCCCCCCTTCCCCATCCCCATCCCCCGGGGGGCCGACACCGACCTCTTTTTGCTGACGCCTCGTTCGTGACGACGAGTGGGGCGGCCGTCTTTCCACCCGCCTCCCTCGCGCTGTCAGAGGGCTCTCTCGCGCTGGCCGAGGGCTCAGCCCGTCGGGGATCCCCGGACCGGATCGCGTCGACACGGGAGCGGCATCGCCGAGGCGCCAGGTAGGGGCGAGCGCGCGAAGCGTGCGATCACGAGGGCTTGCACCTCGGCGGCGCCAGCGTCGTGGAGCGCTGCTGCCGCGGACTGTAGGTGGGCGCCGGTGGTGTACACGTCGTCGAGGAGCAGCACGCGTCGTCCCGCGACGTCGGGCGAGGCCACGAACGCGTCGCGGCACGCCCGACGGCGCCCGACGGCGCCCGACCGCGCCGTGCGGACCGAGAGCCAGGGTGACACCGGCCCGAGACCGGCGTCCGCTGCCACCGTGCTCAACGGATGCGGCGGCGGCCGGCCGCCAGGGCCGGAGGGAACCACCACGGTCGTGTCCGCGCTCCCCAGCGGCATGCTCGAAACATGGGCGTGAGCGAAGCCGGCGAGAAGGGAGGCGAGGAAGGCGGTCTGGCGCCGGGCGGCGACATGTGTCGCGGACTTGTACTGGCGCAGGGCACGGTAGATGGTGCTCGACGAGGTCACGGTCGTGATCGCGCGCACCGGCAGCAGCGGACGCCCGAGCGACACGGCGACATCCCGGCACGACGTGCACACCGAGTAGCGCCACGAGGCGGGACCCGCGCAGATCCTGCACACCGCGCTCTCGTCGGGACGCGTCGAGCGCGGGGCGACGAGAGGTCCCATGGGCGCGGCAGCGTAGCGGAGGGGTGCGCGCAGGCCGCGAGCCCCTTGCCGCTCGCCGTCTTGCGACCGCTCAGCCCATGTGGTTGCGCATCGGGTCGAACAGCGAGATGACCGGGTCCGCACCGTCACGGTCTCGATCCACCCAGGGCGCCGCGCGGGGGAGCGCTTTTGGAAGGACGACTCACCTGTCGCGCCGTCGGGGTAGCGCTCGAGGACGGTCGGGCGCTCGTAGAGGTTGCTCGGGTTCGTGACCGTGACCGTTCGCCCCTCGGCCACCACCTCGGTGTGTGACGACTGGCGAATCGGCATCGCGCCCATTCTTCGCGCGCGCCGGCACTGCAGCGCTCAGCGACGCGTCACGCCGGCAAGCGCCAGGTGCCTGACGAGCGCAGCATCGCGGGGCTGTCCCCCAACGCAACAACCGCTCCACTTCCGCTTCACGGAGACGCAGGGGAAGCAAGGGGTGTTCGCCCGGATCCCTATGGCAGTGATCACACCCCGCCGGTCAGCGAAGCTCCACTTGATCGAGGAAGTCGTCGCGCCAGTAATCGAAACGCTCCTCGGGCAGGAGAAGCGCGTGCGTCGGCTCGAGCGCCTCCACGAAGCTCCGGTCGTGACTGACGGCGACGACCGTGCCCGGCCACGCGCTGAGCATGGAGGCGACCGCGGCGACGGACGGCGGGTCGAGGTTGTTGGTCGGTTCGTCGAGCACGAGGACGTTTGCCCATCCCGCCGCGAGCATCGCCAGGCCGAGCTTCGCGCGTTCGCCCCCTGAGAGGCTGCCCGCCATCTGGGTGGCGAGCTCTCCGGCAAGTCCGAACGAGCCGAGCAAGGCGCGCCGGTCCGCTTGGGCCACGAGGACGGTGTCATCGATGTTGTCGATCGCGCTCTTTTGGAGGTCCACCTGCTCGTGCTCTTGGGCGAAGTAGCCGAGGGTCACGTTATGGCCGAGGAGAACCTCACCTGCCACGGGTTCCTGTGCGCCGGCGATGCACCGCAAGAGGCTCGACTTTCCTGCGCCGTTGCGCCCCACCACGATGGCGCGTTCGCCACGGCGCAACGCCATCGAGACCTCGTGCAGGACGTGCACCGGGCCGTAGGAAACGGCCAGTCTCGAAACTTCGAGCGGCGTCTCACCGGCACGGGCTGGCGCTGGGAGGCGGAATTGGACGTGGCGCTCCCTGGTCGCCCGCGTCGTCTGGTGCTTCTTCAGGCGCTCCACTCGGGTATCGAACGACTTCGCTGCTCGTGCCCGCCTGGCGGTGCCACCGCGCATGGAGTCGGCGAGCGCGGACAGGCGCTTCACCTCTCGCTCTTGGCGCACGGCCAGTCGGTCCTGCTGGTCCCGGCGCGCCGACAGCTGCGCCCGGTAGCTGGTGTAGGTGCCCTTGAACTCCACGAGCGCGCCAGCCTGGAGATGCAACACCTTCGTGATCGACCGGTCGAGCAGGGTGAGGTCGTGGCTCACGATCAGCAGCGCGCCCGGGAACCGGTCGAGCTGCTCCATCAGCCACCGCTTGGCCGGCACGTCGAGGTGATTGGTCGGCTCGTCGAGGATCATGACCTCGGGTTGCCCGAACAGCGCGCGCATGAGGTCGAGGCGCCGTCGTTGGCCCCCCGACAAGCTGTCAGCGTCCTCGAAGAGCAGCTCCTGGCGGAGGCCAAGTCCGTCGGCCATCCGGGCGAGCGTCGACTCGGCCTCGTAGCCCCCGAGTGCTCGATAGCGCTCCTCGGTCTCCGAGAAGACGGTGATGTGCTCCGCCGTGGGATCGGCGGCCATGCGTTTGCGTGCCTCGGTGAGCGCTACGTCGAGGCGATCGAGTCCACGGGCGGACAGCACGTGCGACAATGCGCTCGGATCGGTGCCGAGGCCGGTGGCGACGGGCACCTGGGGGAGATAGCTCAACGACCCGCTCACCTGCACCTCACCGGTCGAGGCGAGGTGCGGCATCGACTCCCCGACGAGGACGGAGACGAGCGACGACTTGCCCGCTCCGTTGCGCCCAACGATGGCTGCCTTGTCGCCAGCGTTCACCACGAACGATGCGTCATGGAGCAGTTGGCGCCCGGCCACGGTGACCGAGATGTTCGTGGCGGTGAGCATGAGCGGTGCTGAGCAAGAGGGACGCAAGTGGCGACACACGAGACGATCGACGCGCGCGGAGCAACGAGCCGATCAGTGTAGCGGGCAGGACCGCGCTCGCACTCGCTCCCGTGCCCGAGGCGGTGTCCCGGCGATGCTTTGCCTTGGACCAGGAGGTCCGCCCAGACGCACTTGCCGTCGATGCGAGGCTCGGTGCCCCATGCAACGCAGCGCATGGTCACGAGCATCAATCCTCGTCCATGCTCGGCGTTCAAGGCGGCCACCTTCGGTTCCGGCATGCCGCCGCCGTAGCCGAGCGTGAGATCGCGCGCGAAGTTGCGGTGGACGAGCGCATTGGCCACCAGCTCGCTTACGACGAGCGAGATGTCCTCAGTTGCGGCGGTGCAGTCGCAATCGCGGCAACGGTCGACGGCGAAACGCCGCGCTCTTGGCACCTCGCGGGTGCCAGGTCCCCCGTGGAGCGTTGCTGAACGGGGGGTGCGGTGACTCACGTCGTTGAGAAGGTCCACCACGTAGGCCATGTCCTGTGAGTTGCCGAGGAATGTGTCCGCCGCCTCGACTGCGACGGCACTGTCGGGCGAAGGGGAACCGCTGTCCACGGCGATCATCGCCGCCGGGCTCACTCGCCGGAGCGCGGTCAGCACCTCGTGGCCGGCAAGGTCGGGAAGGCCGAGATCAAGCACCACGATGACGGGCTGGTGCGCCTTCGCGGGATCGATCGCGGCGACGCCGTCGGCCGCCTCGGCGACCACCTCGAAACCCCCGCGGGCATGTAGCAGGCCCTTGAGCGGGCCACGGAGCTCTGCGACGTCGTCGACCAAGACGACTTGGATGGGCACGAGCGAGCAGCTTGGTGCATGCCGTGTGTCGGCACTCCGTCCGTCGTGTCCGGCTTCGTCTTCGCGTCGGATCACGCGAACGAGAGGAGCTCCGTAGTCGTCGCGCGTGGCGACGCCACGGAGTCTCGGCGGGGTCGGCTTCCGGGCCGCGGTGCTCGGGTGGAGCGTGCTCGGGTGGAGCGTGCTCGGCGATGATGAGGGTGTGGCGCTCGTGAGCAGAAGGTGGCATGCCCATGTTGCGAATTCCACTGACCGAGCGGTTCTCGCTCGCCGAACCTGTTCTCGCCGCACCTGTTGTTGGGGCGCCAATGGCATTCGTCGGAGGCGGTGACCTCGTGCCCCGGTTTCCGCCGGCGGGGAAGATGAGGGGGACACTGGTGCCCGCACCGGTCGTCTCCTGAGCCGGCAGGTGCCAGACCTCCCTCGTTGCGAGATATCTTGCAGTCCCGGGCCGCTAGCTCATCGGGAAGAGCAGGGGACTTTTAATCCCAAGGTGCCGGGATCGAGACCCGGGCGGCCCACCAGGTCACAGGCGGTAGGACCGTGAATTGGCGAAGATGGTGGCGAAGGTCGACAAGGGCAACAAGGCGACGACGGTGCGGCGCGTGCACGCACTCATCGGTGTCGCGCTTCACCAGGCCGAGAAGTGGGACCTCGTCGAGCGCAACGTGGCCCGGCGCGCGTCCCCTCCGCCCGTGCACGCTCTACAGGTGACGGCATCCGGTCCCGCGCAGGTACGGGCCATCGTGGTCGAGGCCGAAAAGGTCGAACCTGCGCTCGCCGTCATGCTGCTCCCCGCTGCTCGCGGTGGCTGGGTCGAGAAGGGGACGAAGACGCATCAGGTGCGCCGGATCGGCCTCGACGACTTCGCTACGGCCGTCCTGCAGCGGCCACCGTGCGGAAGTCGGCGCCCTGGCGTCGGCGCTCGGCCTGACGGTGTTTGAGGATGGGTCCATCTTCTCCAGGTCGCTGATCGGTGCCGAGCCGTACCGCCCGGATGTTGTCTCGAAGTTGACGCAGCGCGTCGCAAAGGCTGCAACGGTCAACACGCATCTGCACGCCCTACGCCATTTCTCCGCGTCTACAGCCACACCCTCGAGCAGCGCGACCGCGATCTTGCGGCTTCGCTCGGGAAGGTCCTCGCACCGAGGCCGGCCGGGCCGGGAGAACACCCGACGGCGGAGTAGGTTTCCGCGAGATGTTCGACCCGCGCTCGTCACTCTTCGTGGTCCGCGTGATCGGAGGCGAAGATGCTCGTCTGGATCTGAGCGGGGTGGGGCCGCCGGTCGACTACCGCGCCCGCGACAGTTGCGCTCCCCCGAACGGCACCTCTGCGCGCTCGGGTCGTCATCGTGGGACTCGATGTCCGGGCGGTAGGTGACGCGAGGACACTTGGGCCCCACAGCCCAAGCCCTCTCGTGCTTGTGTGTTGACCTGCTCACGCTGTGGCTGTAGCGGGAGGGTGGGTCACCCGATCGGTCGAACGCGGTGCCCCAGCTCTACCGGAACTCCGTGGGGCCAGGCGGGCGGACCTGGTTCGCCAACCGCTTCGCGACGGTCCGTCGCTGCACCTTCAGGATCCACTTGTGACCGTAGAGTTTGTCTGCTCGCCGATCGGGGACGTCTCCCGCCTGATGTACGAGCGCACATTCGGGGACAGTCCGATTGGCGCCCGACGACTGCGTCGCCGAGCAGTCGATCGGCCATCGGCGGCGTCCGGCCGTCGGACCGGGGCCGCAGGCGTGTGGCTGCCCATATGCCGCCGGACACGATCGCTGCGACGGCGAGGACGCTGGCGGCCTCGTAGATGTCACGCGACCAGATCAGCGAAGGCAGGTCGCCCGGGTGACTGTTGGGCAGGAGAAGCCCAGCGAAGAGCGCGACGGAGCCCAAGAAGGTCAAGACCAATGCGGCGTTCACCCATCGTGCGATCTGCTCAACCCGCCGGATGTGACTCGCCACTTCTGCCGGATCAGTGTCGTTCGGCGCTCCGGACCACGTATCGACCTGCCGCCAGCACACGCCGAGGACGCCAAGCAGCACAATGGCGAGCAACGGTTCGGCCCTGGGGTTCGCGAGCGTCGTCATCGCCCCCCGCCGGATCTGCCACAAGCAGTTCATCGGGCATGTCATCGAATCGTAGGTGCTACTCGCAGCGGCGAGGCGCTCCATCCGTGAGCGCCAGTGAGGCGCTCCATCCGTGAGCGCCAATGAGGCGTTCCATCCGTGAGCGCCAATATCGATAGAGGGATCACCTCCACCACCAGCAGCGTCTCGGGCGGGGTGCCTTTCACGTGCGAGAGCAAGACGCGCAGTGGTCTCGGGCGGCTCGGCATCCGCTGCTCTCCACACGGCTCGGGCTGTTCACCGATCGCCGCGGGTCAAGCGCGGGAATCCGCTGCGCCTCGATCAGCGGCGTGAAGGGCGAGCCATCGCGTTCCCGGAAGGGTGTCGACCAGCCGATGGGGAACATGCGCGGGCAGCAAGATCCAGTCACCACTGCTGAGGTTCACGAGCTCGCCTTGCACTTGGAGGATCGCTGCACCGTCGAGCACCACGACCCACTCGTCGTGGGCTTGGTCGTAGTCGACGGGCGCTGCGAGATTCCCGCTCACGATGTGTTCGATGACGGTGCCATCGATCCGAGCAATCTCCTCGGAGCGCTCGCCGAGCTCGGGAGCCTCGACGTCGGATGGGAGGCGGCCCCGAAGCAGGGGTGTCATGTGAGGAGCTCATGACGACAGGCGATGGTGCAGAGGATGCCTCACCATAGGGCACACTGCTGATGCGATAGGCGACAGTCGTGGCTCCGGCGCAGCGGGTGGTCCGGGGACGTGCGGTAGGGGGCGAAGCATGGCGACCAGCTCTTCCCACGTGATGCTGGGCGCGGCTCGATGGGCTTCCTCGAGCAACGTGAGCACACGACTGGGGATCCTTCCCGTGAGTCGCTGGCTGACATAGCCTGGTTTCGCGATGCGCAGGCCGTCGTCAGCCCGGAGGCCATCGCCTCGAAGACCGGAGCACTCGTTTCGGTCACGGGCGGTTCACCGACGGCGCCGCACCCCGCGCGATAGGGCGGTGATCGTCTCGTCGGGCGCTGCCTCGCTCCTGCTCTTGGTTCTCGCCGCGTTCGCGCTCGCTGGCGGCTTTTCCAGCTCCCCGACCGGAACGTCGCGAGGCGGCCATTTCCCGACGACGCACGCTCCTTCGTCGACGTCCACCACTTCGCCTGCCCCTGCCTCCTCGTCCCAACCGTCGTCTGCTTCCTCCTCTTCGTCGCCCGGGGGGAGCGCCACGCCGACGTCGACCACCTCCACGACGGGTCCGTTCGGAACGAGCACGACGTCGGGCTCCTCCGCGTCGGCCGCACCATCCGGTTCCGCAGTGGTGGCGACTGTCTCGCCCGCGGAGGTGCTCGTCGAAGTGCTGAACGGCTTTGGCGGGAACGGAGCGGCGGCGGCGGCCGCGGCTGCGCTGCACAGCCAGGGATTCGCCATCAATGGAACGGGCAACGCGAGCAGCTTCGAGTATGTCGACAACGTCATCGAGTACGCGCCGGGCAACCTCTCGGGCGCGTACACGCTCGAGTCGTACGTCACCGGCACCACCCAGATCGTCGAGAGCCTCGACGTTCCCGCCGGAGAGGTCCAGCTCGTGCTCGGCTCAACGTATGACGGCATCGCCGAGAACTAACCCCTCGTCGGGTACCGCCGCGCAGTAGCGGCACAGGAACGGCGTACCGGGTGCACCGCATGTCGGCTGTGACTGAGTGTCGAGGGGGCGGGCTCCGGCGTGAGTACTGTCTGCATCGACAGCTTGGTTACCTCGCAGCGGTCGGAGCTCGACCGTAGGGTTGGATGATGCAGGTTCACTCCCTCGGCTTCGCCACCGATCTCATGGTCCTTCGGGCCGAAGGTTCGTCGGTCGTCGACAAGGGTGACCACCTGGTCGTTCAGACGACACAGGAGCCCGGCTATTGGTGGGGCAACTTCGTGCTCGTCGACGGGGCGGACCACATCGGGCAGGGCTTGCGAGCCTTCCGACGCGAATTCCCGAACGCTCGTCACACGGCTGTCGGGGTGGACGGGACCGACGGAGAGGTGCCGCACATGTTCGGGGACCTCGGTCTCGAGCCGAACGTCAGCGTCGTGCTCACGGCATCCACGCTGGAACCCGCGCCCGCGGCCACCACCGATGTGCACGCGCTGTCGAGCGAGGCAGACTGGAAGGGGCTCTTCGAGCTGCGCCAACAAGACCGCTCTCCTGGGGCCGACGCATCCTTCCAGCGGGCCCGGGTGGCTGCAGCGAGACGCGTCACCGACTCCGGCAAGGGACTGTTCCTCGGGGCGTTCCGTGCAGGTCAGCTCGTCTCCACGCTCGGCATCGTCTCCGACGGGTCGGGAACGGCGCGCTTTCAGCATGTACAGACGCACCCCGCGCACCGTCGCCAAGGTCTTGGCACTCACCTGACCTCGGCCGCCGCCGCGATCGCCCAAAGGTGCTGGACAATCGATCGGCTGGTGATTGTCGCCGATCCAGCTGGCCCCGCCATCGGGCTCTATCGGTCCCTGGGCTTCGAGCAAGCCGAGCTCCAAGTGCAGCTGGCGAGCTCCGCGAAGTGGAGCACGAGGACTCTGTGAACGCGCCACCCGCCCGGTCGGGGCAAGGTGCGGAGCGCGTCAGCCGGCGATCACGGGCGGTGCCAGCTCGTCGATCAGCGCCCACAGCTCGTCGACGTGCCGCCGCTCGGTCCACGTGCCGCCGATCGCGCAGCGGATCGTGTAGCGACCGTCGAGCACCGTGTGGCTGAGCAGGACTCGCCGCGTCGCGTTCAGCTCGTCCAGCAGGTGCTCGGTGGCGGCGTTGCCCGCTACGTGCGCGAAGCACAGGAGGCTCAACGCGGGCGGCGCGCAGAATTCGAATCGCTCGTCCGCCTCGAGGCGCGCGCGGAGGAGGTCGGCGAGCGCGACATGGTGCCGCAGGTGGCGCCGCAGACCTTCGGCACCGTACGCGCGCAGGACGAACCACAGCTTGAGGGCCCGGAATCGGCGGCCGAGCGGCACCTGCCAGTCGCGATAATCGACGACCGTGCCGGCGTTCGACGCGGCGTTCCGCAGGTATTCGGGGGTGACCGAGAGCGCGTCGGTGAGCGCCGCGCGGTCGCGCACGTAGAAGCAGTCGCAGTCGAAGTTCGTCAGGAGCCACTTGTGGGGGTTGAAGGCGTAGCTGTCGGCGAGCTCGATCCCGTCGTGGAAGCCGCGAAACTCGGGGCAGAGCGCCGCCGAGCCGGCCATGGCAGCGTCGACATGGAGCCAGATCTCCCCATCGCCACAGATGGTGCCGATGGATCGCAGTGGGTCGAAGGCCATCGACGAGGTGGTCCCTGCAGTCGCCAGAGCGAAGCACGGGGTGAGGCCCGCCGCTCGGTCCTCGTCGACCATGGCGGCGAGGGCCTCGGGATCCATGGAGTAATCCGCGAGCACCGGCACGTGGCGGAGCTGGTCCGGCGCGAAGCCGGCGACCTTCGCGCCCTTCGCCACCGACGAATGTGCTTCCGACGTGGCGTAGAGCGTGAGCCGGTCGAGTGGCGTGCCTCCCCGCCGAGCACGCTCGCGCGCGGCAACGAGCGCGCACAGCGTCGCCGAGGACGCCGAGTCTTCGATGACGCCGCCACCGGAGCCGCTGAAGCGGAAGTGCACGGGCAGTCCCAGCAGCTCGACGAGCCAGTCGAGCACCACCATCTCGAGCTCGGTGCACGCCGGGCTCGTCGCCCACAGCATCCCGTTCACCGCCAGGGCCGCCGACACGAGCTCGCCCAGGACTGCAGGTGGCGACGAGCTGGCGGGGAAGTAGGCGAAGAAGCCGGGCGCCTGCCAGTGCGTGATCCCGGGCATGACCACTCGATCGAGATCGGCGAGGACGGTGTCGAAGGCCTCGGGCTGCTCAGGCGCGTGCGCCGGGAGGAGCGATGCGATATCGCCGGGAGCGACCGAGGAGGATACCGGATAGCTCTCCACTGCCTCCAAGTACCGGGCGACCCAGTCGAGGGCCGCCGCGCCGTCAGCGCGGAAGTCGGCTGCCGTGACGACGCGCGCATCGTCGACCATCGGGCGAGCCTATCCGCCCCGACCACCGTGGTTGCCCGTGGTGCTCGGCGTGATCCACTGCGCACATCGGCGACCATCTGCTCGCGCCGGCGCTTTGGAATCGCATTCCCGGCGACGTGACGCGACGGCAGGCGATCTCGCTACCCGCGCGTCGGATGTGACTTGTTCAACGCCACCGCGGCGCGTACGAGCGCCATGAACGCACTGGCGTCGACGGTCTCACCCTCGTGCACGTCGATGGCGCGGCGGACGTTGCCATCGAGGCTCGCGTTGAAGAGCCGGCGCGGGTCCTCTAGGGCGGCCCCCTTGGCGAAGGTCAGCTTGACGTGGTCCTTGTAGACCTCGCCGGTGCAGATCATCCCTGCGTCCGACCACACCGGGACACCTGCGGGATTCGAGGGCTTCTTCCACTTCAGTTCCTCGATGACGTCGTGGTCTGCCTGCTTGATGAGGCCACGCAGCCGCGCGAGTGCCTCACCCCGCCAGTCGCCGAGCGCGGCGAACATCGCGTCGATCGTCTGCGACGCCGAGTCCTCACCCATCGAAGGTCGTGCTCCTCTCGTGCCGCCGGCAGCGCGATCCTACGCACTGGCACCGGGCGCCCTCGGGCTGCCTCCCGCCCGGGTGGTCGCCTCAACCCTGGGCGCAGCCGCCACCGGCAGCGCTGCCCGCAGACCACCATCCCGGAACCGAGGTGTCGGCGAAGAAGTCGCCTGACAGCGGGTCCTGGCGATAGGGGACGGGCGCCTCGGTGCCCGCCGTCAGCTGGCGCAGCGCGTCGAGCAGGGCGTCGACGTCTGTGACGGTGGAGCCGAGGCCGACGCTCGCCCGGACCGCGCCGGGGATGGCGCTGCGATCACCCGAGAGCACGCGCGCCCGCGTCCCGGCCATGTCGCGGCACCCGAGGAGGCGCATGAGGTACGGATGAGCGCAGAAGCAGCCGTGCCGCACGCCGATGCCGTACTCGCATGCCAGGCGCGCGGCCACCAGCCCGTGGGGCATGCCGTCGACGAGGAAGCTGGCGACGGCCAGGGTCGGGATCTCGGGCGGCGGCCCGAGGAGCGTCACGCGCTCGATGCCAGCGAGCCCCGAACGCAGGCGGTCGCCAAGCGCAGCCTCGTGCGCGTCGACCGCCGCCCACCCGACGCGCGCCATCTCCTCGACAGCTGCGCCGAGCGCGACGGCGCCGACGACGTTGGGCGAACCGGCCTCTTCGCGTTCGGGCGGTGGTGCCCATAGGACCTCGTCGAGGTCGACCAGCTCCACCGCACCGCCGCCCATCAGGAACGGCTCCCCCTCGGCGAACGCGCCGCGCGGGCCGATCAACGCGCCGGCGCCGAAGGGCGCGTACATCTTGTGGCCGCTCCATGCGACGAAGTCGGGGCCCCGAGGGACCAGACGATGGGGCGCGAGCTGCGCTGCATCGAGCACGACCGGGACGCCGCGGTCGTGGGCCGCGTCGCAGATCGCGTCGACCGGCGGCATCCAGCCCGTGACGTTCGACGCGCCGGTGATGGCGAGGAGACGGGGGACTGGCTGGGCGCAAAGAGCTGCGACGACGTCGTCGACGTCGAACATGCCGTCGGTGCCGCACTCGACATATCGGCGACGCGCGTAGCGTGCCCAGGGCAGCAGGTTGGCGTGATGCTCGACGACCGTGGTGCACACGACGTCGTCAGGCTCCAGGCGAAGCCGGAACGCGAGGTGGTTCAGGGCTTCGGTCGTGTTGCGGCAGATGATCGCCGTGTCGTCGCCTCCCTCGCGGCCTACGTGCGCAAGAATGCGCCGTCGGGCGGTCTCGAAGGCTGCCGTGGAAGCCCGGGACTTGAAGCCGGCGCCACGGTGGACGCTCGAGTACATCGGCAACAGCTCGGTGACCGCGGCTGCGACCGGAGCTGCGGCGGGCGTCGACGCTGCAGCATCGAGGTCGCGTGCGAGCCGGACCGTGCCGTCGAGGCACTCCACCTCGGTCGCCGCGCCCACGAGCTCGAGCAGCGGCCGTCGAGCTACCTGGCCACGAGGGGGAGCGGTGCCTGCGGGCTGGGTTTCGAGGTGCACGTTCCCAGACTACGGACGAGCGTGACGGGGGAGGAGGTCTTGCGGGCAAAGGTGGTGCCTGGACGGTCTCGGCGCGACACCGGCCCGGGGGCGGCGATAGCCTGCGCCCGATGGATTGGGCGAAGGGATCCGACGCCGCGCGAGGCGCGAGAGCTTGCTCCCAGCCGCAGACGGCAGCCGACCCCGGCATGGGACCCGGCGTGCTCGACGTCGAGGGGTACCGTGGACTGTTGCGCTCGTCCGAGGATGCTCTCGATGCGGTCGACCGCGCGCTCGTCCAGCTCGACGAAGGCAGCTACGGCACCTGCACGGAGTGCGGTCTGGCCATCGACGACGCTCGCCTCGAGGCCGACCCCACGTTGCAGCAGTGCGCGCGCCATGACGCGGCGGCGACAGACGCCCCGCTCACGCCGTGACGGCGTGGATCTCACCTTTCATGTAGCCGGGCGCCTGCATCGAGTACCCGTCGCAGGGAACGTCGCAGAACCACTCGAAGTAGCCCTTGTTCGGCGTCGTGAAGCTGAAGGTCGTCGTGGAGGGGTGCGACGTTGCCGGGCGGATCCAGACGTTCAGGCCGAGCGCCGGCGAGGTGAAGGTGTGCCACGCTGTGTCGTAGTTGACGATGGTCACGTGAACCGTCTTGCCGGCAGGGACCGCGAAGTACGCAGGTGAGAAGGCGTCTTGGACCTGCCCTGTGCCGCCGTACATGCCGCCGAGCGGCGGTGCGTCGACCTTGAGGGTGACTGTGGCGGACGGCGTCGAGACCATCATCGGCGGCAGCGCCTTGGGCGCCGTCGCGGGGATGTCGGGCGTGACAATGGGCTGGTAGTAGGCCTGCGCTTGGGGGTGAGGAGCCCACGCATGGCTTGTATGGCCGGCGAATGCCCCATAGGCGAGCCACCCGAAGAGCACGGCGAGCGCCAAGGCGCTTGCGAGCACGATGCCGCCGGTCGCGCCGAGGGAGTTCGCGCTCGCGCGACGCGCCGGGCCCTTGGCCCGGGTGCCCTGGAGCGCCCAACCGGTGTGCGGCCATTGCGGACCGAGCGCTGCGCCGGTGTCGGGGGCCGCCTCGTCGCCAGGTGCATTGGGCAGCAACACGAGCGGTGCCGCGGGCGCGCCAGCGCTGCGGTGTTCTTCGGACTCGCGCTGGTTCTCCGGCGGTTCGGGGAGCTCCAATGGGTACGTGGGAAATGCCATGACCCCATGGTGCGGCCGACGGATGTTCGCTCCATCGGTCCAAGGGCCCATAAATCTGGGCCGAAGGTCCCGAAATTCGGGTCCTCACCATCTCGTCACTTGACATGCATATTGTCCACGCCGGCGGCACTACTCGCTCGAGCGGTGAACGAAGCGAGAGAAGTCGAAGCTGAACAGAACAGAACAGAACCCTTGCCCTGGCGGTGCGTCGGCGTTGCCACGGGCGGAAGGGGCCCACGACGACCACCGGGGCCCTGCGCGCAGGTGCGCGAGGCCCCGGTGGTCGGGGCGCGTGAGCCCAAGCTCAGCCCTTCTTGGTCTCCCAGAAGATCTTTGTGATCTCCGCGATCTCGTCGAGGAGGCGCTGTCCCACCTCGGTGTCCGTGGTCTTCTTCGACTCGCCGGCCGACTTGGTCGCCTTCCAGAACAGCTCGTGGAGCTGGGGGAACTTCTCGAGGTGCTCGGGCTTGAAGTAGTCGGTCCACAGCACCCAGAGGTGATGCTTGACGAGGTCCGCGCGCTCCTCTTTGATCTGGATGGCGCGCTGACGGAACACGGGGTCGTCCGACGCGTTGTACTTCTCCTGGATCGCCTTCACGGACTCCGCCTCGATCCGCGCCTGCGCAGGGTCGTAGACGCCACAGGGCAGGTCGCAGTGGGCGTGAGCGGCCGCGGGAGGCACGAGCCGGTCAAAGGTGATGAGTGCTCGGTCGAGGATCCGCATGTGGGTGCTCCTTCGGTTCGTCGGCAGGCGGCGCCGCCGGTCGTACACAGTGGGGGAATGCACGTCGACCCCACACTACCGAGCGAGCCCTCCCGATGGCACGGCCGCTGCTGTCGGGTGCGGCAGGCGATGGACGCGGTGGCGCTCGGCCTGCTCGCGGCCGCCGGCGCGCTGGTCGCCGCCGGGGCGTGCCTGGCGACGTGCGCAGTGCGTCGCCTGGTCGTCGTAGGCGAGAGCATGGCGCCGACCGTTTGCGAGGGCGACCGGGTCCTCGTGGTGCGGGCGCCGCGCTGGCTGCAGCTGCGCCCAGGAGACGTCGTGGCGGCCTCCGATCCACGTGTCCCGAGCAGACTGCTCATAAAGCGCGTCGCTGGGTTCACCGCGACCGGCGCCGTGCACCTCCTGGGTGACAACCCGCCTTGCAGCACCGACAGCCGTGAATTCGGCGCCGTCGAGCGCCAGACGGTATGGGGGCTGGTCAGGTACCGCTACGCCCCTGCGGTCCGTGCTGGGGTGATCGGGAGGGGTCCCAGAAGGTGATGCCGGGGACCTCGTGGTCGAGCCTGGGCCAGCCACTGCGAGGTACGCGGGCTCGGCGCGGCGTAGAGTCCCGGTCAGCTCGTTGGACGAAAAGCGACCACCACACCTTCTGCGAGGACCAGCTGTCGAGCGATTTCACGTTCGAGGTGAACGACTCCGAGCGCGTCCGCGTCGTCGCGCTCTACGGTCAGCTGGATCTGGCGAACGCCGAGCGTGTCCGCGAGTCGCTGGTGGGCGTCGCAGGCGACGCCGTGGTCGTCGACCTGTCAGGGCTCAGGTTCCTCGACTCGAGCGGCATCGCCGCGATCCTCGCCGCTCGACGGGAGATCGTCGACGCCGGCCATGGCTTCGAGCTGCGTGGGGCGACGGGCATCGTGCGCAGGGTCCTCGAGGTCACGGGTCTCACCTTCTTGCTCTCGGACTGAACCTGCTCTCGGACTGAACCTGCTCTCGGACTGGGGCCGATCCCTGGGGCAGCGGCGACCCCGCCGGTACGCTGCGACCGTGGCACCGGACCCCGTCGAGCGCTGGCGTGACCTCGGGGCCTTCATCCGCGAGCAGCGGGCGACGGCCCGGCTGTCGCTGCGGCGCCTCTCGGAGCTCGCGGGGATCTCGAACCCCTACCTGAGCCAGATCGAGCGAGGGTTGCGCCGGCCGTCGGCCGACATCCTCCAGCAGATCGCGAAGGCGCTCCGTATCTCCGCAGAGACCCTCTACGTCCAAGCAGGAATCCTCGACCCGCCCTCCGAGCACACGGATCTGGTACCCATGATCTTGGCCGACCCGTATCTCGGCGAGGGGCACAAGCAGGCGCTCGTCCAGATCTACCTCTCCTTTCGCCGCGAGCGCGAGGCGCGCGACGGCGCACCATCCCAGGCGAGCGCCACGTACGCAGGGGCCGTCGTGACAGACACACACGCAGGCACCCCACAGCCAGGCGGCGCGCTACACGGAGGTCCCGAAGAGTCCCATTAGGCTCGGCGCCGCATGCGCCGCCTCGCTGTGCTCTCTTTCCATACCTCCCCCCTCGCCCAGCCAGGGACCGGCGACGGGGGCGGGATGAACGTCTACGTGCGCGAGCTCGCGGCGGCGCTCGCCCGCTCGGGCGTCGCCTGCGACGTCTTCACCCGCGCCGAGGCCGAGGACCTGCCCGCGACGGTCGACGTCGAGCCTGGCTTCCGGGTGCACCACGTCGTCGCCGGGCCCAAGGCGGTGGTGCAGAAGGAGCGGCTCTTCGAGCTCGTGGGGGAGTTCACCGCCGGGGTGCTCGAGCTGATGGCGGGCGACGACGGGTTGCCGCTCGTCGACCCCGCCTCGGGCCCCTTCGAGGCGGTCCACGCGAACTACTGGCTGTCGGGGATCGCGGGCCACGCGTTGAAGCACGAGCTGGACCTCCCACTCGTCTCCACCTTCCACACGCTCGACCGTGTGAAAGCGGAGCTGGTCCCCGAGGAAGTCGAAGCGGACATGCCGCATCGGCGGGCCGAAGCCGAGGCGGCGGTCATCGCCTGCTCCGACGCCGTGCTGGCGTCGTGCAGCGTCGAGGCCGCGCAGATCGCCGAGCTCTATGGGGCGGACCCTGCGCGCATCGCGGTCGTGCCGCCAGGCGTCGACCACGCCTTCTTCGGCCCGGGCCACCGTCCCCAGGCTCGTCGGGCGCTCGGACTTCCTGCCGACGGGACGCTGCTGCTCACCGTGGGTCGCATCCAGCCATTGAAGGGGATCGAGGTCGCGATCCGCGCCCTGGCCGAGCTGTGCGCGGGCAGCCGCGAGGGCCGGGGCGGACCGTTCCGCCTGGTGCTCGTGGGCGGACCGAGCGGTCCGCACGGCGAGCAGGAGCTTGCTCGGTTGCTGCGCCTGGCAGACGACCTCTTGGTGGGGGGCAACCTCACCTTGGTGCCCCCCCAGCCCCACGAGCTGCTGTCGTCGTACTACCGCGCCGCCGACGTGTGCCTCGTACCGAGCCGCTCCGAGTCGTTCGGGCTCGTGGCCCTCGAAGCCGCGGCATGCGGCACGCCCGTCGTGGCCTCTGCTGTGGGCGGCCTCACGACCCTCGTCGACCACGGCCGCACGGGGTACCTCGTCGAGTCGTCGGATCCGGTCGCCTTCGCTGCGCATGCGCGGCGTATCGTCGAAGAGCCGCTGCTCGCCGAACGCCAGTCGACGGCCTCGGTGCTGCGGGCGCGCGGCTATACCTGGCGCGAGACGGCGGCTCGCCTGCGAGAGATCCACGACGAACTGCTGTGCAGCCGGCTCGTCGAGTGCTCCTGAGCGCGCAGGTCGACGGATGCCGCTCGTCGAGGTGACCGGCGGCGAGGACGCCGCAGCGGCGGTCGCGCGCATCGACGCCTGGGTGCAACGTGAGCGCTCCGAGGAGGGCACGTTCGGCCTGGTCGCAGCCGAGCGTCAGGCCGTCACGGACCGTACGGCGTCGCACCGGTGGTACCTGCGCTTTCGTGGCGAGGAGAAGGACTACATCACCGTGTGGCTCACGCTGCGCCAGCGCACCCTCCACCACGAGGCCCAGTTCATGCCGGCCCCCGAGGAGCGCCGCGAGGAGGTCTTCGCCTACCTCATGCGCCGAAACGCCGACATCTACGGCATGGCGTTCTGCCTCGGTCCCGAAGACGCCGTATACCTGGTGGGCCGGGTGCCGGTCGCGCTCGTCGACGACGACGAGCTCGACCGCATCGCCGGGTCCTCGATCGTCTACGTGGACGACCACTACCCCACGGCGATGACCCTGGGCCACCCCGCGATCTATCGGCGACGCCCCGGGCGGCGTTGATCCTGGCCGCACTGGCGCAGCCGACCGCCCCGCGCAATAGGGTCTCGCCCGTGACTGCATCTCTGCTCGTGGTCGGCGGCGGGCGCATGGGGGGCGCGCTCGTGGCGGGCCTCATCGGTCGCGGAGGCTACGAGCCGCGCGACCTCGCCGTGATGGATCCCGAGTCGGCCCGCCGCGCCGAGCTGGCGGACGCCCATCCCGGCCTCGAGGTCGTGGGCACGCTGCGCGAGGGGATCGTGACCGAGGACGGCGGCGCGGTACTGGCGGTGAAGCCGGACGTGGCGGAGGTCGCCTGCCGGGGGCTCGGTGCGGTGGGCATCCGGCGGGTCCTCTCGGTGGTGGCCGGCGTTGCCGCGGGCAGGCTCGAGGCGTGCCTACCCGACGGCGCAGTAGTGGTGCGCGCCATGCCGAATACCCCCGCGCTCGTCGGCGCGGGGACCACGGCGATCGCGGGCGGGAGCAACGCCCGAGCCGCCGACCTCTCGTGGGCCGAGACGGTGCTCGGGGCGGTCGGAACCGTCGTGCGGGTTCCCGAGCGCCACCTCGACGCGGTCACCGCACTGTCGGGTGCCGGCCCGGCGTACGTGTTCTTGATGGTCGAGGCCCTCGTGGAGGCGGGAGTCCTTTCCGGGCTCTCCCGGGAGCTCAGCACGACGCTCGCGGTCGGGACCGTCCGGGGGGCCGGGCTGCTCCTCGCCGAGACCGGCGAGCGGCCCGATGTTCTGCGAGCCGACGTCACCTCACCAGGCGGAGCGACTGCCGCGGGCCTCCGCGCGCTCGAGGCGCGCGCGACGCGCTCGGCGTTCATCGAGGCCGTCCTCGCGGCCCTCGAGCGCTCCCGGTCCCTCGGGCTCTGACGCACCCTCGCTTCGGAGCAGCGTCGTCGAGGGACGCTTGGGCGTCGAACCGGGCACCCGCGGGGTATAGGAGGAAGTCCGCCCTGTCGGGCTGGCGCGCAGTGCATCGAGCGCTGCCCTTGTGCCGACCGAGGGCCGCATCGCACTTTCGCCACCGTCGTCGGGGGCGTACAGTCCAGGTCGGAGGAGAAGTCGGACACCATGACTCAGCAGCTGGAGACCGCGCAACGCCAGTTCATGACCGTGGGGGAGGTCGCTGCCGTTCTGCGCGTGTCGAGCATGACCGTGTATCGCCTCATCAACGCCGGAGAGCTGCCGGCGGTCAGGATCGGGCGCTCGTTCCGGGTTCGCACGGAGGACCTGGAGCGCTACCTGGCTGACCGGTTCACGAAGGCGGGTTGAGCGACCACCTACCTCCCGACGGCCAGGCCGCCGGGAGCACGGGACCACGACCGCCCGGTCCGCGGGCGCGCCCAGGCGCGCCCACGGTCTTCTTCCTCTCCGACTACGGCCTCGCCGACGAGTTCGTGGGCGTCGTCCATGCGGTGCTGCGCCGGATCGGGCCTACCCTCGGTGTCGTCGACCTGACGCACGGGATCGCGCCGTTCGACGTCCGCGGTGGCGCCGAGGCGCTCCGAAGAGCGCTGCCGCACCTTGGCCCAGGGGTCGTCCTCGCTGTCGTCGACCCCGGTGTCGGTGGTGACCGGCGCGGGGTCGCCGTCCGCTCTGGGGGTGGCCGGTGGTTCGTCGGCCCCGACAACGGTCTCCTGCTGCCCGCGATCGCAGAGGACGGGGGTGCCGCACACGCCGTCTCCCTCGCCAAGCCGCCCGAAGTGCCCGCCACCTTCGACGGGCGCGACGTCTTCGCTCCGGCCGCCGCCTCCCTGGCCCTCGGCCGGGACCCCGTGGCCCTCGGCGCCGCGCTCACGCCAGGGACACTCGTGGCGCTGCGCGCGCCGCTCGTCGAGCGCTCGGTCGACGGCGGGCGCTCACGCCTGCGTGCCGAGGTCGTGTGGTGCGACCACTTCGGGAACCTCCAGCTCGCCGTGGCCGGGCCCGACGGCCCGCCGCTTGTCGCCCCGCCGGAGGGTCCGCAGGACATCGAGGTCCACGTGGGCGGTCGCAGCGTGTCGGCACGTCGTGTCGCGACCTTCTCCTCGCTCGGCGGCGGGGAGCTGGGGGTCATCGTCGACTCCACCGGCAGGCTCGCGCTCGTCGTGTACGAAGGTTCTGCCGCCGCGGCGACCGGCGCCGGCCCAGGGAGCGTCGTCGAGCTCGCCTGGTGAGGTGGGCGTCCGGGCTCGAGCTCGACGGGAGATGCCCCTGTGGAGGGAGATGCCCCTGTGGAGGGCTCCGAGCCCCTGTCGTACGCTTCGCGAGATGGGACCTGACGCCATCGGCGTGCCGGCGCGTCGCATCCCCGAGGCCACCGTCGTCCGCCTGCCCGTCTACCAGCGCATCCTCGCCGACCTGCTCGAGGGCGGCATCACCACGGTGTCGTCCGAGGAGCTTGCCGAGCGCGCGGGGGTGAACGCGGCGAAGGTCCGGCGCGACTTCTCGCTCTTCGGCTCCTTCGGTACGCGCGGCACCGGCTATGACGCAGCCTTTCTTGCCGCCCAGATCGAGCACGCCCTCGGCGCCGACCGCGACTGGCCGGTCGTGATCGTCGGGATGGGGAACCTCGGGCGGGCGCTCGCGAATTCCGACGGGTTCCACTCCTACGGGTTCCGCGTGTCGGGTGTCTACGACGTGGACCCGGCGGTCGTCGGCGCGGCCGTCGGCGGGACTACGGTGCAGCACCTCGACCAGCTCGTCGACGCCACCGCGGTCGCGCCGATCGGCGTGATCGCCACGCCGGCGAGCGCCGCGCAGTCCGTGGCCGACATCCTGGTCGCCGCCGGCGCGGAGGCCATCTTGAACTTCGCGCCGAGAGTGCTCGTCGTTCCCGGTCCCGTGCTCGTGCGCAACGTGGACCTCTCCATCGAGCTCCAGGCGGTGAGCTTCTTCCTGGCCCGTCGGCCGGCCGTGCCCGCATGGCCCGATCTGCGCAGCGGTACCGGCACGTCGTAGCGTGGTGCTGCGCCGCGATCGCGCGGCGCGCGTCCGCCCCGGGTCACGGCATGTCGAGGACCCGGTCGGCGCACGGATCACGAGCTGAGGAAGGTCGTCTGGCGTTGTCGGTCGTCGTCGTGGGCATCGAGCACCAACAGGCGCCGCTCGACCTGCTCGAACGCGTCGCCATGGGCGAGACCACGATCACCAAGGCGCTCGAGACCGTGCGCTCGTGGGACAACGTAGAAGAAGTCGTGGTCCTCTCCACCTGCCTGCGCACGGAGATCTACGTCGTGGTCGACCGCTTCCACGAGGCGGTGAACGACGTGTGGGGGCTTCTCGCGGCCCATGCCGGGCTGCCGGCCGAGGCGATCCAGGCGCACACGACGGTCCGCTTCGACGACGACGTCGCTGTCCACCTGTTCTCCGTGGCCGCGGGGCTCGAGTCGGCCGTCCTCGGCGAGACCGAGATCCTGGGCCAGGTCCGCCGTGCCTGGGAGCGCGCCCGTGACGAGCGCGCGTGCGGGCCCGTGCTCTCGGGACTGTTCCGCAGCGCTGTCCAGGCGGGCAAGCGGGTGCGCTCACACACGGGCATCGCGCGTGGCACTACCTCGTTCTCGCATGCGGCCATCGAGCTCGCGGAGCAGCGCAGGGCCGGGGGGCTCCGGGGTGCGGACGTGGCGGTCGTCGGTGCAGGTGAGATGGGCGGGGGCGTGCTCCAGGCACTCGGGGACCTCCCTGTGGACCGGCGCCCGGCGAGCGTCGTGATCGCCAACCGGAACCGGGAGCGTGCACGCCGGCTTGCCGAGGCGGTGCCACCGGTGCTCGACGCACGCGCGGTCGGGATGGAGGACCTGGCGCGCACCGTCGCCGGCGCGCACGTCGTGTTCACCGCCGTCGAGTCCGGCGGCCATCTGTTGAGCGCCGATCAGCTCGCCGACGTCGGCGCGGGTCGCGAGGACGGCGTGCTCGTGGTCGATCTCGGCGTGCCCCGGAACGTCGACCCTGCCGCTGGTGCGCTCGACGGCGTCACCCTCCTCGACATGGACGACCTGCGCTCGGCAGTGACACGCGCGATCGACGAGCGCCGGGCCGAGGCCGAGCGCGCG
>JAJZJC010000102.1 GCA_021810205.1 Actinomycetes bacterium
CGGCGCGCCCGTGCGGTCGTTCGTCATCGAGGCCAGGGAGGACCTCGAGATCGCAGGCGAGGTCCGTGCGGTGCTCGGCGCAGAGGGCGAGACGCCGCCGACCTGACCGCCACCGGGCGGCCCGTCCCCCGCCGAGCGCGCCGGAGCGCACCACCGGGGCCCGGCGGGCGCAGTCAGCAGATGCGGGGCAGCTGCTCGCCGAGCGGGAGGTCCATCACGCGCCGGCCCCCGAGGGCCGTGCAGGCCACGACCATGCCGGGGTGCTCATCGGTGACCGATCCGATCACCCTGGCCTCACGGCCTCGTGGGTGGCGCACCATCGCCTCGAGCACGGCGTCGGCGTCCGCGTCCGGGACGATCGCCACGAGCTTGCCCTCGTTGGCGACCTGCATCACGTCGAGCCCGAGGAGCGCACAGGCCGCCGCGACCTCGTCGGGGACCGGGACGGCGCTCTCGGAGACCTCGATCCCGACGCCGGCGCTCCCCGCGATCTCGCACAGGGTCGCCCCGAGCCCGCCACGGGTGGGGTCACGCAGCACGTGGATCTCCGTCGACGCCTCGAGCATGGCCTCGACCAGGCCGTTCAGCGGGGCGGAGTCCGACTGGACCGTCGTCTCGAACTCGAGCCCGGCCCTCGTCGCCATCACGGCGACACCGTGCAGCCCTATCGGCCCGCTCACGATGACCCGGTCGCCGATCGTCGCCCGCCGGGGGCGGATGTCGACGCCGGGCGGGATCACGCCGATCCCGGCCGTGTTCACGAACAGGCCACTTGCCCCGCCGGCTGTCGCCTTGCACGCGTCGACCACCTTCGTGTCGCCGGTCACCAGAGGAACCCCAGCTGCGCGAGCCGCGACGCCCATGGCCTCGGCGACCCGGCCGAGCGTGGCCAGCGGCAGACCCTCCTCGAGGACGAACCCGGCGCTCAGGGCGATGGGCCGACCCCCGCGCATGGCCACGTCGTTGACGGTGCCGTTGACGGCGAGGTCGCCGATGCATCCTCCGGGGAAGAACAGCGGCTGGACGACGTAGCTGTCGGTCGAGAAGGCGAGGCGAACACCACCTGCGTCGACCGCCGCGGCGTCGTGCAGCTCGCCGGCGCCGTCGATGCCGAGCGCGGGCAGGAAGAGGTGCTCGACGAGCTCGAGCGACAGCTTGCCGCCGCCGCCGTGGCCGGTCACCACGCGGTCGTAGCCGCGAAGGGGCGCCGGGCAGGACCACCCCTCGAAGTCGGCCGGGTCACCCAACGCGGGCTCCGTCCCGGGCGGGCGGCTCGAGCCGCCGGTAGTGGTAGTACGCGGCGCAGGCTCCCTCGCTCGAGACCATCGTGGCCCCGAGCGGCGTCCGAGGCGTGCACTCGGTGCCGAACGCGGGGCACTGGTTGGGGCGCAGCAGGCCTTGGAGGATCTCGCCGCTGCGGCAGTGGCTGGACTCGGGGGCGTCGATCGCCGACACGTCGAACCGGCTCTCGGCATCGAAGCCCCGGTACGCGGCGGACAGCCGCCACCCGCTGGCGGGGATCTCACCGATGCCGCGCCATCGCCGGTCGCACACCTCGAAGACGTCGTCGATCATGCGCTGCGCCGCCACGTTGCCCCCGTCGCTCACCACGCGAGGGTAGGCGTTGTCCAGCTCGGCCCGGCCACCTTCGAGCTGGCCGACCGCCCGACGGATGCCCTCGAGCACGTCGAGCGGCTCGAAGCCGGTGACCACGATCGGCACGCGATGGCGCCCGACCAGCGGCGCGTACTGCCAGGTCCCCATGACCGAGCACACGTGGCCGGCAGCGAGGAAGGCGTCCACGCGATTGGCGGGTGAGGCCAGGATCGCCTCGATCGCGGGCGGGACGAGAACGTGGCTGACCAGGACGGAGAAGTTGGCGATGCCGAGCCGGTGCGCCTGGTGCACAGCCATGGCGTTCGCCGGAGCGGTCGTCTCGAAGCCGATGGCGAAGAACACGACCTGCTTGTCGGGGTGCTCCTCGGCGAGGCGGACGGCGTCGAGAGGGGAGTACACGATCCGGACGTCGCCGCCTTCCCCCCTGACCTGGAGCAGGTCGCCGCAGGTCCCGGGGACTCGCAGCATGTCGCCGAAGGAGCAGAAGATGACCTCGGCCTGGCGGGCGATCTCGAGCGCCTTGTCGATCATGCCGACCGGCGTCACGCACACCGGACAGCCCGGGCCGTGGATCAGCTCGATCTCCTCGGGCAAGAGCTGGTCGATGCCGTGGCGGATGATCGCGTGCGTCTGACCACCGCAGATCTCCATGATCGACCAATGCCTGGTCGTCGCCCGCGCGATCTCTGCGAAGAGCCGGGCGGCGACCTCGGGGTCCGTGAACTCGTCGAGGTACTTCACGGATCCACCGCCGGCGCTGCGCTCCCGGGCTCCGCCGGCGCGGCCCCCTCGAGCTCGCCATCGAGCACGCCGAGCTCACGGAACATGGCGAGCGTCTCCATGGCCGACGCCTCGTCCACGAGCGAGATCGCGAAGCCCACGTGGACGATGGTGTAGTCCCCGACGGCTGCCTCCGGCAGGTAGGCCAGGCACACCTCCTTGCGGATGCCGTCGAAATCGACGGTCCCCATCGGGATGTCGGCGACTGTGCGGACCTCGACGATCCGTCCCGGTACGGCCAAGCACACCTCAGCGCTCCTCTCGTCGGGCTCCGGCACCGCTGTCGCGTCGATGGCGAGCCAGCGACACGGGGGCCGATCGTGGCCGCAGCACGGCCGGGGGCGTCAGGTCGCCGGTCGGCACCACCTCGGTGCGAGGATCGACGACGGGAGGGCCCAGGTGGCACACGCCGCGGCGGGCGCTCTCGAGGAGCACGGCGTTGCCGGCGAACAGGTCGCCGGCCAGCACGATGGCAGCCGCGTGCCATCCTCGCAGGAGCCTGCCGATGGCGTCGGAGACGAAGTGGCCGAGCGACTCGAACATCGAGCGCCCGAGCACTGCCTTGGCCACCCCGCCGATGCGGTAGCTCATCACGCTGCGCAAGAAGCGGCGCCCGTCGAGCACGTAGCGCCCGTCGACCTCGACCACGAAGGTGTCGAGCCCGACGGGGTGGACCGCGGGGCCCGAGGCGGCGCCGACGTCGGGCTCTTCCAGCCCGAGGACGAGGCTCGCAGCGGCCAGGAGCCACCCGATCGCGGCGGTCTCCTCGATGCCGACGCCCGCCTCGGGCTCGAAAGCGGCCAGCCGGTCGAGGTCCTCGGGGAAGGCGCAGCGGTAGTTGGCGACGAGCCGCGGCCCGTTCTCGTCGACGGCGGCGATGCTCCGGAGGAGCGCTGTGCCGCGCGTCGCCAAGGGCAGGAAGCCGATCAGGGGGGTGAGACGCCCGTCACTCTCGGAGGCGGCGATGCAGCTCGCCGGGTCGGAGAAGGACAGGTAGGCGGCCGCGCACGCCTCGCCCAGGAGCCCACGCGGCTCGAGGAGCGCGCGGACCTCGGTGCTCGCCCCGCTCGCGTCGATGCTGAGCGCGGGACCGGTCACCGGACGCCACCCACCAGGCTGTCGATCACGTCCTCGAGCGACGGGGGGGTCAGCTGCTCGACCTGGACGCCCAGGTCCCGTAGCTCGGACACGGCGGCCTCGACGAAGCGGGGGAACGCGGCATCGAGCGCGGGGCTGAGCCCGACGGTCGTCTCGGTGGTGGCGGGCACGATCCCGAGCAGGACCAGCTCGGGAGGGTCGCCGAAGAGGGGGGCCATCTCGAGCAGGTGGAGGGGGTCGACCTCGTGCGCGGTGGGCCGGATCTCGGGGCCGAGCTCGCGCACCACGTCGCCTGGCAGCCGAAAGATCGAGCCCGCCTCGGCCTCGGCCGCCAGCGCGTCGAGGACGATCAGCGTGGTGGGCCGGAGGAAGAGGTCGATCATGCGGAAGCCGAGCGTCGCGCCGTCGACCACCTCGACCTGCGGGGAGAAGGCGAAGTGGCGCTCGAGGGCATGGGCCGCGTACACCCCGACGCCCTCGTCGCCGAAGAGGATGTTGCCGACGCCCAGCACCACCGCCACAGGATCGGAAGCGGGTTGCGGGTCGCGCTGTGGAGCCGATCTAGGCGGCATCGCCTGCCTCTTTCTGCTCGTCTCCGCCCGCTCGGCGCGCGGGTGGCGCCCCGTTCGCAGCCGGCGCTGTGGCTCCGTCGACGGGCCGGGTGACGAACTTGTAGCCGCCGAACATGATGCCGATGTCGCCCTCGCGCCACACGATGGTCCGCCACCACTCGTAGTAGACGTGGAGCACCGCCCAGCTGAGGATGAACCACATCGTGGCGTAGTGCAGCATGCGGACCCCGACGGCACCGCCGAAGGCCGGCACGGTCCAGTCGGTGAAGAAGTGCAGGGCGTCCGGCCACCACGCGCCGATCGAGCTCAGGCCGCCGTGCAGCTCCTCGACGTACAGCTGCAGGCCGGTGAACAGCTGGAAGACGATGAGCACGTGCAGCAGGAGGAACCACAGCGCGTTGAGGGGGTCTGGTCCTGAGGTGTCGAAGCGCTTGCGGCGCCCGACCGTGACGAGGTTGAGGAACGCCTCCTTCAGCCCGACGAGGTTCTCGTGCGTCGGCAACAGCTGGTCGATGCCGTGCTCGGCCCGGCTGAAGAGGTACAGGTACCCGATCACGAAGACGCTGACGTCGAGCAGCAGCGCCCCGTAGAGGTGGATGGCGATGTCCCAGGCCATCGCGTCGGCGATGTGGGGCGAGAAGAACGGATCGGCGATGTAGAAGCCGGTGGCGGCGCAGACCAGGATGGCTGTGAACTGGATCCAGTGGATCCACCGCCAGGTGGCGGTGCGGCGCGGGACCTGCACGTAGCGGACCTTCACCGGTCCTCGCTGCGTCCCGGCCCGCTCGATGTCGTTGACCATCGCAGACCTCCTCGGCTCAGCGCGCGCCGGTCGGGGCGCCGAGCTGGTAGGAGCCGAGCTCGCGGCCCCGAGCGTCGACCAGGTGCACGGCGCAGGCGAGGCAAGGGTCGAAGCTGTGGACCGTCCTCAGGACCTCGAGGGGCTGGCTGGGATCGGCGAGGTGGACGCCGACCAGGGCGGCTTCGTAGGCGCCAGGGCGACCCTTGCCGTCTCGTGGCGAGGCGTTCCAGGTGGTGGGGGCGACGATCTGGTAGTTGGCCACCTTGCCGTCGCGGATCTGCGTCCAGTGCCCCAGGGCGCCACGCGGTGCCATGAGCAGTCCGTAGCCCCGAGCATCGCGGGACACATCGTCGAACGTGAAGTCGGTCCACGTCGACAGGTCGCCGCCCTGGGTGTTCTGCTCGAGCTCGCTCAGCCACCCGCCCATGGCATCGGCGATGATCTGGGTCTCTGCCATGCGAGCGGCGGCGCGGCCCACCGTGCTGAAGAGCGCGGCAGCCGGGAGGCCTGAGATCTTCAAGAGCTGGTCCACGGCGGCCTTGATGGTCGCGTTCCCCTTCGCGTAGCCGACGACGAGGCGCGCCAGAGGTCCCACCTCGACCCGCTGGTCGTCGTAGGTGGGGGCCTTGAGCCAGCTGTACTTCTCGTCGGTCTTCAGGTAGGCGATGCCGTTCTGCGGGCTCTTCAGCCCCGTGTAGTCGGGTTCGGTCACCCCGTCGAAGGGCTGGCGCACCGTGTGGCCGGCGTACCAGGAGTGGGTGACGTCCTCGGTGATCTTCTCCTGGTTCAGCGAGTAGGCGTGGGAGAGGTCGCCTCCGAGCACGATGCCGCTCGGGAAGAGGGTCTTCGCCTCGTAGATGGGCATGTCGTCGAGCTCGAAGCCACCGTAGGCCATGTAGTTGCGCAGGCCGGCGCCGACCCCGGCTATGGCCTCCGCGGCGTAGGCCTCGCCGACCATCAACAGGTCCGGGAGATAGGCGCCGGTGAGGAAGGCCATGCAGTCTGTGAGCCACTGGCCGAACTGGGCGAGCCGGGAAGGCTGGGCGAGGTCCTCGACGCAGGTCACCCCGCCCACCACGTCCCCTTGGGGATGGGGGTTCTTGCCACCGAAGAGCGCCATCATCTTGGCCGGGGTGCGCTGGTAGTCGAGGCAGTCGAGGAAGTGGGACACCGCCACCAGGTTCTGCTCGGGCGTGAGCTTGTAGCTCGGGTTCCCCCAGTAGGAGCTGCCGAACACGCCGAGGTTCGGGTCCTGCTTGGCGAACGCGGTGAGCCTGGCCTGCACCGCGGCGTAGTGGCCGGCACTGGCGTTGTAGGGGTTGTCCGTGTAGCGGTAGGCGACGCTCACGGCCTTCTTCGGGTCGGCCTCGAGCGCGCTCAGCAGGTCCACGAAGTCCAAGGCTTCCAGCGCGTAGAAGTGCACTGGGTGGTCGTTGAGGTACAGCGCTCCGAGCTTCAGGTTGCGCACCAGCCGAGCGTTCTTGGGCACCGTCACGCCGAAGGCGTTCTCGACCGCCCGGTGGGAGGCGGAGTAGTGGACGTAGGTGCACACGCCGCAGGCCCGCTGGGTGAACAGCCCGACGTCGCGGGGGTCGCGGTCCTTGACGATCATCTCGATCCCTCGGAACATGGTCGACGACGACCACGCCTTGGTGATGGTGTTGGTCGAGTCGACCTCCGCCTCGATACGCAGGTGGCCTTCGATCCGGGTGATCGGGTCCACCACGATGTGCTGTGCCACCGGTGGGTCTCCTCGCTGCCTTGGTTCGTGGCTGCCTTGGTTCGTGGCTGCCTTGGTTCGTGCGGGTCCGTCATTCCGTGCCCTCGGTCTGCGCCCCTCCCTGCGCGCCCGTCTCGGTCCCCGGGCCGCGGCTCTGGGCCGGCGGCGGGGGGAGGTGAGCATCACCGTCTGTCGCGTGGCGCCGGGCCTGGAGCTTCGAGGCCCCGGTGGCGATGGCGTGGATCGCGATGCCCGCGCCTGCAGCCGCCAGCAGTCCGAGACCGATCTCGTCGGCGCTGCTCTGCACACCGAGCCCGAACAGCCCCGGTGGGTGCTGTGCTGCCGACACGAGGGAGCGCTCGCGGGCGAGCTGGTCCCAGAATGCCGGCTGCGAGCAGCCGATGCAGCCGTGGCCCGCCCGGATCGGCCAGCTGGTGTTCTCGTTGTAGCCGATCGACGGGCAGTTGTTGTAGGTCTGCGGCCCCGCGCAGCCCATCTTGTAGAGGCAGAAGTTCGCCTGCGCCTCTTCGTCGCCCCACTGCTCGACGTACTCGCCGGCGTCGAAGTGGCCCCGGCGTGGGCAGTTGTCGTGGATGAGGGTGCCGAAGGCCCAGGTCGGGCGCAGCTCCGAGTCCAGGGCAGGCCAAGAGCCGGTCAAGGTGTAGTGCACCATCGTGCCGAGGAGGTTGTCGGGGTTCATCGGGCAGGCAGGGATGTTGATCACGGGGACGCCGGAGACCACGTCGGAGGTCTGCATCGCGCCGGTCGGGTTGGGGTGCGCAGCGGGGATACCCCCGTAGGCGGCACAGTTGCCCACCGCCACCACCGCTACCGCAGACGAAGCCAGGCTCTTCACCTTGTCCAAGAAGGTCTGGCCCGACGCGCCGATGGTGCAGTAGCCGCCGTTCGCCCCGCCGGGGATCGACCCCTCGACCACGAGCACGTACTTGCCCGCGTACTGCTTCGCCGCTGCAGCGAGCGACTGCTCGGCTTGAAAGCCGGCGGGGACCATGAGCGTCTCGTGGTACTGCAGCGCCCAACGCTGCAGGATCAGCTCGCTCACCGTGGGGGTCGTCGCCCGCAGGAAGGCCTCGGTGCAGCCGGCGCAGTCCTGTCCCTCGAGCCAGAGGACCGGGATCCGGTTCGTCAGCTCGGCCGCCTCGGCGACCTTGGAGGTGAAGATCGGCGGCAGCATCAGCGCGGCGGTGATACCAGCCGACCACCCCAGGAACGCCCGGCGCCCGAACCGGTGCTGGGCCAGCAGGCCCCGCAGGTCGAGGCCGGAGAGCGGCTCCATCGCCCGCAGCTCTTCGAGGCGCGACTCGCACTGACGGGCGAACCCTTCGTCCACCTCGATCGGCGCCGGCGTGGGAGTGGGAGCCATCGCCGTGGCGAACAGCGCTCGTCGGTCGATCCTCATATCTCGATCTCCACCGACCTGAGCAAGACCCCCGGAGTGCCGACCGGCCGCCAGCGCTCGGATCCGCACTCCGGGCACCGGAACCCCGCCACGTCGTCGACGTGGAGCTCGCCGGCGCAGTCGAGGCAGTAGGCGTCGAGCGCGACGTGCTCCACGGCCAGCTCGGCACGGGCGGCAACCGTGTCCACCCTGACCGTGTCGAACGCGACACGCAGGCTCTCTTCCTCGAGCGCCCCTGGGCTCACCGCGACGACGACCCGCGAGGCGCGAACGCCAGCGTGCGCACGGACGTTGCGCTCGACCTCCGACACCAGCTCCCGGGCGATCCCGTACTCATGCACGGCTAGCCTCGCCGCCTCGGGAGGATCCCGACTGCCTCGGTGGGATCCCGACGACCATGAGCAGGCGAGAACCGTCGATGAACGCGGGCACGAGGCCGCCTTCCGGTTTGCTGCAGCCGCGTCGCACGAGCTGTTACCGTCCACCGTAGCGGTTAGGGGTGGCAGTGTAAAGGCTCGGTGAGCCCGCCGTCATGGTGTCGGGCTTGGCAACGTCGTCGTGCTTGGCAGCGTCGTCGTGCTTGGCAGCGTCGTCGTGCTTGGCAGCGTCGTCGTGCTTGGCAGCGTCGTCGTGCTTGGCAGCGTCGTCGTGCTTGGCAGCGTCGTCGTGCTTGGCAGCGTCGTCGTGTGCTGCGTCGTGCGCCTGTGCTCTTGGCGTGTCGGCTCGAAGGCGTCGAGCAGCGTGGGCGGCGTGGACCACGCTGCGATGGGCGCCATCCAGGTGGTCGGTGCTGCTAGATCCGGCGCCGTCTCTGCGATCGAGGGCGACGACGCCACCCTCGGTGCCGGCCAGCTCGCGACCTGGTGGGACCAGGGTCGTTCGCGATCGCATCACGAACTGCTCACCGCTGCGCCGCGACGTGCGCCGCGACCGGCGGAGCTGTCGGCGCAGCT
>JAJZJC010000023.1 GCA_021810205.1 Actinomycetes bacterium
CGATCTGGCGCTCGAAGACGAGCGACGAGAGGACGCCAGCGAGCACCGAGGGCTCGGCACCCGCCAGCACATCGTCGCTCAACGCCTCGGCCACGAGGAGGTCGCACTCGTGGTAGATCCGGGAGAGCTGTACGCCGCGCGGCCTGAGGCGCCAGTCGTCGACGTACCCGAGCTCCTCGAGCACCGCGAGCCGGCGACCGAGATGCTCGGCGAGCGCGTCGCCCGTTCGCGCCTCACGCCGGCGCCTGCGCGCTGCGGGTCGGCGATCGTCGGCGACCTCGCCACCGGCGCTCCGGCGAGCCGTGTCGGCCTGCCACTGCGCGAAGGAGCGGCGCAGGATGTCGAGGGCGACGGGGCGCTCGAATCGGCGAACCAGGTTCACCGCGAGGTTGTAGGTCGGCCGGAAGGACGAGCGCAGGTCCGGCGGGGGCGCGACGGCGACCCGCGCCATCTCGGAGACCGGGGTCTCGGGGGTCCACAGCACGACGGCGTGGCCCTCGTGGTCGAGTCCACGGCGTCCCGCCCGCCCCGTCAGCTGCGCGTACTCGCCCGAGGTGAGCGGCGCGCGACCCGCGCTGCCGTACTTGTCGAAGCGTTCGATGACGACGGTGCGCGCCGGCACGTTGATACCCAGCGAGAGCGTCTCGGTCGCGAACACCACTTGGAGGAGCCCAGCGGCGAAGCACTCCTCGACCGTCTCGCGGAACGCCGGCACCAGTCCGGCGTGGTGCGCGGCGATGCCCGACGTGAGCCCCTCCAACCAATGGTCGTAGCCGAGCACCTCGAGGGCGTCGTCGCTCAGCTCCTCCACGTGGCGCTCGGCGATGCGGCGGATCTCGGCGCGCTGGGGCTGGTCTGCGAGCCGGAGCCCGTCGTGGAGGCACTGGGTGACCGCGTCGTCGCAGGAAGCTCGGCTGAAGATGAAGACTATGGCGGGCAGCAGCTCTCGATCGTCCAGCGCTTCGACGAGCTCGGTGCGGCGAGGGGCGCGGAATGCCAGACGCGGCCCGCGGCGGTCACCGCGCCAGCGGGGCGGCGGCGCGGACTGCGCCATGCGGCGAGCGACAATGTCGAGCCGCACGGCGTCGCCCCCTGGCCGACCGTCCGAGAGCAGTGGCAGCAAGGTGGTGCCTTCCTCCGCTGTGCCACCTGCACGATGGTGGACGGCGAGATGGTGACGGAGCACGACCGGGCGGCGGCGTTCGACGACGACCGAGGTGGGACCTCGGACAGCGGTGAGCCAGTCGCCCAGCTCCTTTGCGTTCGAGACGGTGGCAGACAGGCATACGAAGGAGACGCTTGGCGGGCAGAGGATCAGCACCTCCTCCCAAACGCCGCCGCGGTAGGGGTCCTGGAGGTAGTGCACCTCGTCGAGCACGACGGTGCGGAGCCCCGCGAGAAGCTCGGAGCCTGCGAGGAGCATGTTGCGCAGGACCTCGGTGGTCATGACCACGACCGGCGCGTCCGGCCGTACGGCCGCGTCTCCGGTGAGCAGGCCCACGCGTGTGGCGCCGTGGGCGGCCGCCAGCTCGGCGAACTTCTGGTTCGACAGTGCCTTCAGCGGGGTCGTGTAGAAGGCCTTCTGTCCCGCCCGCAGTGCCAGGTCGACCGCGTACGCTGCCACGAGCGTCTTGCCCGAGCCGGTTGGTGCGGAGACGAGGACCGACCTGCCCGCTTCCACGGCGTCGAAGGCCTCGAGCTGGAAGGGGTCGGGAGCGAAGCGGAGCGAGCGCAGAAACTGCTGGCGTGCCGAGGCGCTCTCGCGCTCGCCGTAGCGCTGCGCGGCGCCCAGCGCCCGTTCGCGAGGCGCGGGTGGGCGGTCTGGCGCGGGATCCCGCGCCCGACTGTCGGGCCGCGACATCAACGCCGGAAGAGCTTCCCGACGCCGATCGCGGCGAAGTAGAAGACGATGAGCGGTGCCCCGAGCGCGCACATGGAGAACGGGTCGGAGCTCGGCGTGAGCACGGCGGCAGCGACAGTGATGCCGATGACTGCCCATCGCCAATGGCGAAGGAGGGTTGCCGGCGATACCACGCGGGCGAGCTGCAGGGCGACCAGGACGACGGGGAACTCGAAGGTCAGCCCGAACAGCACCATCAACAAGAGGATGAGGGTGAGGTAGGAGTTCGGGTTCAAGAGCTCGTGGACGCGGTTCCCGCCGATGTCGATGAGCCAGCCCATCGTGTGTGGCAGGACGACGTAGACGATCGCGCAGCCGAGCAAGAAGAGCACGATGGACGCCATCACGAAGGGCACGGCGTAGCGCTTCTCGCTGCGTCGGAGGCCGGGCGTGATGAAGCGCCAAAGCTCCCACAGCACGACCGGCGACGCGAGGACGGCGCCCCCGAAGGCGGCCATCTTGATGCGCAGCGTGAGCTGTGTGGTCGCGCCCGTCGCGTAGAAGGTGCAGCTGTGCGCGTGCGCCAGGTGGATCTGGCAGAAGGGGTGGCTCAGCACCGTGAGCATCGATGTGTAGAACAGTGCCGCCGCGCACGCGGCGACGATGAACGCGACGACGGCGACGACCAAGCGACGTCGCAGCTCGCCGAGGTGCTCGCCGATGGTCATCGCGTCAGGCCCTGGTCGCCTGGGTCGTGTCGTGGGCGCGCGCCCGGTCAGGGGAAGCGACATGTCAGTTCAGCGTGGGATCGTCGACTGCGAGGCGCTCGAGATCGACGTCGGCACCCTCGGCACGGCCACCGGCGGTGGCGTGGCCGAGTGGGGATCCACGGCCCGTCGGGGGACCCACCGGCCGGCCGGTCACCGCGGCGTCCTCGGCGAGGTCGACGGCGCCCGGCGATCCGTCCGCGAGCTCGTTCAGCAACGTGATCGGCGAGCGCGCGTAGCGCACGATGTCGCGCCCGGTGGGCAGGTCCGGCATCGTCTGGCGAAGCTCGCCGTCGATGCGTTGAGAGAAGGTGCGCACCTTCCCCCAGGCGGCACCGAGCTGGCGGGCGACCTCGGGAAGGCGCTTGGGGCCGAGCAGGACGATCGCCACCACGAAGATGATGATGAGCTTTGTCGGGCTGAGGTCCAGCACGCGGGGCGAGTCTACAGGGGGTCCGGGGGTCCGCCATCGGGCGCGCCGCGACCGGACGCCAGCCTCGCGCGCCTCGGGCAGCCGAGGCGTGTCACAGGCGTTCACGCCGGCCGCTGCGCCAGGAGCCGCTGCGCCAGGAGCCGCTGCGCCAGGAGCCGCTGCGCCAGGAGCCGCTGGGTGTCAGAAGAACCGCCAGCGCCCGGGCGGCCAGATGATGAGAAAGACCTTCCCCACGATGTAGGAGGACTTCACCGGTCCCCACGTCCTCGAGTCGCAGGAGTTGATCCGGTTGTCGCCCATGACGAAGTAGTCGCCCTTGGGGACGGTGTACGGCGCCGTCATCGACGTGTAGGTGTGCGGTCCCTTGGGCAGCCACGGCTCGGCCAGGAGCTTGCCTGTGATGTACACCTGGCCGTGCTTCGCCGAGACGGTCTGGCCGGGCAGGCCGATCACGCGCTTGACGAGGTCCGGGACGATCGGGCCCCCGCAGTCCTCTGCGGGCGGGCGCTTGAAGACGATGATTGTGCCCGGGTGGATCGTGCCGTAGATCTTGTTGACGACGATCCGGTCCCCTGCCTTCAGGGTCGGCCACATCGATGTCGACGGAACGTAGAAGGTCTCGAGCACGAAGGTTCGCACGAGGAACGCCGCCACGAGGGCGATGACGATGATGACCGCCCACTCGGCGATCCAGCCGTGGCGATGCCGGCGCCGGTGCCGCGCCCCCTGGTGTCGCGCGCCGTCGCCGGCTCCGTGCACGTCGGAAGCCCCCGACGCCGCTGTGGTCGCTGTGCCGTGGGGCCCACCGGCCGCCGCCGCGCTCCCGCCGTATGGCGCGCCGTCCAGTTCGAGGGTCGTGCGGCTCTCGCCGGACGCCGCTTCCTCAGGGGGCGCCCCGCCGAGCGGGGCCCCGCCGACCGCCGGGTCGTCGGAGGCGTCGTCGGGCGGTTCTTGGCTCACGGGGGTCCGAGGCTACAAGGTGCTCCGTGCAAACGCCCGGCATCCCGAGTCGGCCGGGCCGGTGCGCCGGTACGTGGACGGGCACGCCAGCGGTCCGCCGGGCACGTCAGAGCGACGCGATGAGCCGCTCGACCCGGTCGTCGTGGGAGCGGAAGGGATCTTTCAACAGCACCGTGCGCTGCGCCTGGTCGTTCAATTTCAGATGGACCCAGTCGACGGTGAAGTCTCGGCGCCGCTCCTTGGCGCGCCGCACGAATGCGCCGCGCAGACGTGCACGGGTGGTCTGCGGCGGCTCGGTCATCGCCGCCGCGATGGCCGAGTCCGTGCACAGCCGGTCCATCTGCTCTCGCGACTGGAGCTTGTAGTAGAGGCCCCGGGAGCGGTCGACGTCGTGGTACATGAGGTCGACGAGGGCCGCCTTCGGGTGGGACAGCGGGACCCCGTGACGCTCCCGGACCTGCTCGATCAGCCGGTACTTGGACACCCAGTCGCACTCGCGCCACAAAGAGAGCGGGTCGGACTCCAGCCCCTTCAGGCAGTGCTGCCACATGTCGAGCGCCCGTTCCTCCTCGGGCCCGAGCCCGTGGCGGTCTCTGAAGCGCAACGCTCGCTCGAGGTACTCGCCCTGGATGTCGAGGGCCCGCATCTCACGTCCGTTGGCCAGGCGCACGCGGCGCTGGCAGGTGATGTCGTGGCTGATCTCGCGGATCGCCCGGATCGGGTTCTCGAGCGTCAGGTCCCGCAGGACGGTACCGGGGTCCTCGAGCATGGCGAGCACGATGCTCGTCGCCCCGGTCTTCAAGAACGTGGCGTACTCGCTCATGTTGGAGTCGCCGACGATGACGTGCAGCCGGCGGAAGCGCTCGGCGTCCGCGTGCGGCTCGTCCCTCGTGTTGATGATGGGGCGGCTGCGGGTCGTCGCCGACGACACGCCCTCCCAGATGTGCTCGGCTCGCTGGCTGATGCAGTAGACGGCGCCACGGGCGGTCTGGAGCACCTTGCCCGCGCCCGCGTAGACTTGACGGCTCACGAGGAACGGGATCAGCACCTCGGTATAGCGGTTGAAGTCGTCGTTCCGTTCCGTCAGATAGTTCTCGTGGCACCCGTAGGAGTTGCCGGCGGAGTCGGTGTTGTTCTTGAACAGGTACACCTCGCCGCGGATGCCCTCCTCGCGCAGCCGAGCCTGCGCGCCCGACACGAGCTGGGAGAGGATCCACTCTCCCGCCTTGTCATGGGTGACGAGGTCGCTGATGCGGTCGCACTCTGGCGTCGCGTACTCGGGGTGGCTGCCGACGTCGAGATAGAGACGGGCCCCGTTCTCCAAGAAGACGTTCGAGGATCGTCCCCAACTGACCACCCGGCGGAAGAGGTAGCGGGCGACCTCGTCGGGGCTGAGCCGGCGCTGACCGCGCAGGGTGAACGTGACGCCGTACTCGTTCTCCAGGCCGAAGATGCGTCGGTCCACGTGGCCACCGTAGTGCCGCGGGGCCGCTGTGGAACCGCACGGCGGGGTCAGCTCGGGGGCTCTTCGGGCGAGGTGTCGCTGACCGCCGCCTGGTCGTCCTCGCCACCCGAGGTGCGCACCGTGCCCTCGCCTGCAGGTGCCGAGGTATCGCCGCCGCCGACGCCGAAGGCGGCCTCGAGCTCTCCGTTGGTCACGCGACGGAAGGCTCGTCGGCCGTTGGCGCGGCTGAGCAGCGCCACCTCGAGGTCGCCAGGACCGAGCGTGCGGCCTGGGCCCGCGAGCGCGCTGACCGCCGCGCGGATGGCGGTCAGCAGGTCGCGGTCGGCCCGCCAGTCGGCCGCTACGCGCTCGGTGATGGTCTCCGCGTCCCCGCCGAGCACGGCGAAGCGGTCCTCGTCGGTGATGGTCCCCTCGTAGGCGATGTGGTACAGCTGGTCGTTGCGTCCCGCAGTCCCGAGCTCTGCCACGAGGATCTCGACCTCGAGCGGTTTCATCTCGTGCGTGAAGACGTTGCCGAGGAACTGCGCGTAGAGGTTGGCGAGCGAGCGGGCGTCGACGTCCTCCCGGCTGAAGGCGAAGCCCTTGGTGTCGGCGTGGCGTACGCCGGCGACCCGCAACTGGTCGTACTCGTTGTACTTGCCGACCCCGGCGAACGCGATCCGGTCGTAGATCTCGCTGATCTTGTGCAGCGAGCGTGAGGGGTTCTCGGCCACGATGAGGACGCCATCGGCGTACACGGTGGCGATGAGCGAGCGCCCGCGAGCGATGCCCTTCTGGGCGTACTCCGCCCTGTCCTTCATCACCTGCTCGGGCGCGACGTAGAACGGCATGGTCATGCCGGCTCACCTCCGCCCGTGACGCCTCCCGTCGGCTCCCGCTCTGCGTGTTTTCGGGCGATGAGGGTGTTGAACCGATCGGCGACCTCTGGCTCGGGCACCTCTGCATAGCCGTCTGCGGTCACGACGGCCACGATCGGGTAGATCCCCCGCACGACATCGGGACCCCCGGTCCCTGCATCCTCGTCGGCCGCCTCGTAGAGGGCCTGGACCGCCAGCTCCACCGCATCGCTCCGGGAGAGACCCTCGCGATACCCCAGCTTGATCGTGGTCCGTGCGTCCCGTCCGCCCGAGCCGGTCGCCTGGAAGTCCGCTTCCTCGTAGTGGCCGCCGGTGACGTCGTAGGTGAAGATGCGCCCGGTCGCGCGCGCCAGGTCGTAGCCGGCGAACAGCGGCACGACTGCCAGGCCCTGCATCGCGAGCGGCAGATGCTGGCGCACCATCTGGGCGAGCTGGTTCGCCTTGCCCTCCAGGCTGAGCGTCACGCCCTCGACCTTCTCGTAGTGCTCGAGCTGGGTCTGGAAGAGCCGGACCATCTCGACGGCGAAGCCTGCAGCGCCTGCGATGGCGACAGCGGAGTAGCGGTCGGCGGGGAAGACCTTCTCCATCGCCCGGTGGGCGATCGAGTGGCCTTCGGTCGCGCGGCGGTCGCCCGCCATGACGATGCCCTCGGCGAAGCGCAAGGCGGCCACGGTGGTCGCATGTCGGACCGACGGCGCGAGCTCGTGGCCCTGGGAAACCGTGGGCAGCCCGCTGCGGCGCAGCAAGGCGGAGAAGTCGGGGCCGGGGTCTTCGGTCGGGGGGAAGAGTGGGAGCGCCACTGGCGGCTACTGCCCGCCCTTCTGCACGTAGTTGCGCACGAACTCCTCGGCGTTGTCCTCGAGGACCTCGTCGATCTCGTCCATGAGATCGTCCAGCTCGGCCTTGATCTTGTCCCCGCGCTCGGAAGTGGCCGGAGCGTCGTCGGCGACCTCGGTCTCGGTGCGAGCCGGCGCGCTCTTGCGCTTCCACTCTCGTTCAGTCATTGCCTCGTCCCCTCATGACACTCGCTCCCCTGTCGAGAACCATCGGCACGATCCTCGCTCGCAGTGCCCTCATGCGCTCAGCTTCTCCAGGAGCTGAGCCGGGGTGGCACTCGCGTCGAGCAACGCCTGCGTATGCGCTGCCGTGCCCCTCAAGGGATCCATCATAGGGACGCGGCGCAGCGGATCGGTCCCGAGGTCGAAGACGAGCGAGTCCCAGTTGGCGGTGACGACCGCGTCGGGCCAGCGGGTGAGGCACTGGCCACGGAACCATGCGCGGGTCTCCGCCGGCGGGACTGTCACCGCCCGGACGACCGACTCGTCGTCGACGAGGCGTTCGAGGCCGAGCCTGGCGTACAGCGAGCGCTCTGGACGCAGGTCGTGGTACTGGAGGTCGAGCGCCGCCAACCGCCCGTCGCTCCAGCCACAGCCGTGACGTTCACGGTAGGCCTCGACGAGCTTGCGCTTGGCCACCCAGTCGAGCTCGTGATCGAGGCTGGCGGGGTCCTGCTCGAGGCCGTGCAGGACGTGCTCCCAGCGTTCGAGGACCTGCTCGGCGACGTGCTCGTTGCCGAGGCAGGCCAGGCCGAAATGGTCCGCGTACTTGCGCGCGGCGGTGTAGAGCTCCCACTGGATCCCGAGCGCGGTCGCCGTCGAGCCGTCGGCCATGGTGATCGGACGTTCGAGCGAGAGGTCGGTGGACACCTCGTGCATCGCTCGCACCGGATCGGCCGGGGTGAGGTCCCTGGACGGCGCGACGTCGTCTTCGACCATGGAGAGCACGAGCGAGGTCGTGCCGATCTTCAAGAAGGTGGCGATCTCCGAGAGGTTGGCGTCGCCCACGATGACGTGCAGGCGCCGGAAGCGGCGAGGGTCGGCGTGCGGCTCGTCTCGGGTGTTCACGATCGGGCGCTTCAAGGTCGTCTCGAGCCCGATCACCTCCTCGAAGAACTCGGCGCGCTGGGAGATCTGGAAATGGACGCGGTCGCGGTCGAGGGCCGGAGTCTCCGCGCCGACCTTGCCAGCGCCCGCGTACAGCTGACGCGTGACGAAGTGGGGCACGATCGCTGCAGCGACCTTGGTGAACGGGACGTCGCGGTCCATCAGGTAGTTCTCGTGGCAGCCGTAGGAGTTGCCCTTGCCGTCGGAGTTGTTCTTGTAGACGACAGGGGTCGGCGCGTCGGGGAAGAGCTGCGCGGCGGCGCGCATGGAGCGGCGAAGCACCTCCTCGCCTGCTTTGTCGTACAGGACGCAGGTGAGCGGGTCCGCGCACTCGGGCGAGGAGTACTCGGGATGCGCGTGGTCGACGTAGTAGCGGGCGCCGTTGGTGAGGACCGTGTTCGCCAGGTGAGTCTCGACGACCGGCGCCATGGTGCCTTCACGCGAGAACCCCCGTGCGTCGTTCGCCGGTGTCTCGTCCTCGAAGTCCCACCCGGTGCGCCGGTCCGCCTGCGTCGCGTAGGCGTTCACGAGGAGCGAGGACGCGGTGATGGGGTTCCCGTCCCCACCGGGAACGTGGATGCCGTACTCGGTCTCGATCCCGCAGACCTTCACCGTGGCCACGGTTCGACCCTACTGCCTCGTCAGAGGTACTGGCCGGTACCGACGCGTTCGATGGCCCGACCGCCGCCCCTGCCGTCACGGTCCTCGCTCATGAGGGTGCGCACGTAGACGATGCGCTCGCCCTTCTTGCCCGAGATGCGTGCCCAGTCGTCCGGGTTCGTCGTGTTCGGCAGGTCCTCGTTCTCCTTGTACTCCTGGCGGATCGACTCGACGAGGTCCGCGGTGCGGATGCCGCTTCCCCCACCGGCGATCTCCCGCTTGATCGCGAGCTTCTTCGCTCGACGCACGATGTTCTCGATCATCGCCCCCGAGGAGAAGTCGCGGTAGTAGAGGATCTCCTTGTCGCCGTTCTGGTAGGTGACCTCGAGGAAGCGGTTGTCGTCGTCGGCGCGGTACATCTCCGACACGGTCGCCTCGATCATCGCCTGGGCGGCCTTCTCGGGGTCTCCCCCACCGAGGCGCTCGACCTCCTCGGGGTCGAGCGGCAGGTCGGGCCGGAGATAGCGCGAGAAGATCTGCGCCGCGGCCTCCGCGTCCGGCCGCTCGATCTTGATCTTCACGTCGAGCCGGCCCGGGCGCAGGATGGCCGGGTCGATCAGGTCCTCGCGGTTGGACGCGCCGATCACGATGACGTCGCGCAAGGCCTCGACACCGTCGATCTCGGCAAGCAGCTGGGGCACGATCGTCGACTCCATGTCCGAGCTGATGCCGGTGCCTCGGGTCCTGAAGAGCGAGTCCATCTCGTCGAAGAAGACGATGACCGGCACGCCCTCTTCGGCCTTCTCGCGTGCTCGCTGGAACACCAGCCGGATCTGGCGTTCCGTCTCGCCGACGTACTTGTTCAAGAGCTCGGGGCCCTTGATGTTCAAGAAGTAGCTCCTCACGTTCTCGTTGCCGGTCGTCTCGGCCACCTTCTTGGCCAAGGAGTTGGCGACCGCCTTGGCGATGAGCGTCTTGCCGCAGCCCGGGGGGCCGTAGAGGAGGATGCCCTTGGGGGCCGGCAGGCGGTAGTTGTTGAACAGCGAGCGGTGCAGGTACGGCAGCTCGACGGCGTCGGTGATCGCGTCGATCTGGGTGTCCAGCCCGCCGACGTCCGCGTAGGTGATGTCGGGAACCTCTTCGAGCACGAGCTCTTCGACCTCGGGGCGGGGCAGCTTCTCGATGATCAGCTGGCTGCGGGTGTCCATGAGCAGCGCGTCGCCCGCACGCAGGTGCACCCCTGCCATCGAGTCCGCGAGCTCGACCACGCGCTCTTCGTCCGCCCGGGCGAACACGAGCACCCGGCGGCTGCCCTCCAAGGTCGCGCCCTCCAAGGTCTCCTTCAAGGTGACGACCTCACCCGAGAGCTCTCCGGGTCGCGCGAGGACGACGTTCAGCGACTCGTTCAGCACCACCTCGTCGCCCTTCGAGAGGCCCGCCGGGTCGATGTCGGGGTGGAGGGAGACCCGCATCTTGCGGCCGCCCGAGAACACGTCGACGGTCTCGTCGTCGTTCGCGCCGAGGTAGGTGCCGTAGGCCGCGGGCGGCTGGGTGAGCTTCTCGACCTCCTCGCGCAGGCTGAGCAGCTGCTCCTTGGCCTGCTGGAGGGTGAAGGTCAGCTTCTCGTTCTGCGAGATCGCCTGCGCGAGCTGCCCCTTTGACTCCAAGAGCCGCTCTTCGAGTGCCTGGACGCGCCCCGGGCTTTCTTGCAGCCGGCGTCGCAAGGCACGGACTTCCTCCTCGGCCGCGGTGAGCCGCGCGAGGAGGAGCTCGTGCTCAGTGCCAGCATCGCCGTGCCCGTGTTCCTGCTCAGGCGTCGGACTCACCTCCCGCATGCCGCACCCCGGCGGCCAGTGCACCGCGACTGCCCGCCGCCGCTCACCATACCGGTGGCGCGGTGCGGCCGCGCGCCACCGGCCGCTGCATCAAGCGGTGGTCGGGCCGCGTCCCGGGCGTCCGCCGGTTCTCGCGACGCCAGGGGCTAGTCTGTCCTGCGTGCCCGGCCCAGGGCGCCAACGTGGCAGCCCCGGTCCAGGCAGGCCGAGCCGGGACATCCCACCGTGACGGTGGGCCCGCACCCTGCCGACGACGCTCGAGAAAGGCGACGAATGAAGGTCTGGATCGACCAGGATCTGTGCACCGGTGACGGCCTCTGCGAGGAGATCGCCCCTGCAGTCTTCACCCTGCTCGACGACGGGCTCGCGTACGTGAAGGAGGGCGACGACGTCAAGAACGAGCCTGGCGGCTCCGCCGGCATGGCGCTCGTCCCCGAGGACCTGGAGGACGCCGTCGTCGAGGCGTCCGAGGAGTGCCCCGGGGAGTGCATCTTCATCGAGCGAGGGTGAGCCCAGCTCCCTCTGCCCGCCTGGCGCGCCGTGTGGTCAGGCCGACGGGTCGGCCGTCGCGTCTGGCGATGACTCGGCCGATACCTCTGCCACCGGGTCGCGGCGGTGCAACCGGCGAGCCCACGTGAGGAAGCCGGTGTGGGCCACCATTCGGTGGTCCGGGCGGACCGAGCGGGCTTCGATGTGCCAGGTGCGCTGGAGTACTTCGGTCGTGACGGCGAGCCCGAACGGTGCTGCGTCGAGCACCCGGCGGAGCTCGGCGGTCTGGTTGATGGTCGGCAGGTACGCGAGCAGGATTCCCCCCGGCCGCAGCGCCCCCGCGGCATGCTCCACCACGCGCCACGGCTCGGGCATGTCCAAGAGGACGCGGTCGAGGCCCAGTTCGTCGATGCCCTCGGTCACGTCGCGCGACTCGACGCGGTAGTCGGCGTCGGGGCCGAGCAGCGCCGTGACGTTCGCCCGGGCCCGCGCGGCGAAGTCCTCGCGCAGCTCGTAGCCGACGACCGAGGCGCCTGCTCGCAGCAGCGCCATGGAGAGCGCGCCCGAGCCGACGCCTGCTTCGAGCACCCGCTGGCCGGGCCCGATGTCCGCCGCGAGCAGGATCGCCCCCAGGTCCTTGGGGTAGATCACCTGGGCGCCACGGGGCATCTTCAGCACCACGTCCGCCAGGGTGGGCCGTACCATGAGGTAGCGCCGTCCGGTCGTTCCTGCGACCCAGTCGCCCTCCTCGAGGCCGATGACGTCGTCGTGCGCGACCGACCCGGCGTGGGTGTGGAAGATCGCGCCAGCGCGCAGCGTCAGGAGGTAGCGGCGGTCCTTCGAGTCGACGAGCAGGACCTGCTCGCCGGCGGTGACGGGTCCCGCAGGTACCGGGGTGCCCACGGTCCCGACGCTACTCGGAGCGGTCTGGCGACGTCGTGATCCGCTCCCCTTGCCAGACGACCTGCGGCGCTGGCCCGCCGCGTCCCCCCGGTTGGTCGCCTTGCCGGCGCAGCCCACGGCCGCTGCCCCTGCCGGCGCCGTCGTGCACCTCGATCACGTAACGGTCGCCCGAGCGAAGGTGGATACGCGCCGCGCCGTGGTCGCGCCGGCGGGCGCGTCGCAAGAAGAAGGCCGCGCCGCCGACGGCGAACCAGGCCCAGTGCTCCCCGGACATGGCTCGGCGCATGCCCGAGCGGGTGAGCCAGCGCAACAGCGAGTCGATGCCACGTCCCACTGGCCGCTCACACCCGCCGGATCTCGATGACCGAGGACTTCTTCCGGCCGCGGCGCTTGCCCGCGAGGTAGGCGAGGGTCACCACGGCGATGGCGACCGCGCCCGCGGCGACGAGAGCAGAGGGCACCGCGGCTTCGACGGTCTTCTCCCCCTCGCCCACCACGCGCTGGAAAGCGGCCTCGAGGTCGGCGCGGGTGATCCGACGGCCGCTGGTCTGGACGCTCATCGGTGGCTCCCTCCTGGTTCCATGCTGCGCTCCGTCATCACATCGCGTGAGCTCTCACTGAGCTCTCACTTCCCCGAGGCCGAGTCCCGGCGCCGTCGCGCCGCCCCCTTGGTGATCCGCCATGCCGCAAGCGACATGACGACGACGGCCGCGCCGCACACGATCACGTAGGGCAGCCAGTTCAGGTCTCCGCCGAACGTTGTGCGCACGCGTGTCTGGAGCGCCCGGAGCAACGCGATCAAGAGCAGCACGAGCCCGGCGCACAGGGTGAAGGATCCGACGATCCCGAACAGCAGGTAGCGGCCGAGACCCTTCAAGGGGCTGAGCGTCTCCTGCTTGATGTAGTCGATGACGAGCTGGAGCGCGTCGGTGCCCTGCTTTCGCACGCCGTCGCCGTGCGACGTCGACCTTCCGAACCCCAGTCGTGCCACGCGCTCTCAGGCTCCTTTCGATTCGCGGCCGATGTCCTCGCCCCATGTCGGGCGTGGCGGGGAGCCGCCAGGTCCGCTGAGCCGGGCAGATCTTCCTCCGCTCCCTTCCCTTCCTGCAAACGCACCAAGCCTTCGGGGCGGCGTTGCCGGACGCGCCGCCCTCGCCGGCGGTCCGAGACGGGATGGGTGGAGCTCGGGGCGCCCGGCCGTCTCGGTGACGACGGCCGTGGGTGTGGCCGAGACCCCGCACGCCGCGAGGAACCCACCTTGCATGGTCCCCGCAGGGCTCGCGAAACGCCCGTGGGCCCGTACCTCCCACACCGCGCGGCCCCGCGCCGACTCGTCCACGCAGACGATGCCGAAGGTGAGGTCGCCGTCGGGCGGGGCCTGCAGCGCTGGACGCGTCATGGCGACGACGCTACTGGCGTAGCGGCGGCGACTGGGTAGGGTTCTGCCCATGTGCCCTGCCACCTCGCCGGGATCCGCCTCCCCCCCACCGCCGCCGTCCTCGGAGGCCGAGCTCGAGCAGCTCGGCATCAACGTCGTCCGAGGGCTCGCCATGGACGCGCCCGAGCGCGCCAGCTCCGGGCATTCAGGAACCGCGATGGCCCTCGCTCCCCTCGCCCACGTGCTCTACACCCGCGTCATGCGCCACGATCCGACGGACCCCGCGTGGCCAGACCGAGACCGGTTCATCCTGTCGAACGGGCACGCCTCGATCCTCTTGTACTCGATGCTGTACCTGTGTGGCTACGGCCTCACCCTCGACGACCTCAAGGAGTTCCGCCAATGGGGCTCCAAGACGCCGGGCCATCCCGAGCACCGACATGCTGCCGGCATCGAGGTGACCACGGGGCCGCTCGGTCAGGGCTTCGGCAATGGCGTTGGCATGGGTATCGCCGAGCGCTACCTGCGGGCACGCTTCGGTTCCGACGTCGTCGACCACCATACCTTCGTGATCTGCGGTGACGGCTGTCTCGAGGAGGGCATCAGCCACGAGGCCGCCTCCCTCGCCGGCCATCTCGGGCTGGGCCGCCTCGTCTACGTCTACGACGACAACCACATCTCCATCGACGGCCCCACCGAGCTCTCCTACTCCGACGACGTCGCGCAGCGCTTCGAGGCGTACGGCTGGGACGTCGACCGAATCGGGGAGGTCGCGAACGACACGGGCGCGCTCGAAGCCGCGCTCCGCCGGGCGATGGCCGTCGAGGACAAACCGTCGCTCGTCATCCTTCGTTCGCACATCGGCTGGCCGTCGCCCCACCTCACCGACACGGCGAAGGCACACGGCAGCCCGTTCGGCGACGCGGAGATCCGGGAGACCAAAGAGATCCTCGGCCTGCCGCCAGACGAGACGTTCTGGGTCCCCGACGAGGTGATCGAGCTCTACCGCCGCACCATCCCACGCGGCCGCGCCATGCGGCGCGAGTGGGAGTCGCGCTTGGAAGCGTGGAAGGGCGACCGTGGTGCGTGGGACGCCGCCTGGGCGGGCAAGGGTGTGAAGGGATGGGAGTCCACGCTGCCCTCCTTCGAGGCTGGCACGCAGCTCGCCACGCGCAAGGCCGTGAAGGCGTGCCTGGACGCCTCTGCTGCCCTCATCCCCGGCCTTCTGAGCGGTGCCGCCGACCTGACCGAGAATACGGGCGTCGAGCTCGAGCACGCGAAGCGCCAGTCTCCCGAGCACCCAGGGGGCCGCCAGATCTACTACGGCATTCGCGAGCATGCGATGGGTGCGGCGATGACGGGCATGGCCCACCACGGCGGCATCGTGCCGATCGGTGGCACGTTCTTCTGCTTCAGCGACTACATGCGCCCCGCCGTGCGGCTCGCCGCGCTCAGCCGCGCCCACGTCGTCTACTTCTGGACCCACGACTCGGTGGGGCTCGGCGAGGATGGCCCCACGCACCAGCCCATCGAGCAGCTCGCGTCGCTGCGCGCGATGCCGGGCCTCGTCGTCGTGCGGCCGGCGGACGCCAACGAATGCGCGCAGGCGTTCCGCCTCGCGATCGACGGCGAGGAGCCGACCGCGCTGGTCCTCTCCCGCCAGAACCTGCCGGTGCTCGCCGAGACCGCCGAACGGGGGCCGGCAGGGTTGCGCCGCGGGGGCTACGTCGTGCTCGACGAGCCCGGGGGGCCTGAGGCCGGCCCGCCCGACATCGTCCTGATCGGCACCGGGAGCGAGGTGCACGTCTGCATGGGCGCCGCGGCCGTGCTCGCCGGGGAGGGCGTGCGGGCTCGCGTGGTCTCGCTGCCGTGCTGGGAGTGGTTCGAGGCCCAGGACCGGGCGTACCGAGCCCAGGTGCTGCCGGCCGGGGTGCCGCGTCTCGCCGTCGAGGCCGCGTCCTCCTTCGGCTGGGACCGTTACGCCGACGCGACCGTGGGGATCGACACCTTCGGCGCCTCGGCGCCCGGGAGCCGGGCGCTCGCGGAGTTCGGGTTCACGCCGGCGCACGTCGCCGAGCGCGCCCATGCGCTGCTCGCCTCGCATGGCGAGCCGGACGAAAGAGGAGGACGCACATGACCAGGCTCCACGAGCTCTACGAGCGCGGTGGACAGAGTCCCTGGGTGGACGACCTGCACCGCGAATGGCTCACCGGCGGGCACCTCCAAGAGCTGGTCGCCCGCGGGGTGCGCGGCGTGACGTCGAACCCGACCATCTTCGCGAAGGCCATCGAGGCGACCGACGTCTACGACGACCAGTTCAAGGGCCTCCTTGCTCGCATGAGCTCGGAGGACGCGTACTGGGAGATGGTGGTCGAGGACATCGAGCGCGCGCTCGAGGTCCTGGGTCCCCTCTACGAGTCGAGCCAGGGTGCCGACGGCTTCGTCTCGCTCGAAGTCGCGCCGTCGCTCGCTCGTGACACCGAGGGCAGCGTCGCCGCCGCGCGATCGCTGCACGGGCGCATCGACCGCCCGAATCTCCTCGTGAAGGTGCCCGGCACCGCCGAGGGCATCCCGGCGATCCGCCAGCTGTTCTCTGAAGGAAAGAGCGTGAACGTGACGCTCATCTTCTCGATCGATCGCTATGACGAGGTGGCAGAGGCCTATCTCTTCGGGCTCGAGGCGCTCGCTGCGAGCGGGGTCACCGACCTCTCTGGCGTCCACAGCGTCGCCTCGTTCTTCGTGAGCCGGGTGGACACCGAGGTGGACAGGCGGCTCGAAGCGCTCGCGGGCGGCGGCGATGCGGTCGGGGACCCCGAGATCCTCGCCCTGCGCGGCAAGGCGGCGGTGGTCCAAGCGCGTGTCGCGTACGAGCACTTCACGAAGATCTTCTCCGGCCCGCGCTGGGAAGCGCTCACCGCAAAAGGCGCCCGCGTCCAGCGGCCGCTGTGGGCGTCGACCTCGACGAAGAACCCCGCGTATCCCGATCTGCTCTACGTCGACACGCTGATCGGTCCGGACACCGTGAACACGATGCCCGAGCAGACCCTGGATGCCTTCGCAGACCATGGCACGGTCGCGCGGACCGTGGACGCCGACCTCGAAGGTGCGCACCAGGTGCTCGGTGACCTCGCACGCGTGGGTATCGACATGCGCGATGTGACCGCCACGCTCGAAGCGCAAGGCGTGAGCTCGTTCTCCAAGTCCTTCGACGGGCTGCTGCAGTCCCTCACCGACAAGGCGAACGCGATCGCCTGAGCCGTCGGCAGTCGCGAACGGCCCGGTCGGCTGCTGGGCCTGCTCGCTTGACGGTTCTGCCCCCAGCTCCAAGGATGGACCCAGTGATCTCCTCCGCACCCGACTCCGCCCCGTCTCCCCGGGGCCCCTCCATCGCGCGGCCCCGGTTGGTGGTCCCCCCGTCGCCCAGCGCGCCTCGCGAGCGGACTCCGCCGCTCGCCCTCGTGATCTTCGGTGCCTCCGGCGACCTCACCTCCCGCAAGATCCTCCCGGCGCTCGCCAATCTGGCGGACCGCGGTCGTCTAGCGGAGGAGTTCACGGTCATCGGCGTGGCGCGGACCGATTGGAGCGACGAGGAGTTCCGGCGCGCCGCGTTGAAGGACGTGCCATACGCCGGCGAAGGGTGGCGCGCGCTCGTCGAGCGCTTCCGCTACGTGGCGGGCGAGTACGCGTCGTCCGAGACCTTCGACCGCCTGAAGGAGGTCCTCGCGGAGGCCGACCAACGCTACGGCACCTCCGGCAACCGTGTGTTCTACCTGGCGACGATCCCCTCGGTCTTCGCCATGATCGCCGAGGCACTGGCCAAAGAGGGGTGCAACGTCCCGGGTGAAGGCGGGGAGTTCGCCCGATTGGTGGTCGAGAAGCCCTACGGGAGGGACCTGGCGAGCGCGCTCGAGCTGGACGCGGCCGTCCACCACGCGTTCGACGAGGACCAGATCTTCCGGATCGACCACTACATGGGCAAGGAGACCGTCCAGAACGTGCTCGCGCTGCGCTTCGCGAACGCCATCTTCGAACCCATCTGGAACCGGCGCTACGTGGAGCAGGTGCAGATCACGGTCGCGGAGAGCATCGGCGTCGAGCACCGCGGCGGCTTCTACGAGACCGCCGGCGCCTTGCGTGACATCGTGCAGAATCATGTCATGCAGGTGCTCGCGCTGACCTTGATGGAGCCGCCGACGGGCATGGACGCGACCCATGTCCGCGACGAGAAGGTGAAGCTGCTGAAAGCGGTCGACATCCCCACGCCCGACGAGGCGGTGGACAAGTCCGTGCGCGCGCAGTACGTCGCCGGAGTCGTCGACCAAGTCGCCGTTCCTGGCTACCGGGAGGAGGAAGGGGTCGCGCCGGACTCGACGACCGAGACCTACGTTGCGCTGCGGCTGCGGGTGGAGAACTGGCGCTGGGCAGGGGTACCTGTCTACGTGCGCACCGGCAAGCGGCTCGCGGCACGCGTCACCGAGGTCGCCCTGCAGTTCCACAGCGTGCCGTTCTTGGCGTTCGAGGGCGAGCTCGCGCGCCAGCTCCGGCCGAACACCTTGGTGCTGCGGATCCAGCCGAACGAGGGGATCAGCCTGCACTTCGGGGCGAAGGTGCCCGGCGAGGAGTTCCGCGTGCAGTCGGTCGCCATGGACTTTCTCTACGACACCGCTTTTCGCGACAATCGCGAGAGCGACGGCTATCCACGGCTCTTGCACGACGCCATGTGCGGCGACGCGACGTTGTTCATCCGCACGGACGAAGTGGAGCAGGCCTGGCGCATCGTCGACCCGTACCTCGAAGCGTGGTCGGAGCCCGGTGGCGGGCTGCACTTCTACCCGGCCGGAACCTGGGGACCGCACATTGCCGATCTGCTGCTCGAGCGTTCGGGCGACTCGTGGCGGGTGCCCGAGCTATGACGAGCTCCGAACGTGAATGGTCCGCCGCCGCGCTCCTCGCAGCCACCGACGAGGTGGTCGTGGCGGCTGCCGGCGCGGTGCGCGACCGGGTGCACGGCACGCGCGTGACGTTCTCGCCCAAAGTCTTCCTTCCCCTCACCATGCTCTGCCGTGACCGCTGCGGCTACTGCACCTTCGCCAAGGCGCCTGCCCGGCTGGCTGCGCCCTACCTGAGCATCGACGAGGTGCTCGAGATCGCCCGTGCCGGGCGAGCAGCCGGGTGCCACGAGGCGCTCTTCACCCTCGGCGAGCAGCCGGAGGCGCGCTATCGCGTCGCCCGCCAGTGGCTCGACGCGCACGGCTTCGCCTCGACGGTCGAGTACCTCGCGGCCGCGTGCCACGCGGTCATCGAAGAGACGGGGCTCCTGCCGCACGCCAATGCCGGTGCGCTCTTGGAAGAAGAGCTCGCGTCGTTGCGCCCGGTGACCGCGAGCCAAGGCATGATGCTCGAATCGCTCGACCCCGAGCTGCCCGCCCACCGGCGCGCGCCCGACAAGGTGCCCGCTCGCAGGCTTGCGACCCTGGAGGCTGCCGGACGGCTGGGCATCCCGTTCACGACCGGGATCCTGGTCGGCTTCGGCGAGAGCAGGGCCGCTCGCATCGAGGCGCTCGAGGCGATCGCTGCCTCGCACCGCCGGCACGGCCATGTCCAAGAGGTCATCGTCCAGAACTTCCTCCCCAAACCGGGCACCGCCATGGCGGGGCACCCGCCCTGCCCCCCGGCTGAGCTCGTCTGGAGCATCGCCGCCGCCCGGCTCGTGCTGCCCGACGACGTGCATGTCCAGGCACCACCGAACCTCTCCGACGATCTGGCGCCGCTGCTCGCGGCCGGGATCGACGACTGGGGGGGTGTCTCTCCCGTCACCGCCGATCACGTGAACCCCGAGCGTGCGTGGCCGGCGCTCGAGCAGTTGACGGCCGCCACCGAGATCGCGGGGCACACGCTGGCCGCGCGCCTGACCGTCTACTCCCACGTGGTGCTCGATCCGGAGCGGTGGCTCGATCCGGCGATGCGCTTCCCGGTGCTCGATGCCGCCGATGCCGAAGGGCTCGCCCGCATGGACTCCTGGTGCGCCGGGGGCAGCGCGCCGCCGCCGTCGCTCGTCGGTGCAGACGACGCGGCGCACGTGGGAGGCAGGCAACCCTCGCGTGCCGCCGGGCCCGTCTTTGAGATCCTCGCGGGCGTGCAGCGGGGCGAGGAGGTCGGAGAAGACGAGATCGTCACCCTGTTCGCCGCTCGGGGCCCCGAGGTGCGTGCCGTCTGCGAGGTGGCCGACGAGCTCCGCCGATCGATCGTCGGTGATGAGATCACCTACATCTCGAACCGCAACATCAACTACACCAACGTGTGCACCTACCGATGCCGCTTCTGCGCCTTCTCCAAAGGGCCGCGCTCGCTGAACCTTCGGGGTGATCCCTACGTGCTCGAGTTCGAGGAGATCACCCGCCGAGTGGCCGAGGCCGACGCGGAGGGTGCCACGGAGGTATGCCTGCAGGGCGGGATCCACCCGCGCTTCGACGGCGATTACTACCTCGACGTGCTGCGCGCGGTGAGGCTCGGGTCCGAGCGGATCCATATCCACGGCTTCAGTGCGCTCGAGGTCACCGAGGGCGCCCGCCGTCTCGGGGAACCGCTCGAGCACTACCTCGCTCGGCTCCGGGACGCGGGGCTCGCGTCGCTGCCAGGCACCGCCGCGGAAGTCCTGGACGACGACGTCCGCGCCGTCCTGTGCCCCGACAAGGTCTCCACGGAGGAGTGGCTCGAGGTGCACCGGGTGGCCCACCGCGTCGGCCTCCGCTCGAACGTCACGATCATGTTCGGCGCGGTGGAGCAGCCACGGAGCTGGGCTCGCCACCTCGCGGCGACCCGGGCACTGCAGCGAGAGACGGGGGGTTTCGTGGAGTTCGTGCCGCTGCCCTTCGTGCACATGGCTTCGCCGATCTACCTCCAGCATCGCGCGCGCCGTGGCCCGACCTTCCGTGAGGCACTGCTCATGCACGCCGTCGGCCGGATCGCGTACCGCGGCTTGATCGACAACATCCAGGTGTCATGGGTGAAGATGGGCGTCGACGGGACGCGCCAGGTGCTGGCGTCTGGGGCCAACGACGTCGGCGGGACCTTGATGGACGAGAACATCTCTCGTGCGGCAGGCGGGAGCCACGGGCAGCGGATCGACGTCGAAGGGCTCGAGGAGCTCGTCGCACCGCTCGGTCGCCCCTTGGCGCAGCGGACGACGCTGTACACGCGCGCCGTTCCGGCATGACCGGGGGCGCGGGTGGTGGCGAGCCGGACGGGGAGCCACTCGATACCGCGATGAGCGAGCTCGCCGAGGTGATGCCCGGCGCGCCCCGTCCGCCGTCGGACGTGATCGACGCCGTGTACGACCTCGTCGCCGGTGATCGGGGAGGCTCCGCCACCCGGCGAGAGCTGTTGCGCTCCATGCTCGCCACGGTGTGGGTGCTCGCCGAACAGGAGACCGAGATCGGGGACTTGAAGATCGCCGACGCGGCGCTGGCGGAGATGGCCGAGGCGTTCCGTGTCTTCCGTCCCTACCGTGACATCCGCAAGCTCACCATGTTCGGCTCCGCCCGCACCCTGCCAGCGGATCCCGTCTACGTGCTCGCCAGGGACCTCGCGTCGCACCTCGCCGGCGCCGGCTGGATGGTGGTGACCGGCGCCGGTCCCGGCATCATGGCGGCAGGGTCGGAGGGTGCCGGCCGCGATCACGCGTTCGGCGTGAACATTCGTCTGCCGAACGAGGAGAGTGCCAACCCCTTCATCGCCCAGGACCCCAAGCTCGTCGAGATGCGGTACTTCTTCACCCGCAAGCTGATGCTCATCAAGGAGTCCCACGCCTACGCGCTGCTCCCCGGGGGTTTCGGCACTCAGGACGAGTGCTACGAGCTCCTCACGTTGCTGCAGACCGGCAAGGCCGAACCTGCACCCGTCGTGCTCGTCGAGACGCCGGGCGGAACGTACTGGCACGGATGGCGGCGCTTCCTCGACGAGGAGGCCGTGCGGCCGGGCTACGTCTCGCCCGATGACACGGTCCTCTTCAAGGTCGCGAACACGGTGGACGAAGCGGCGAGCGAGGTTCTCGGCTTCTACCGCAACTACCATTCGTGCCGTTGGGTGGGAGACCTGCTCGTGCTCCGACTGCACGTCGCGCCATCTGCCGGCGAGCTGAGAACATTGAACCGCCGCTTTGCCGACATCATCCTCTCTGGGTCGATCCGCCCCGCATCCCCGTTTCCACCGGAGCGATCGGGCAGCGACCACCTGGAGCTCGCGCGAGTGGCCTTCCGCTTCGACAAGCTCCACTACGGCCGCCTGCACGTCCTCATCGAGGCGCTGAACGAGTGCACTGGCTGAGCTCGCCGCTCGCCACCGCTCGACCGGTGGCGGACGCTTTCGCGCGTGGTTCTGGATCAGTCCTTGGGGAGCTCGACCTCGACCACTGCGAGACGCCCGGAGGCGTGATCGGCACGGAGCACCTTCTTGTCGAATTTCCCGACGCTCGTCTTCGGGATCTCTGTCACGAACGCCCAGCGCTCGGGCAGCCACCAGCGCGCGACGCGGCCGTGGAGGAAGTCGACGAGCTCGGCGGCGCTCGGCGTGCGACCCGGGGCCGGCACCACCACGACGAGCGGTCGCTCCTGCCACTTGGGATCGGGCACTGCCACGACGGCGGCCTCGTAGACGTCGGGATGCGCCATCACCTCGTTCTCCAGCTCCACTGAGGAGATCCACTCGCCTCCGGACTTGATGACGTCCTTCGTGCGGTCGGTGACCTGCATGAAGCCCCGGGGGTCCAGCGTGCCGACGTCACCGGTCCGTAGCCAGCCGTGGTGGAACCTCGCGGGGTCGGGGTCCTTGTAGTACGACGCGGTCACCCAGGGACCACGGATCTCGAACTCGCCCACCGATACGCCGTCGTTCGCCAGGATCTCGTCGTGGGGGCCGGCGACGCGTACCTCGATGCCGGGCACCACCCGCCCCGCCTTCGTGCGGTAGTCGAGCTCTTCTTCCTTCGAGGCGCGGGCGGGGGGCACCGCGATGGCGGCGAGCGGGCTCGTCTCGGTCATCCCCCATCCCTGGGTGAGCGGGATGCCGACGCGTGCCTGGAAAGCCTCGATGAGGCTGCGCGGGACGGCGGACCCGCCGGCGGTCACGTGGCGCAGCGAAGAGAGGTCTGCGTCCGACGAGGCGGCCGCGCGCAACAGATCGTTCCAGATGGTCGGCACCCCCGCAGACAGGGTCGGTCGCTGCTCGGAGATGATGCGCAGCAGGTGCTCGCCCTGCAAGAACATCTGCGGCATGACGAGATCCGCGCCGACCATGTACCCTGCGTAGGGCGTGCCCCAGGCGTTCGCATGGAACATCGGGACGACGGCAAGGAGCTTGTCGTGCTCGGTCATGCCGATGGACGACGCAGAGGTCACCGCCATCGAGTGCAGGAAGGTCGACCGGTGGCTGTAGACGACGCCCTTGGGCTGGCCGGTGGTGCCGCTCGTGTAGCACATCGCAGCGGCGTCTCGCTCGTCGAGGTCGGGCCAGTCGTAACCGGGCTCCTCGGCGGCGAGCAGCTGCTCGTAGTCGAGCGTCGTTCCGAGCGGTGACGTGTCACCAGTGCCGCTCACGATGATCGTCTTCACCGAGGGGATGTCTGCCGCGACGCGTGCGAGGACCGGCACCAGCGAGGCGTCGACGATGATCACCTTGTCCTCGGCGTGCGAGATCACGTACGCCAGCTGCTCGGGGAAGAGCCGGATGTTCAGCGTGTGCAGGATGGCGCCCATCGAGGGCACTGCCAGGTACGCCTCCAGATGGGTCTGGTTGTTCCAGCAGAAGCTGCCGACCCGGTCGTCGCGCGAGATCCCGAGGTGCTCGAGCGCCGAGGCGAGGCGCTCAGCGCGCTCGCCGACCTGGGCGAAGGTGGCGGTGCGATAGCCGCCGGGCTCCACCGTCACGACCTCGCTCTCGCCGTAGACGTGCTGACCGTGGCGGAGGATGCCACTGATGAGCAGGGGTCCTTCTTGCATGGTGCTTCGCATCGCGCCTCCCCGTCGTGGTGCCGGGAACAGCGTACCGGCCGGACACGTCGGGGTTCTTTGCGCCAGGCGTGCCGCTCCGGGGCCTCCAAGGCGCTCGAAGACCTGCACAGAGATCGTGCGCCGGATCTTCGAGGTGACCAGCCTGTCGCACCTCCTCTACGACTGAACCAGTGAGCGTCCGGCGCGCGGTGCCGCCGGATCGCCAGACCGTTCGGTGACGTGCCTGAAGAGACGGGATCGCAGAGGTGGGCCCGCCTGACGGGTGCTCGTTGACAGGTCCCCCGGCGCTCGCTCGTGGCGCGGCGGGCGAGGGAGACCGCGGCTGAAAGGAGGCCTCCGTGTCCCTGCGCGTCCTGGGGGTGCTCGCCGGCGGCGTGCTCTGCTCGGTGCTGCTCCTCGCCGGCGTCGCCACGGTGGGGCTCACGGCGGTCCTCGGTGGCGCTGCCTCAGGGATCGGCGCCGGCGGCGCGCCGTCGCCCGGGGCGCGCTCGAGCATCCCGCGGGCGTACCTGGCGGCGTTCGAGGCTGCGGCGGCCAGCTGCCCGGGACTGCCCTGGAACGTGCTCGCGGGCATCGGACGGGTGGAGACCGACTTCGGCGTCGATACACGGACCTCGTCCGCGGGGGCTGTCGGGCCGATGCAGTTCCTGCCGGCGACCTTCGCGGCGTACGACCGGCCGGTGCCGCCGGGCGGCGTTGCGCCCCCCTCCCCCTACGACCCGGTGGACGCGGCATGGGCCGCCGCTCGCCTGCTCTGCGCCAACGGCGCGAGAGACGGCGTCGACATTCCCGGCGCCGTCTACGACTACAACCACTCCGAGTCGTACGTGCGAGAAGTGCTGTCCTACGCGGCCTCCTATGTGAACACAGCGCAGGTGATAGGGGCGCCGAGCACCGTCGCGGCGATCGCCGTCAGCTTCGCGCTCGACCAGCTCGGCACCCCCTACCGCTGGGGCGCCGAGACACCGGGCGTCGGCTTCGACTGCTCCGGGCTGGCTCAGGCTGCCTACGCCGCAGCGGGCGTCGTCATTCCCCGTACGTCGGAGGCCCAGTGGACGACACTCCCCCATGTCCCGCTCGCGGACCTCCTGCCCGGGGATCTCGTCTTCTTCGAGCCGGGCGAGTTCGAGCCCGGGCTCCCGGGGCACGTCGGCATCTACCTCGGGCACCAAGAGATGGTCGATGCGCCCCACGCTGGCGCCGTCGTCCGCATCGAGGATCTGGCACGCTGGCCCGCACCGATGGGCGCCGCACGGCCCGCCGACCTCACGACTGCTGCGTGAGCGCCCTGCCGCGGCCGCGGTGCACCGCAGGAGGTCAGCGCATCGCGAGCTGACCGGGTACCACCGGCGCAGGGAGCGCGGTCGTGCCCATGAGCCGGCGGTCGACGGCGGCCGCCGCGGCGCGACCCTCTGCGATGGCCCACACGATGAGGCTCTGCCCGCGCGCGATGTCACCGCACGCGAAGACGCCCGGCTCGCTCGTCGCCCATGTGGCGTCGACGCTGAGCGAGCCGCGTGCATCGAGCTCGAGCCCGAGCTCGGCGACCACCCCGTGTCGCTCGCTACCGACGAAGCCCATCGCCAACAGGACCATGTCGCAGGGCAGCTCGAACTCGCTGCCGGGGACCGGGGCGAAGACCGGCGCGCCACTGGTCGTGTCGATCGCGACCTCGTGGCCGCGCAGCGACTTGACCGCTCCCGTGCCGTCGTCGACGAGCTCCGTGGCGGTGACCGAGAAGAGGCGTCGCCCACCCTCTTCGTGGGCCGAAGAGGTGCGAAGGATGATCGGCCACACGGGCCACGGATGCTCCGCGCTTCGCTGGGACGGGGGCTCGGGAAGGATCTCCAACTGGTGCACCGTCGTCGCGCCCTGACGGTGCACCGTGCCGAGGCAGTCCGCTCCCGTGTCGCCGCCGCCGATGATGACGACGTGGCGACCTTTGGCGTCGAACGGCGACTCGCCGAGTGACCCCTCTTGGACGAGGTTCGCCGGCTTCAGGAAGTCGAGGGCGAAGAGGACGCCACGCAGGTGGCGACCGGGCACCGGGAGGTCGCGTGGCAGGGTGGCGCCGCCCGCAAGGACCACCGCGTCGTGGTCCGCGAGGAGCGAGCGCGCCGAGAGGACCGTGACGTCGGGGGCGCAGGCGCTGCCGATGCCTCGCCGCTCGCCGGGCTCTGGATGCGAGCTGTCCGGTCCCTGCGTGTCCGGCGGGACGCCTATCGACGTCGCGCAGACGAAGGCCACACCTTCGGCCCGCAGCTGTGCGAGACGCCGGTCGAGGACGTGCTTCTCCATCTTGAATTCGGGGATGCCGTAGCGCAGGAGCCCGCCCGGACGCTCCGCGCGCTCGAAGACGGTCACCGCATGGCCGGCGCGCACCAGCTGCTGCGCGCACGCGAGCCCTGCCGGGCCCGATCCGACCACTGCGATGCGCTTGCCCGTCGGGAGCGCCGCGGGCTGTGGCGTGACCCAGCCTTCGCTCCATGCCCGCTCGGCGATCTCGTACTCGAGGCGCTCGATGGTCACCGGGTCGTCGTTGATGCCGAGGACGCAGGCTGCCTCACACGGCGCCGGGCAGAGCCGGCCCGTCATCTCGGGGAAGTTGTTGGTGGCGTGGAGGCGCTCGATCGCATCCGACCAGTCGTCTTTGTAGACGAGGTCGTTCCACTCGGGTATGAGGTTCCCGAGCGGGCACGCGTCGTGGCAGAAGGGGATCCCGCAGTCCATGCAGCGCGCCCCCTGGTGTCTCGCGAGCTCCTCGGCAAACGGCTCGTAGACCTCCCGCCAGTCGCGCAAGCGCACCGGCACGGGCCGCCGACGCGGGAGCTCGCGCCGGAATTCCAAGAACCCCGTCGGCTTACCCATGCGCGGCCGCCATCACTGCCTCGTCGACCGATCGACCCTCGAGGATCGCCCGCCGGGTGAGCTCGAGGACCTGGCGGTAGTCGCGGGGCATGACCTTCACCACGTCCGTGCACGTTGCGTCCCAGTCGGCGAGGAGGCGGGTGCCGACGGAGGAGCTCGTGGCGTCCACGTGGCGCTCGACGACGTCGCGCAGCCATTCGGCGTCTTCGTCCGAGAGGGCCTCGAGGTCGACGAGCCCCGGGTTCACCCGCGGTGCGAAGCGGCGGTCCGGGTCATAGACGAACGCCATGCCGCCGGACATCCCTGCGGCGAAGTTCCGGCCGGTCGGGCCGAGGACGACCACCCTGCCCCCCGTCATGTACTCGCAGCCGTGATCGCCGATGCCCTCGACGACCGCGAGCGCGCCGGAGTTCCGCACGCAGAAACGCTCTCCCACCTGCCCGCGGATGAAGGCCTCCCCGGCGGTCGCGCCGTAGAGGATGACGTTTCCGGCAATGATCTCCTCCTCGGCGCGAAAGTGCGACGCCGCGGGCGGGCGCAGAACGAGCCGGCCGCCGGAGAGCCCCTTGCCGAAGTAGTCGTTCGCATCGCCGAAGAGCCGAAGCGTCACACCTCGGGGCACGAAGGCGCCGAAGCTCTGCCCCGCCGAGCCACGGAACGTCAGGTCGATCGTGCCGTCGGGCAGCCCGTCGCCGCCCCACTTCCGGCTGATCGCCGAGCCGAGGAGCGCGCCGACGCTGCGGTCGCTGTTGGTGATCGGCAGCTCGAGGCGCACCGGCGTCTGGCTCGCGATGGCGGGCTCGCACGCCTCGTAGAAGTGGTGGTCGAGGGCTCGGTCGAGGCCGTGGTCCTGCGCGCGGATGCACCTGCGCGCAGTGTCGAATGGGCCATCTGGCTCGACGAGGATGCCAGAGAGGTCGAGTCCCTCCGCCTTCCAGTGCGATACCGCCTCGGCGCTCGCCAAGAGGTCCACGCGCCCGATCGCCTCGTCGAGCGACCGCAGTCCGAGAGAGGCCAGGTGCTCACGGACTTCCTGCGCGATGTACTCGAAGAACGTCGTCACGAACTCGGGCTTGCCGGTGAAGCGCTTGCGGAGCGTGGGGTTCTGGGTCGCGACACCCACGGGGCAGGTGTCGAGGTGGCACACGCGCATCATCACGCAGCCCGACACGACGAGCGGCGCGGTCGCGAAACCGTACTCCTCTGCGCCGAGGAGGGCCGCGATCACCACGTCGCGGCCCGTCTTCATCTGGCCGTCGACCTGGACGACGATGCGGTCTCGTAGGCCGTTGGCGACGAGGGTCTGCTGGGTCTCGGCGAGGCCGAGCTCCCAAGGGATGCCGGCGTGCTTCAAGGAGGTGAGCTTTGCCGCCCCGGTGCCGCCGTCGTGTCCTGAGATGAGCACCACGTCGGCGTGGGCCTTCGCCACGCCCGCCGCCACCGTGCCGACTCCGACCTCGGCGACGAGCTTCACGTGGACGCGCGCCTCGGGGTTCGCCGACTTCAGGTCGTGGATCAGCTGGGCGATGTCCTCGATCGAATAGATGTCGTGGTGTGGTGGCGGCGAGATCAGGCCCACCCCGGGCGTGGAGTGACGGGTGCGGGCGATCCAGGGGTAGACCTTGTGCCCTGGCAGCTCACCGCCCTCGCCCGGCTTCGCACCCTGGGCGATCTTGATCTGCAGGTCGTCTGCGTTGACCAGGTACTCGCTCGTCACCCCGAAGCGTCCGGACGCCACCTGCTTGATGGCGCTTCGCCGCAGGTCGCCGTTCGGGTCAGGCGCGAAGCGCTCGGTGTCCTCGCCGCCCTCCCCTGAGTTCGAGCGCGCGCCGATGCGGTTCATCGCAATGGCGAGCGTCTCGTGCGCCTCCGCGGAGATGGCGCCATAGGACATGGCCCCGGTGGAGAAGCGCTTCATGATCTCGGACGCGGGCTCGACCTCCTCTATGGGTATCGGTCCGTTGTCCGACGGACGAAGGCGGAGGAGGCCTCGGATGGTGGCGAGCTTCTCGGACTGGTCGTCGACGGCGCCGCTGTACTGCTTGAAGATCTCGTAGCGCTTGGCACGCGTGGCGTGCTGGAGCTTGAAGACCGTGCGGGGATTGAAGAGATGGAGCTCGCCTTCCCGGCGCCACTGGTACTCGCCTCCCACCTCGAGCTCTCGGTGCGCGCGGGACGTCTTGCGCGCCAAGTGCGCGAGCGAGTGGCGCGACGCCACCTCGGCCGCGAGCACGTCGAGACCGACGCCGCCGATGCGGCTCGGGGTCCCCGTGAAGTACTCGTCGACCATGTCGGGGTGGAGGCCCACGGCCTCGAAGACCTGTGCACCGGTGTAGGAGGCGACCGTCGAGATGCCCATCTTCGACATCACCTTCAGCACGCCCTTGCACAGCGCTTTCAGGTACTGCTTTCTCGCCTGGCGTGGCGAGACGCCCTCGAGCTGTCCGTTCGCGATCATGTCGTCGATCGTGTCCAGTGCGAGGTAGGGGTTGACCGCCGCGGCGCCGAAGCCGATGAGGAGCGCGACATGGTGGACCTCGCGGGCATCGCCGCTCTCGACGACGAGGCCGACCTTGGTGCGCGTCCGCTCTCGAACGAGGTGGTGGTGCACCGCAGCGGTGACCAGGAGCGACGGTATGGGGGCCAGCTCCTCGGTCGAGTTGCGGTCGGAGAGGACGATGAGGTTCGCGCCGTCGGCGATAGCGGCGGAGACCTTCTGTTGGACGTCGGCGAGCGCGCCGGCGAGCGCGGCGCCACCTGACGCGGTCGGCGCGCCACGTTGCCCAGCGTCCGCCACCGGGAAGAGGGCGTCGACCGCGAAGGCCTTGAATCCCGGCGTCTCGCCGTGCTCGTTCACGTAGACGAGCTTGGCGAGGTCGTCGCGGTCTATGACCGGCTGGGGCACGAGGATCTGGCGACACTGCCCGGGGCCCGCATCGAGCAGGTTGCCCTGCGGCCCGATCGTGGCGCCGAGTGAGGTCACGAGCTCCTCACGGATCGCGTCGAGCGCCGGGTTCGTCACCTGGGCGAAGAGCTGGGTGAAGTAGTCGTAGAGGAGCCGCGGGCGGTCCGAGAGCGCGGCGATGGCCGTGTCGGACCCCATGGAACCGAGGGGCTCCTCGCCTTGTCGTGCCATCGGGCCGAGCACGACGCGCAGCTCCTCGGTCGTGTAACCGAAGAGCTGCTGGTGCGCCACGACGCTCGCATGCTGCGGCGTGAGCATGTGGCGCGCCGGGAGCTCGTCGAGGTGGACCTGGTCCTTGGCGAGGAACTCCGCGTAAGGGTGCTCGGCGGCGAGCTCGGCCTTGATCTCGGCATCGTCGACGATGCGTCCCTGCGCGGTGTCAACGAGGAACATTCGCCCGGGCTGGAGCCTGCCTTTGTGCAGGATCTTGGCGGGATCGATGTCGAGCACCCCGACCTCGCTCGCGAGCACGACGAGACCGTCGTCGGTGACCCAGTAGCGCGCCGGTCGCAGACCGTTGCGATCGAGGACGGCGCCGACGACCGTGCCGTCGCTGAACGCGACGGCTGCTGGGCCGTCCCAGGGCTCCATGAGCGACGCGTGGTAGGCGTAGAAGGCGCGGCGGGCCTCGTCCATCGACTCGTGGTTCTCCCAGGCCTCCGGGATCATCATGAGGATGGCATGGGGCAGCGAGCGGCCGCCGAGGTGCAACAGCTCGAGCACCTCGTCGAAGGTCGCCGAGTCACTGGCGCCCGGCGTGCATATGGGGAAGATCCGCTCGAGGTCGCCGTCGATGAGCGGCGTGGAGATGAGCGCCTCACGGGCACGCATCCAGTTCCGGTTGCCTGCCAGCGTGTTGATCTCACCGTTGTGCGCGAGGTAGCGGTACGGGTGGGCAAGTGGCCAGCTCGGAAACGTGTTGGTCGAAAAGCGCGAGTGCACGAGCGCGAGCCCGCTGCAGAAGGTGTCGTCGGAGAGGTCCGGATAGAAGTCGCGCAGCTGGTGGGAGGTGAGCATGCCCTTGTAGACGAGGGTGCGCGCCGAGAGTGACGGCACGTAGACGTCAGAGGTTGCGTGCTCGAGACGCTTGCGCACGACGTAGGCGACGCGGTCGAGGGCGATCGGTCCCTCGAGGCCGCGCGCCTCGGCAGATGACCCGGGCAAGGGCACGAGCAAGACTTGCTCGATGCGCGGGGCGGCTCGCCGTGCGGCGCCCCCGAGCGAGCTCGCGTCGACGGGGACCTCGCGCCACCACAGGTCGGTCATGCCCTCTTCTCGGGCGATCGCCCGCAGCGTGGCGCGGGCCTTGGCGGCGTCGTCGGCGTCGGTGGGCAAGAAGACGCAGCCGGCGACGTAGCGACCCTTTGCGGGCAGGTCGATGCCGGCTGCTGCCGCGTGTGCGACGAAGAACTCGTGAGGAACCTGGACGAGGATCCCCGAGCCGTCGCCCGTGTCGATCTCCGCCCCGGACGCCCCGCGGTGGGCCAGCCGTTCGAGCACGGTGAGCGCGTTCACCACGACGTCGTGGCTCGGCCGGCCGGTGAGGTCGGCCACCATGCCCATGCCGCACGCGTCGTGCTCGAAGCGAGGATCGTAGAGCCCACGCCGCAAGCCGTACTGCGTTCCTCTCGGCGCGAGCCGGTCGGCGGGACTGGCGGCGGGTGCCGTCAGAGAGTCCACGGTGTCGTCGTCCCTTCCTGCGGTTCGTCGCCTCTTGGCGGGGAGGCGGGGGTTGTCTCGATGCCGAATTGCCGCCTGGGACGACGTTGGCCCTGGAGCAGTCCGACCATCCTAACCTTGTCGCGCGGCCGTTCCCGACACCACGCCGGCGACGTCGCCGCAGCGGGGGTGCCGCAGTGGGCGCCCCGTAAGATCTCGAGGTGGTGCAACCAGCAAGCTGGGCCGGGGTCGGGGGCGCGAGAGTGCGGCGACGTGACAGGCCCTGAGAAGCCTGAGAAGACGGCCGCTCAGAAGGCACAAAAGACGGCGTTCGTCCTCGCAGGCGGAGGGGCCAAGGGCGCGTTCGAAGCAGGCGCGGTCCGCTACCTGGTCGAAGAACAGGGCATCGTGCCCGACGTGATCACTGCAGCGTCCGCGGGCGCGCTGTGTGCGGCGGTGCTCGCGCAGGCACGGACGCACCAAGAGATGCTCGCTCGCACGAAGGAGCTCCACGACGACCTTCTCGCGATGACGCGTTCGGACCTGCTGTTCGGCAAGCAACCGTGGGTGGCCGAGCTCGACGGGACGCTCTTTGGAAGGGCGATCGACCACTGGGTCGTCGAGCGGACGCGGCCGGCGATCCCAGGAGAGGGCGCCGAGCGCACCGGCGGTGCCGCTGGAAGCGGTGGGAGCGCGGACATCGGGGCGCGCCCGGTGGTCGCTCGCCGTGGGCGGGCCATCCGGATTGCCGGGCAGGTCGCCCGTGCCCTGCCGAGCCTCGGCAGGGCCTGGCGCCAGCGCCGTGGCCGAACCGCTTCGCTGCTCACCCTCGACCCCCTTGCCGAGCGGCTCCGGCGAGGCGGTGGCGGCATCGCCCCGATCGACTTCGCGCTCGTGAGCCGCCCGGGCCTCGACCTGCGGCTCGCGGTGGTCGCACTGGGCGCTGGCGTGCTGCGCTATGTATGCGGGGACGGCGCAGTCGTCGCCGATGACGCGCGCACGCTGGTCTGCCCCCCTGGCACCGTCGACGTCGTCGACGGTGTCGTCGCATCGGCGAGCGTGCCGATGCTGTTCCCTCCCCGTCCGATGGCCGGCGACGCCTACGTCGACGGCGGAGTCGTCGAGAACGTGCCCGTTGCCGCCGCGGCATCGCTCGGCGCGACGCGCATCTACGCGATCCTGGCCGTGCCGATCGATCCACGCGCCGTGCGCCGCGACTTCGAGTCGGCCAGCGCGCCAGAGGTCTTCATTCGTGCGATCGGGGAGATCTCCTTCGCGGAGCGCCAGCGCGCGAACCTTCGCCCCGCTCTCCCACGCGGCACCGTGGTGACCGTGATCGACCCGCGGGTCGACATCGTCGGCCCATTCGACGTCTCTCGGGGGCTCATGCTCGTGAACATGGACTACGGGTGGCTGCGTGCCGCAGACGTCGTCTCTGACCTCGAACCGCCGTTGCGCCGACGCGCCAACGAGGCGACCGACGCCATCGCGGTCGCGCGCACCCAGGCGTGGCACCGAGAAGAGGAGATGTGGCTCGCCGGCGATGTCGCCGCCGGCGACCTTTCGGCGCTCGCCCGCTGCAAGCGAGTCGTGCGTGATGCGCTCAGCGAGCGCAAGGGCCTCGGGCTTCCCGTCCCCCCCGACGCGACTGCCTGGTGGGCGGGGTACGAGGTCCACGAGGGCGAGCCGCCTCGTGGGCTGCCGCCGGACCTTCTCGACGCCTGCGCATAGCGGGACGCCTGGCGAGCGCGTCGGGCCGGGCTACTCGCTCGACGGGTCCCGGAGGTGATCGGTCCAACCCCGACCGTCCCACCAGCGCTGCCGGTTGCTGCCTGCAGGGTCTGGGTACCAGCCTGCGGGCGGGAGTGGCGGCGGCGGCACATTGGCGGGGTATCCGGTGCCGTAGCTGGCGTAGGAGGGCGGCCCCTGCTGGGGACCGTACGGGTAGGGGGCCTGCTGTGGCGGGTACGACGGGCCACCCTGCGGTCCCCCACCGAAGGGCTGGCCGCCGTAGCGGCCTGTGGTGCCGAAGGGGTGCGGGCCGCCGCGCGGATCGGCGCCGTAACCGAAGGGCGGCTGCCCGCTCTGACCCGCAGCTGTCCGAGGGAACCGGCGGCGCAGCACGACGAGGTAGAGCAGGGACGAGACGAGAGCGAGGGGCCACAGCACGAGCCAGCCGACGCCGAGCGTCACACCCCACAGCACCTTGCGACCGGTCGAGAACTGCCAGGGCGGGCGCCGAGCGACATCGATGATCGCCCAGATCACCGGGACCAACGTCGCCAGCCCGAGCGCGCCGAAGACCGCAAGCCAGTCGTTGCCGGTCACGAGGGACCCATCGTCACGAGACAGTGTGGGGCGTCGAGAGCCACCACCCGATGTTATGCGGGACCCCGGGTGCCATGAGCGGCACCCGGGGTCTGCACATGTCAGTTGCCGATTCCCCCGATCTCAAGCTTCGTCTTCGCCGCCGGCAGTCATCTTCTCGCTGATCATGTTCACGACGGTCGGGTCCATGAGCGTGGTCACGTCACCGAGCTCGCGGTGCTCTGCGACGTCACGCAGGAGCCGCCGCATGATCTTGCCGCTCCTCGTCTTGGGGAGCTCGGGCGTGAGGATGATCTGGCGAGGCTTGGCGATCGGCCCGATCGTCGTGGCGACGGTGTTGCGCAGCTCGTCGACGAGCGCTTCGGTCGCCGCCTCGTTCTCGACCTGCACGTTGCCCTTCACCGTGACGAAGGCGACGATCGCCTGGCCGGTCGTCTCGTCGGAGGCACCGACGACCGCCGCCTCGGCGACGGAGGGGTGACCGACGAGCGCGTGCTCGACCTCGGTGGTCGAGATGCGGTGGCCCGAGATGTTCATGACGTCGTCGACCCTCCCGAGCAGCCACAGGTCGCCGTCGTCGTCCTTCTTGGCACCGTCACCGGCGAAGTACACGCCGGGGAACCGGGACCAGTACGTCGAGACGTACCGGTCGTGGTCGCCCCAGATGCCGCGCAGCATGCCGGGCCATGGCTCGGTGATGACGAGATAGCCGCCTTCACCATTGCCGACAGGCTTGCCCTCGTTGTCCACCACCTCGGCGCTGATGCCGGGGAACGGCCGCATGGCTGCGCCGGGCTTGGTCGAGGTGATGCCGGGGAGCGGGGTGATGAGAATGCCGCCGGTCTCGGTCTGCCACCAGGTGTCGACGATCGGGCACCGTGTCCGGCCGACGTTCTTGCGGTACCACATCCATGCCTCGGGGTTGATCGGCTCACCGACACTGCCGAGCACGCGCAACGAGGAGAGGTCGTGGGCCGCAGGCAAGTCCTCGCCCCACTTCATGAGAGTGCGGATGGTGGTGGGCGCCGTGTACAAGATGTTGACCTTGTAGTCCTCCACGATCCTCCACCAGCGGTCCCTCCCCCCTGCTGTGGGGGTGCCCTCGTAGAGGACGGAGGTGGTGCCGTTGGCGAGTGGTCCGTAGACGATGTAGCTGTGCCCGGTCACCCAGCCGATGTCGGCCGCAGTCCAAAAGACGTCTTCGTCCGGCTTCACGTCGAAGATCAGCCGGTGGGTGGCCGCCACGTGGGTCAGATAGCCCCCGGTCGTGTGCAGGATGCCCTTGGGCTTGGCCGTCGTCCCCGAGGTGTACATGAGGTACAGCGGTTGCTCGGCCTCGAAGGACTGCGCCTGATGGGTGGACGACGCGGTCTCCACCGTGTCGTGCCACCAGTGGTCCCGCCCTTCGATCCACGCCACGTCCTGGCCCGTGCGGCGCACGCAGAGCACGGCACGCACTGTCGGGCACTGCTCGAGCGCTTCGTCCACGTGTGGCTTGAGAGCGGCGGCGGCGCCGCGGCGGTAGCCGCCGTCGGCGGTGATCACGACTTGGCAGTCGGAGTCGAGGATCCTCGACGCGAGGGCTTCGGCGGAGAACCCACCGAAGACCACCGAGTGCGGCGCCCCGATGCGGGCACAGGCCAGCATCGAGACGACCGCCTCGGGGATCATCGGCATGTAGATGGCCACCCGGTCGCCCGCCTTCACCCCGAGGGACTCGAGGGCGTTGGCAGCGCGGCTCACCTCCTCCAAGAGGTCCTTGTAGGTGATGGTCCGGGTGTCACCGTCGGGCTCGCCCACCCAGTGGAACGCCACCTTGGAGCCCTTGCCTGCGGCGACGTGACGGTCGACGCAGTTCACGCAGGCGTTCAGGCGTCCGTCCGCGAACCACTTCGCATCGGGAAGGTCCCACTCCAGCACGGTCGAGAACGGCGTGTCCCAGTCGAGACGTCTCGCCTGCTCCGCCCACCATGCGAGGCGGTCCGCCGCCGCCTCCTCGTAGATGGAAGGCTGGGCATTGGCTCTCGCCGCCAGCTCCGGTGGCGGATCGAACCGCCGGTTCTCGTGCAGCAGGGCCGAAAGGGCTTGCTGCCCGCTGGTTGGGGTGTGCTCGCTCATGGTGCCTCCCTCAGTTGAGCGAAGCGCGTGCCGCTGGGAAGCTCATCGGTTTGCCGACGAATAGCACGTGCCGTCCGGCCATGCCGTTCACGACGCCTGCCGCCGAGGTGTACCAGGCGGCTGCAGCGGTGATGACACCGACCACGCCCCCAGCCTTCACCAGATTCGCTGTGTTGGCAAAATTACCGATGAACAAGAGCAGCTCGGTGATCTCAAGGGTGAAGAACACCACCAGGACCGCTTTGTTCACGAACAGGCTCCACAAGAGCATGTAGGTGTTGAAGATGAAGAATGCCAGCAGGATCCAACCAAGGTCGTTGGTGACCTGCGTGGCGTTCTTCGCCGCCCCGGCCCCGAGCTCGACGTAGAGGCCGAGGCCGATCCAGAACCCGCCGTACGTCGAAAAGGCCGTGCAGCCGAAGACGTTGCGGTTCTTGAACTCCCACATGCCTGCCAGTAGCTGGCACGCCCCGCCGTACGCGAACGCGTAGCCGAGCCAGTCGTTGCCCGTCCCACGTGTCCACCCGGCGTTGTGCGCCGAGAGGAGGAAGGTGGTCAGGGCGAAGGCGGCGAGCCCGAGCGGTGCTGGGTCGGCTGCCGTCGGGATGCCGATGATTTCCGTCTGCTGCACGGGTCTGGTCGACTCGAAGGTCGTCGCCATATGTGCGGCCCTCCTCCCCGCCCGGCTGTCCGGGCGGGCTCGCTTGCCATGGGCACATCGATGCCCGGCACGACGGCCGTGGCTGTGCAGCCCCTCACGGGTCCCCCCATTGCGGGCAGCCCCCCTCTACGGGCAGCACGGCAGCTGCCGACCTGCCACCTGGGATCTTGAAGAAGTTGTTGCGTTCTGGCAAGGTCCCACGAGCACCCCATCGGCGGACGGCCGCCACGCGTCGCCGAACGGTCGATTTTTCACGACGAACGGTCGGTCGGTAGACGAGGAACGGTCGATCGGTAGACGAGGAACGGCGCGATGACCCAGCGGTGGGCGGCTCGTGGCCGAAGCGTCGTCGGTGCCGGGGCCTGTGGAAGACTGCACGGGCGCGCCACGACGGTGGGTGGGCGAAGACGCGGCGTGCGGGGGTACTGGGCGTGCGAGTGGCAATTTGGGTCGCGCTGGGGGGCGTCGTCGGCGTCGCCGCGGTCGTCGCGTGGTTCGCGTTGCGAGGTGGCCGCGCCCTGGGCACGCCATCGCAGCGCACCACCTTCGAGACGCTCCACACCGCCAGCCAGACCGCCCCGGCGTTGCGCGAGGGGCTGACCACGGCGAGTGCGGAGCGCGCGGTGCCGCACCTTCGCCGGCTCCTCGGAGCAGGCGTGGTGCTCGCCGACCGAGGGGGCATGCTCGCTGTCGCGGACGTGGACACCACCCACTGCGCCCTGTTGCAGGAGGCGCTGGAGGCCGCAGTGACCTCGGGGAGGGCGCAGGTGCTCACCACGCGCCAGCTCGCCTGCGGCGACTCGCTCTGCGTCCTCCAAGGCGGTGTTGTCGTTCCCCTTCGCGTCGACGGGCAGGTGGTGGGGGCGCTCGGGTGCGTGGCGACGGTGGCGTCGGTCGCGCTCACGCGCCTCACCACCGAGGTGGGCCGGTTCGTGTCCTCCCAGCTCGAGCTGGCCGAGCTGGAGCGTGAGCGGGGCCGGGCGGACCAGGCGGAGCTGCGGTTCCTGCGAGCGCAGATCGCCCCGCACTTCGTCTACAACGCGCTGACCGCCATCGAGTCGTTCATCCGAACCGATCCCGAGCGGGCCCGCGAGCTGCTGGTGGACTTCGCCGACTTCACCCGTTACAGCTTCCGCAGCCACGGCCAGTTCGTCACGATGGCTGAGGAGCTGCGGCTCGTGGACACCTACTTGGACCTCGAGCGCGCGCGGTTCGGGGACCGGCTGTCGGTGTCGATCCGCGTGGAGCCCGAAGTCTTGAGCGTCCTGCTGCCATCGCTGGTCATCCAGCCGCTGGTGGAGAACGCGGTGCGCCACGGGCTGGAGCCGTCCGAGCGGCCAGGCAGCCTGTCCATCGCCATCACCGACGAAGGTGCCGAGGCGGCAGTGGAGATCGTCGACGACGGCATCGGCGCGGACCCCGTGCGCCTCGTACGGGTGCTCTCGGGAACCGATCCGAGCGAAGCGGTCGGGCTGCACAATGTGGACGAGCGCCTCCGCGCCGTCTTCGGCGAGGAGTACGGGGTGCGGATCCACAGCACGCTGGGAGGGGGCACCACGGTCAAGCTGCGCATCCCCAAGCGTCACCGGGCGGCGGTGCCGGCGTGAGCGTGTTGTCGATACTGGCGGTCGACGACGAGGCGCCGTCGCTCGACGAGCTCTCCTATCTCCTGGCGCGCTCCCCGCTCGTCGGGCGCGTGACCGTCGCGTCGAGCGCGACGGAAGGGCTCCGGCGTCTGAAGGCCGAGCAGTTCGACGCCGTGCTGCTCGACATCCGCATGCCGGGGCTCGACGGCATGGAGCTCGCACGAGTCCTCGCCCGCTTCGCCTCTCCCCCTGCAGTGGTCTTCGTGACCGCGCACGAGGACCACGCCGTCGAGGCCTTCGAAGTGGGCGCGGCGGGCTACCTGCTGAAACCCGTCGACGCTCAACGTCTCGACCGGGCGCTCCAGCGCGCGGTGGCCCGGCTCGCCGACCGCCCCGAGATCGCCTCGGCGTCCGGTGCGACGGGGGCGAATGGCGCGCGGGAGGGCGGCGCGCGCGACGAGCCGGCGCGCCACGGGCCGCTCGGACCCGATGGGCACGATGTGGTCGCGGTGGACTCCGGTGCCCGGACCCTTCTCTTGGCGTTGTCGGACATCGCGTGGGTGGAGTCCGCAGGGGACTATGTCCGGCTACACCTGCGTGACGGTGCCAACTACCTTCTGCGCACGCCGATGGCCACCCTCGAAGAGCAGTGGGCGGACCGAGGCTTCGTGCGGATCCACAGGGGATTCCTGGTCTCCTTGGCGGACATCACCGAGATCCGGACCGATGGGGCGCATACCACCGTCCATGTCGGTAGCCAGGAGCTGACGGTGAGCCGCCGCCACGTGCACGACTTGCGCGATCGGCTCGTGCGATACGCGAGACCCGGCGGTCGCTGACGCGCCGCGGTGCACGAGGAAGATCTCGCCAAGGAGCTCGCCAACAAGTTCGAGGACCATTGCACACGTGGCGAGCCGCAACAGATTGCGCGCATGGAGGACGCCAGTGATCTTAAGAGATCCGCCCCGAGGCATGTAGCAGTCCCCGCCTTCGCTGCGTGCGCGCATTCGAGCCCGCACTGCGGCACGTCCGTGCACGACTCCCGGATCGCCACGGAAATGTCACACACGAATGCATGCGGTCCGACACATCGCGGACGCGGCGCTTCGATCCTCAACCGACGCTTGCTCGACGTTGTGCACGCGGATCCTCGCAGGTCGCGGCGTTATGAACGGACATACCGACTTCGATGGATGGGATCGAAGTACACCATGTCGGAGTTGATGTTCTGTTGATTCTTGCCTCGATTGGCACGACGTCGCTCGGCACCGCTAGGTTTCACGGCGCTGAACGCGAGACGGCAAAGGCGAGAGAACGCCTGCCGGACGCTGACTGCGGGAGGGGGCGGTACAGAGCGGCGCCCCGACCGTTCGGTGAAGGCAACCGACGACGACACGCAGCCGGGAGGATCAACCCGACCAACGAGGAACGGACCGACACATCGGTCGCACACCCTGCAGCGATGAGCTAGGACGGATCGCGCCTTCCGCGCGCCGTCCGGGGCGTGGATGCATTGGCCGCGGTCCGAAGATCATCGACGGGCGGAGGGAGGCGCGTACTCACGCGCCCCGATCACGGGAGGTGCCGTGCGTTCTCGCATCGCACTCATCGCGGCGATTGCCGTAAGCATCATCATTTGCACCGCTGCTGTCGCGAGCGCGGTGACCCTCACTGCCGGGTCGTTCGCGAGCGGCGCGGCGCATGTAGCGAAGGCGCATGTAGTGAAGGCGCATGTAGTGAAACGGGAACGGCGAGGCGCCACCCGCGTCGGCCACCGGGCTGCGGCCCGTTCGGCGAAGCCCGGTTCTTCGGGCTTGGTGCGCCATCTGGTCGGAGAGTTCGAGTGGGCCATGCTGCGTCGGCACCCGATGACGGCGCCGGCACCGGTCGGTGCGCCATCGCCCGAGGCCGCGCCATTGCCGGTGGCACCTGCGTCGCAACCAGCCGTCGAAGCAGTGTCGTACACAGATGCCACCTCGACGACAACGCCGGATTGGGCGTGCATTCGCTACCACGAGTCGGGCGACAACTACGCGGAAGACTCCGGCAACGGCTACTCCGGCGCCTACCAGTTCTTGCCGAGCACGTGGAACGAAGCGGTGTCTGGCGCTGGCTACCCGCAGTACGCGAATGGCTGGGCCTTCGAAGCTCCGCCGGCTGTGCAGAACGCTGCGGCGTTGTGGCTGTACAACGCCGACGGCTGGCAACCCTGGAGCACGCGCTACGTGTGCGGTCTGTGAGCTGAGTCGGCGCGCCGACGACTGCACGGCGCGCCCACCTGAACCTGGTCGGGCTGGCGGGACTTGAACCCGCGACCTCTTGACCCCCAGTCAAGCGCGCTAACCAAGCTGCGCCACAGCCCGTGTTCGTCGGCCCTCCCGGGAGGGCCACAGCGGCCTTTGGCCGTGGAACGAGACTACAGGACCAGCGGGTGTCCTCCGATCCGGTCACGAGATCGGCGGAGCCCGAAGGCCTGCCAAAGGGTCCTGTAGCCCTAATCGCTGAGCCGTCCCCGACCCATGATGTGGGCGTGCACCTGGCAGACACCATCCGCAGGGGACGCGCGTCGGACGTCAGGTGGACATCGGCGCCGTATGGTCCGCACATGGTCGTCGAGGAGATGAGAGCTCCGTCCCGGCCGGCTGCCTGGAGCCTGTGGTATCTTTCCCGCCCCCGGACATCGCGTCCCCCAAGGAAGAGAGCCGCTCCGTGAGGTCCACTGCCCGAACCCTCTGCCTTCCACGGCAGAGCGTGGGCGGGCACATCCCGTCCGATCGCGGGGGTCTTGTTGCTCGCAGTCGTGAGCTCGCTGAGATCGACCACCTGCTGGGCCGCGTCCGGCGGGCCAGTGCAGGCGCAATCGGGTTCCGGGGTGAGTGCGGCGTCGGGAAGAGCGCGCTCGTCGAGGCGGCCGTCGCTCGGGCTACCGACTTGCGGACCGTCCAGATCCGCGGCGCGATCGTGGCGGGCGCTGCCGCTGGACGAGACGTCGTCTCCACCTGGCCGGACCCTCTCCAAGAGCTCGCCGCCCGAGTCGCAGACCCATCTCCGGAGCAGCCTCGCTTCGCCAGTCCTGGTGCAGGTGCCCTGGCCCGTCGCGCCGTGTCCGCAGTCGTCGTCGAAGCGGCCGCATCCTCCCTTCGCCGACTGACGGGTGCAGGTCCGCTTCTCATCTCGATCGACGACTGCCAGGTGCTGCCGAGGGAGCTCGTCGTCGCATTGGCAGCCGCAGTCGTCGGCCCGTTGTGCGACGAGCCTGTCGGGCTGCTCCTGGCCTGGCGGGACACGCCGCATCTCGAGCCCTTCGAGCTGGGTCTCCAAGAGGTGGTCGTCCATGAGCTCGGCGGCCTTACGGTATCCCAGAGCCGTGAGCTCTTGTCGGCCCACTGTGACAAGCTCCCCGACGACGCGGTGCTCTCCGAGCTCGTGGGCCGGACTGGCGGAAACCCGCTCGTGTTGCTCGGAGCCTGTTGTCAGCTCACCGTGGCGGAACTCGCCGGATGGCATCCCCTCCCTGACCCGTTGCCGCTCGGTCCGGCGTGCGCCGACGGGTTCAACGTTGGACGGCTCCTTCCGCCGGCGACCCGACGGACGCTTGCAGTGGTGGCAGCTGGAAGCGCGCCCACCAAGGCGGTGGTTCAAGCCATGGACCGCGTGGGAGTGACCTTGAGCGACCTGGCTCCGGCGCTCGATGCGGGTGTGGTGTACCAGAAGGGGACGAGGATCGGGTTTCGGCATCCGCTCGTGCGAAGTGCAGCGTTCTACGGTGAACCCGCCGACGTTCGCCGAGAGATACGGCGAGCGCTGAGCGACGTGCTCGCGGACGCGGGCGCCATCGAGGCGAGCGCTTGCCACGCCGGAGCCGATGTCGTCGGTGTCGACGCACTCGCAGCGCGTCGTCTGGCCGAGGCGGCGA
>JAJZJC010000103.1 GCA_021810205.1 Actinomycetes bacterium
CGGCAGGATGTAGATCCCGTCGTCGTCGGAATCCGGTACCCATCCCTGCAGGATCAGGTCGCGGAGCAGCCGCAGCGTGGCGATGTAGTACACGGTGGGCTGCATGTCGTCGTCGTCCACGCCGAACTGACGGAGTTGGACCCGTCGTGCCTCGGCGGCGTCGATGGCGCGGCGGACACGGAGTACCCGATCGTCCGTGTCGCGGTCTCGGAGCTGGGCGACCAGGGCGTAGAGGTCCTGGTGGTACCCGAGACTGAGCCGCGGACGGAAGCGACGAGGTTCACCCCGGCCGATGAGCGTGGTGCGACCACCGCCGACCTGCGAGACCGGGGCCGGGCTCACAGCGCGACACCGTTCGTCTCTCGCTTGGATCCACGGAGGTGGTTCAGGAGGTCGCTGCGGAGAAACCGCCAGGCACGACCAACCTTCTCACCAGGGAGAACGCCGTCGCGGGCAAGGCCGAGGACGGTCTTCGTGCTGACGCGGAGCAGCTTGGCTGCCTCCTCGGTCGTCAACACCTCCTCATTGTCTGCCATCTTCCGTTAACTCCCTGCGAGCACCGATAACGGGATACTAGTTCCGGCACGGACGCGATGCGGGGACCTCGACGCGACTGCCTCCACCGCACGTCGGGAGGATCACACACGGAGGACGTTCCTACCACGGGGGTGTGTCCGGCATCCCGAGGCGACCAGACCGACCAGCGACCGCCTGACATGGCCGAGACTCGCAGGGACTTCGAGTTCGAGCGCGCCAACGACCGGATTGGAGGCAGGTTCGGGCGGTTCCACAGGTGTCGCCCGCCCCCCTGTGGGACTGAACGGGTCACTGTCACACCGTCGAGGCAAGCTGGTGGGTAGTCGCCGTCGGGCCGAGAGACTGGAGGACAGGATGGCGAAGAAGAAGCGCAGTGGCCCCGGTGGCCTACCGCGGAGCGTGGTGATGGTCGGACTCCACATCGCGAGCGACATTGCCCTGAAGGCCACCTGTCCCCGTTGTGGCGGCCAGGTGATCCTGTACTACTGCAAGAACTGCAACCGACCCGTGTGGCCGAGGCGGCGCAGACCCTTCGCCCCGTAACGGTGCTCGACTCAAACCCAAACACACGTTCGCCAGTCGATGTATCCTGATGCAGGTCAAACGGAGGTAAGACATGAGTCCTGAAGCGGAACCGCAGCGCCCTGCCAGCCAGGGCAACCAAGTTGAAGAGGGCAGACGGGACATCGGCGAAGTCCGCAAGGGCGCGGACATGATGTTTACCCCGCCGACGCAGGCGTCACCCCGCGAGGTACCGATGCCGTTGAACATGGCGCCCGAGCCGCCCGTGCAGAACCTGGCGACCCCGGCTGCCGACAGCGGCGGTGGCACCGGCTCGTCGGGGGAGTAACTGACAGGAGCCTGAAGCCGCCATGGTGCCGGAGACCCTTGGGGCGCTGCTGCTGTTTGTGCTCCTCGTGGTACCCGGCATGCTCTTCGAGCTGCTTCGGCAGCGTCGCCGGCTGCCGTTCGAGCAGACGTCGCTCGAGGAGGCCGCGCGGATCGTCCTCTGGAGCGTCGTGTTCGACGCCGTGGGCATCGGCGTGGTCGCCGGTGTCAGCCGTCTCCATCCGAGCTCTGTCGTAAGTCCTGCCGAGATATCCCGCCTCGGTGCCAGCGCCTATTGGCGGGCGCACTACATGGCCGTCGTCCTGACGGCCGCCATGGTCTGCCTGGTGGCCTCAGGTGTTGCCGGATTGACCCATCGCTCGCTCAACCACCCCAAGCGGGAGGGCTGGGCCTACAAGCTCCAAGCGAAGTTCGAAAACTTCCTGCGACACGGCGACGGTCAACGCATCGAGCACGCACCGGTCTGGCAGGAGGTGTTCCGTAACAAGCGCCCGACCGGGATGGAGACTGCCGTCACCGTGATCAAGAAGGACGGCAGCATGTGGATGGGGTTGCTCGGCGGCTACACCCCTTCGGACCGCGACGACCGGGATTTGGTGTTGAAGCAGCCCGTCCAGGTGTTTCGCCCGAAGGCCACCACCGCGCAGAAGCTGCCGGAGGACTGGTTGCTGGTCGTGATCCCTGGGCGAGAGATCAGCGAGGTGCTCGTGCGTTACGCCGAGGCAAGTTGGTAGGACGACTTCACCTCCAGCGGAACGGGGACATCGGGTTGTCGGACTGGCTGGGACGGGACGAGTTCCTCCGCGGCTGCGAGGGCCCGGACTCGTTCTCATTCGCCGGCTTGCCGCCCCGCGTCCTGGCGTTCGCAGTCATTTGCGGGACTCGACCTCATCCTGCGCCTCCGCCCTACATGTCCACTACGGCCCTGGTGCGGGTGGCCGAGGCTCCTGGCCGGGGTGCTCTGTGATTGGGGCTTGCCGCGCTATACGCGCTCAGGCGGGGCGTCGTCGGCCGGCGGGGTGCGCTTCCTCTCGCGCCGTTCCTGCTCGCCGGGGCGGTGCTTGCCCTCAGCCTGGCCAGGTAGAGGAACGAGCGAAGAACGAGGGGCGCCCCTTGAGCTCGACGGACGAGTCAGCGCATCGCGCCGTCAATCAGGTCGATCAGGGCAACCTCCGTGGCGACGGTGACGAGTTGGCGGGCGGCCGAGGGACGAAGCAGTGCCGTCGCCACCCCGACCGCCTTCAGGTGGGCGAAGATGGCGTCGCGTTCGTGGCGGTCGGCCGAGATGCGCCGATAGCCGTCGACTGCGACGATGTCGAAGCGGCCCGGCGCGTCGGCGAGCAGCCGGGAGAGGCCCGGACGCCACCCGGCGTCGAAGGCGTAGGTGGCGACGTGCCACCAGCCCGGCCGGCGGGCGACGCCGGTGGCGAGGCGGGTCACCTGGCGGTCCAGCCGATCACGCCCCCGCCGGCCCGGGGTCTCCTGCGCGTAGACGGCGACTCGCCACATGACGGCTCCTTTCCCTTGGACCAGTGCAGGCGATGAGACCTCTCCCGGGTCGAGGAAGCAAATTGATCGGCGATCACCGGCTCGGCCGGGCGGCGGTCGGCACGGCGGGCGCGCCGCCCGGGTGCCGGGAGAGCAGACTTCGACCTGATCGCCCTCCTCGTGGACCTGTTCCGCCAGCTGCTACACCGCCACCGCGTCCCCATCCGGGGACCGCTGCTCTCACCCAGCTGGGCGGGTGGCCCCGATGTACACGTCGCCCACGCCCCAGACCGCCCCGATCGTGGTGGGGAACTGCTCGACCCGCACGTCTGCGCCGGTGTGGGGGGCGTCGATCATCTCCCCGGAGGGGTTGAGCACGATCCCGACGTGGCTGACGTCGGTCGGCGACGCGCCGAAGAAGACGAGGTCGCCGGGTTGGAGCGGTGCGCCTGGGGGCACGTGGGGCCCAACGTCGTACTGGTCCTGGGCGACGCGCGGCAAGGTGATGCCGGCCGCGGCGTAGGCGGCCTGGGTGAGCCCCGAGCAGTCGAAGCCGACTCCGGGGGTTTCGCCGCCCCAGCGGTAGGGGGTGCCGATCTGGGCGAGGGCGTAGCTGACCGCCTCGGCGGCGGCCGGGCTCGGCGCTGTCGCTGCGGGTGCCGGTGCGGCGTAGGCCGCGGCGTAGGAGAGGACTTCGGCGACGTAGGCCTGGGAATGGTTGTAGGCGTAGATGGCGCCGGGGATGTCGGCGCCGTCCTTGGCGCCGTTGGCGCAGAGGTCTCTGGCCGCGGCGTAGATGGCGTCGGTGGGATCCAAGGGGCTGGGCGGTGTGGCCCCGCCGGGCGGCACCGGGGTGTCGTAGGCGGCAAAAGTCGTAGGCAGGAACTGCATTGGGCCAACGGCGCCGGCGGATGAGGTCTGTGTGTCCGCGCCGAAGTCGCTCTCGGCCCGCCCGATGCCTGCCAGCACGCTCCAGGGCAGCCCCGGACACGTGGCGGCGGCCGCCTCGAAGGTCTGCAGGTAGGCGGCGGGAATGTCGGACAGCGCCTGGGGTGAGGGGACGATGGTGGAGGACGCCAGTGTCGAGCCGGCGGCGACCAGCGAGACGAGACCGCCGGCCGCGGCTGCGATGACGACCACGGCCAGGACCAGGCCGACTCCGAGGGCACCGAGGGTGCGAAGCGACATCGGGTTCTCCTTTCGTTGTCGGACGCGCCGGGCGAACGGGCGAGGCGGGCGGAGCCTCTTGCTGGCGGCGATGCGGGCGGAGCCTCTTGCTGGCGGCGATGCGGGCGGGAAGCGCTTGGGGCTCGGATCGTCGCCGCGACGACCCGGCGGAGCTATGGGCGCGCTGGGGCTGAGTTCTCGGCGCGGATCATGCGGCGCAGGCTGGTGCGCGCCGCGGCCAGGTCGTCTTCGAGCTCGACGACGCGAGCCTTCAGGGCGGCACCCTCGGATTGCTGGCGGGCGAGAGCGGCCGCGAGGTCAGTGTTGTGCCGGGTGAGCTCGTCGACCCTGGCGACGAGGTCGGCTTTGGCAAGGTCGTCCATCCGGGCGCCGAGTGCCAGTGAGAGCTGGCGACGCTGCTCACCGTGCTCGGCGCGCAGCCGAGCGATCTCGGCCCGGGCGAGCGCCAGGTCGGTGGACAGGCCCGGCGTGTGCTGCCGCTGCGGGGGCGCCGCCGGGCGCGGGTGGACGTTCTGGCGGGCGCGAGCGGCCTCGATGGCGTCGCGCACGCCGGGCGCGTAGACGAGCCAGGTGGAGACTCCCGCTGCCCGAGCCACCCCAGCGAAGGTGATCGGCTCCCCCTCCGCTGCCATCTGCTCCAACGCGATGACCACGCGCTCTCGCTTGGCAGCAGCGGCGGCTCTGCGGGCGTCGATCATGGCTGTGGTCCTCGGCGCCGTGGTCACGAGACGCCGTCGACGCTGAGAGGGATGAGCTTGCGGTCCTCGGACGGGTTGCGCCCGGCGCGCATCTTGCGCAACACGGCACTGGCCGCTTCCACCTCGGCGCGCTCGTCGTCGGGGAGCCGGGCGAGGCGGTCGCGCATGATCGCGGAGACGTTGGTGAACGCGTCGGCCTGGTCGGCGAGGTTGCGCACCACGAAGTCGTCGGCGTCCATTGCCGTGGCGGTCTCTTTGTCGGCCCGCAGGGCGTTGATGTGCTCCTCGATGGCCGGCAGGTAGGAAGGGTCGGGGCGGTAGAAGCCGCAGCCGGCGCACTGGAAGCGGATCGGGCAGGCCTTGCCGCCCGCTTTCACGTTGGAGGGCTCGATGCAGTTGCCGAAGGGAACCGCCACCGAGGCGAGCTCGTAGCCCGTCGCGGACCCCGACCCGGACCGGGCGGCGCCGGTGCGGTCGGCGACGTAGCGGCCCATGACGGAGATGGCCTGGCGCTTCCGCTTGAGGCTGACGGTGTAGTAGCCCTGGGTGACCTGCATGTCCTTGTGGTCCATGAGCTCTTGGAGGACCTCGACGCCCACGCCCGCGTCGGCGTGGCGTTGGGCGTAGGAGTGGCGGAAGGCGTAGGGGTAGATCGAAGAGCGGTCGAAGGGCAGCGGGGTGCCGTCGGGGCCGGGGACGTCGCTTCTGAGCACCGGGATGGCGCCCACCCAGGCCCGTAGCGCCTTGGCGAGGCGGGTGGTCGTGAGGTGCCCGGGTCCCTGCGACTGGTTGGGCGCGGGGAACAAGAAGCCGTCCGCGCACGCGGGCAGCACCAGGCTGGAGCGCTGCTGGCGCCACCGGTCGATGGCCGCGGCGGTCTCGGCGGTGATCGGCAGCCGCCGCCGCAGTCGGCGCTTCTTGTGGTTGTCGTAGACCAAAGCGTGCTCGTCGCCGTCGGTCTCGACGCAGTCGAGGGCGAGGGAGACCACCTCTCCGGGGCGGCGCCCGGTGTCTCGCAGCACCACGTAGGCGGCCTGGAACATGGCATTCGTGTCGGACGCCGACCACACTCGCCCGTAGGTCCGATCCGCGCCGAGCAGGTCGAGGTGGGCGTCGAGCTGTGCGATGACCGTCTCGGGGATGGCCTTTCCGATCTCGTCCTCGTTGGCCTCGGTGGCGACGATCCGCTGGGTGGTGCTGCGGCTGAAGGTGCCCGGCAGCTCGTCGAGCAGCCCGCTGGCACGCCCGAGGTCGATGACCGCCCAGAACCGTGCCCACAGCCCCCGGCGGTAGTGGCTGTCGTAGAGGCGGCCGTCGGTGCGGGTGGCGCCTTTCACCGCCTGATAGACGGCGGTCACCTCGGCGAAGCCGAGGTCTTTCGAGTCATGGCCGCCGCCGGGCCGGCGGGCGAGGGTCGCCGAGGCGATCGTGGCCACCTGGACGGCGCGCTTGATCTCATTCGTGGCGGGACGGATGGTGGCCACCCAGTGCTTGATGGCTTGGCGCAGCCAGTCCTGGCGGATCGGGCCGAAGTCGATCGTCGCCATGTTGGGACGCCGCCCCACTCTCGGCGTCTCCAAGTCGAGCGCCAGGCAGTCCCACACGTCGCCGCGGGCATGGTCGATCCCCAAGAACGCCTCGAACTTGAGCGCGATGACGCGCCACGCCATGCGCGCATATGCGGCCACGTTGCCGGTCTTGGGAACGCGCTGGCGCAGCTCCTCGTAGGAGGTGGTGGCCAGCGCGTCCAGGTCGCCCAGCGCGCCGGCGAGGCTCCTGATCGCCGATGGGTCGATCGACTGTCCCTGCCGGTCGCGCTGCTGGAGGGCGTAGAGCAGTTCGACGCGCAGCGTCGGCGGGAGGGCGGCGAGGCTGAACTGGCTGCGACGCAGCCAAGGCGGCTGGCGGCCCGCCCAACACTGGGCGTCCTCGCCCCGGCCGAGTGGGAGGCCGTCCTGGCTCTCACGCCAGGCCCGGTAGTGCCAGCCGCACAATGCCACGTCGAGCCTCGCGTCCGCTGGGCACCCCGACACCATGCAGGCGTCACGTGCCGCGAGCGGCCAAGCAACCTCGGTGCACCACTGTTCGAGGGTCACTCCCAGGTGCTTGCCCCGACGGTTCCACTGGGTGGTGTGGGCGTGGCACAGCCCGGTTTGGTTGCTCCGACGTCGCCGCCCGCACGCGATGCCGTCCCGGGCGACCACGCACGTCGCTCCCGCGAGCGACTGGTGTGCCGGTTGCGGCCGGTGGGCGGCCACGAACTCCGCCAGCTCCAGGCCGGACTCCGACAGTGCCCGCCGGCACGGGCTGCAGATGGTCCGGGAATCGACCAGTGCCTCGCAGGCCGTCACTCGACAGCGCGTCGTCGTGGTCATCGGGTTGTCGACGTCGCCGGTGAACAGCCATCGCGCCCGGTCGAACTCGCCGGGGCGCCACGTTCCGCCGGGCAGCAGGGACGCTTCCAAGAACGCCGTCCACACCTCGTGGTCGAGGCGGAAGGGCAGTTGGCGAACCTGGGCCAGGGCAGCCGCGGGTGTGCTCACCGCTTCTCCTTCGCCCACGCCGCCCCCCGCTCGACCGCGGCACGCTTGTCCGCCTCGCCCGGGTGCAGGTAGGGCTGCATCGAGGTCGGGCTCACGTGGCCGAGCAGGGCCTGGACCGTGTCGCGTGGTGCCCCTTGGCGAAGCCAGGTCGTCGCCGCAGTGTGGCGCAACAGATGCGGACGCACCGTGATCCCCGTCGCACGCGCCAGGCGGTTGAACATTGCCTTCACCGCCTGGTAATGCAGCGGTTCGCCCAACGGCGGCCGGTAGAGATTGACGAACACGAGCGGGCATCGGTCGTCGTCACCGAGAAGCCGGTGACGCTCGTGGATGTAGTCGGCATAGAGCGACACGGCCGCTTCGGGAACCGGGATCGAGCGAGAGAAGCGGGACTTCGCCAGTGCCCCGTTGGCGTTGTCGGCACGCCGTCGAACATGCAGGTGAGGGCCGGAGACGCCACAGCCCACGACGTGCGAGTCGGCCAGGAAGTGCATGTCTTCGCGATGCAGGCCCAGCGTCTCGCCGATGCGCGTGCCGGTCATCGCCACCACGGCGACCACGAACCGATCCCGAGGGTTGCCGGCCGCCGCCACCAGCTCCTCGATCCGATCGGGCTCGACGAACTCGAACGGGGCGTCGGGCACGGCGAACTTGAGGAGCCGGGAACGCACCGTGCGCCGCCGCCCGTCCTCGCCGGCCTCCATGCCCGGCGGCAGGAACCGCAAGTAGCGGGACTCGTACAGGTTGGCCACCGCCGCGGGATCCACCAACTCGTGCAGCGCGCAGAACCGCAGGAACTCACACACCGTCCCCAGCACTGCGTCCGCAGTCGCCGGTGAGCGATAACGCGCCGGTCCGCCCCCAGCCCGCTGTCGTGACGGCAGCGGCTCGGCGACCAGCCACCGCTTGAAGCGGGCCATCTGGTCGAGGCGCACCTGCTTCCAGTCGATCCCTTCGCCGGCGCACCACGACAGGAACAGCGCCACCCGCCCGGCGTAGACCCGCTCGGTGTTGACCGACCGGTCCCGCCCCCGCAGCCCGGCCAGGAACGCGCACCCTTCGACGTGCAGATCGAGGTCGTCATCGACCACCACCCACGACACTGCCCCGTCACTCGGCGACACCGCCCGCCATGCCCGATACGCGCCAGCCATCAGGTCCGCACGCTACGGAGCCGGTGTGACGGCCACCGCTTGCCCGACCTGCCTCACCCACTGCAGATACGCCACAGGCACGTGGCCAGCAGCCCTCGTCCCTGACCTCCCTGATGCTCCGATCCCACGTCCAGATATCCATCGCTCCGGCGACGTTCTGCCCGGCCGAAACACCCGGCAGGGTGGACTGGCCGTTGTCGGACTCGACGGTGCCGATTGCGGCGAGGACCGTCCAGGGAAGCCCGGGGCAGACCGCGGCGGCCTGCTGATACAGGGCGAGGTAGCTGGCGGGGATGGAGCTGAGCGCGTCCGGGCTCGGGGCGACCTGCGCGCCGGTGCCCCCGAGCATGCCGCCGAGGGCGCCGCCGGCTGCCGCTCCGAGGAGGACCACGAGGAGGGTGAGGCCG
>JAJZJC010000024.1 GCA_021810205.1 Actinomycetes bacterium
TGGGGAGGGCACTTCTGGTCACGGTCCTACTTCGTCGGGACCTGTGGTGGTGCCCCGCTCTCGGTGCTCGCCGACTACATCAACTCGCAGAAGACGCCGTCTTGACGTTGTGGCGGCGCCGCTTCATCTCCCGCCTGAAGGCGGGAGCACTGCGGCGCGTCGTGGTAGAGACCGACACCGAAGGCGATCCCCGCAATGGGCTCGATGGCGGTCGAGGCGGGCAGTGACGCAGAGAGCGGGGCCTCTTCGAACGCGCTCTGCGACAGCAGCATGGCGATGACCGCGACGGTGAGCAGCGCGTAGGCGGGCCAGGTGGAGAGCATCGCGAGCACGCCGTGTCCGAGCTCGCTCATGGTCCGCTGCGTGAGGGCGTCCTGCATGCCGTAGAGGAACCCGGCCGCGCTCGCGAGGAACGTCGCCTGGCGGTAGGGGTCCTGGCGCCGCGAGATCGAGACGAGCGTGCTCGCCAGGGCGCCCACCACGGCGCCGGCCATCACCCAGTGGGTCCACGGGACATAGGCGCCGTGCCCCCCGTGGGGGTCGCCCGCGGCGACGAACGTCGCCAGCCCACCGACGAGCAGGAACCCACCGGCCCACTCGCGCACGCCGAGTCGCCTACGGCTCCAGATGGCCGCGAGGGGCAACGCGAACAGCAGGTTCGTGGCGATGACGGGCTCGACGAGCGCCAGGTTCCCCGTCTTCAGCGCGGCAGCACCGAGCACCTGCCCGACGGCCATGACGGCGACGCCGCCGAGCCAGACGGGGCGCTGCACGAGCTTGACGAGGAGGAGGAAGGAGAGCCGCTCTTCGGGTGGCTCCTGCGCAGCCACCCGCTGCTGGACCACGAACCCGACCGCGAGGAACAGCGCAGCGCCGAGCGCGAGCGCGATCGTCACCTCCACCGCACTACTGCTACCCGTTCCCTGCCGGGCCCACGCTTGCGGACCGGCGGGCCCGGCAACGGTTCGGGCGAGCTAGTGCCGCTCGACGTGGACGTCGACGACTGCGGCCTGGCCGGCGGCGACGGCAGCGAAGGCGTCGGCGAGCGCGCGGCGCAGTCCCTCCTCGTCGTCGACCGTGCGCCCGAGCGCGCCGCACGCCTGCGCGACGGCGGCAAAGTCGGGGGGGCGACTGAACCTCGTGCCGATCGCCTCCCCAGCTGCCGAGCTGGGGCCCTCGGGGAAGAGCGAGAACACGGGGAGCCGGCTCGCTCGGTACCCGTCGTTGTTCAAGATGACGGTGACGAACGGAGCTGCCGCCTCGGCGGCAAGGCAGAGAGCGGCGGTGGGCACGCCGAACATGAAGGACCCGTCGCCCACGACGACGACCACGCGGCGCGTCGGCTGTGCCATGCGCAAGCCGACCGCCGCGCCGAGGGACCACCCGAGCCCGGGGCCACCTGCCGAGGTGAGCGTGCCCGCGCGCGAGCGCGGCAGGTGGGCGGCGACGACGCCCGCGTTCGTGACTGCCTCTTCGACAACGACGTCCGCCTCCTCGACCAATTCCGAGAGCACCTGCAGGACATCGGCGGTCCGCAGCCTCCCCTCGTCGTCCGAGCCCTTTGAGGCCGCGTGGCCCCTCGTCGGCTGCGGCGAGCTGTTCGCCCCCGCAGCTGCCTTCTCGGCAGCCAGGCGCCGGCGACGCTCCTCGCGATCGGCACCGTCGCCTGGCGCACGTGCCTCGAGGGCGTCGGCGAGCTGGGCGAGGGCGACAGCACCGTCCGCCGTCGCCGCCACGTCGAGCGGGTACGTCCACAGCGGCATGGACGGGTGGAGCGGATCGGGGTCGATGTGGACCACGCGCGCGTCGGGCGCGAGGTGCGCCTGACGCGGGATCCACGGCACATCGGCCTCGACGACGAGCAAGAGGTCCGCGCGCTCGACCAGGGCTGTCGCCTCCTCGGGGCGAAGGCGGGCGAGCGGATGGTCGTTCGCGATGTTGACCGCCTCGGGGCGACCGACGACCGGGACCGCCGCCACCTCAGCAAAGCGCGTGACGGCCGCCATCCCGTCGGGACGCCGGCCGACGCGCGTCGTGACGAGGACGGGCCGCTCGGCGCTGGCGATCATGTCGGCGATCTGCCCGAGCGCAGCGGGCGACAGCGCCGGAGGATGTGGCTGCGCCCAGCCGGCGAGGCGGCGACGGCTGGGCGCAGCCGCCGGCTGCATCAGCACGTCCCGGGAGATCGTCAAGTAGGCCATGCCGGGGATGCCTCCTCCGGCCACCTGGACTGCGCGCCCGATGACGCGGGGCGCATCCTCGGCCCGGATCAGCTCCGCGGTCCACTTGGCGTACGCGCGGACGATGCCCGCCTGGTCGGGTACGTCCTGCACCCAGTGGATGGCTTGGTCGCGGCCACCGGGATCGTCCGCGTCCTCCCCGTAGGGCGTCTTGCCGGCCAGCACGATCACCCCTGCCCGGTCGCGCAGCACGTCGTGGACCATCGCGCCCAGGTTCTGGGTACCGGCGTCGACGTGCACCCAGACCGCCTGTGGCCGGCCGGTCGCTTGCCAGTACCCATGCGCCGCAGCCAGGCCAGTCGCTTCGAAGGAGCAGGTGACGAGGCGGGGGTACGGCACGCCACGCTCCGCGAGGGTGGCTGCTGCCTCCTGAACGGGCGCCGAGTCCGTCCCGGGGTGCAAGAAGAGCACGTCGACGCCGTGTGCGCCGAGCAAGTACAAGATGTCTTCCGCGCACGTGCGGATGTCGGCGGACGAGGACGTCCTGGGCCGATGTGCATCGGCCGCGCCCCGAGCGTCGACGCCTGGGACTGCGGAGGGGGTGGAGGTCATCGGTTGCTCGCCTTTCTGGGTGCGGGTCCCCAAGTGTTACCTGACGCCACCTCGCCAGGCGAAAGCGCGAGCGCACCGGTCGCCTCCGGCATCTACGGGTGCCCCGGGCGTCGTCTGTGACCGGCTCAGTCCCGCTCGAGCCCGAAGACCTCCTCCGCGTTGGTCTGGAAGAACGCCTTGAGCTCGGCCGGGCCGAGCGCCATGGCGTCCTGGGCGCGCACCTCTGCGGGCACGCACTCGTAGGGGTAGTCCATGGCGTAGAGGACGCGATCGGCGCCGAGCACCTGGCGGCAGAACTGGATCACCGGCTCCCATGCCATGCCGCTCGTCGTGTACCACACGTTCTCTTTCAAGTAGTCGCTCACCTGGCGCTCGAGCGGCTTCATGCACGCGTAGCGCCCGGCGCGCACCGTCGCCCGGTGCATGTAGTCGAGCCGGTACAGCCAGTACGGCAGCGCCTCGCCCAAGTGCCCGACGACGAGCTTCAGGCGCTCGAAGCGGTCGAAGGCCCCGGAGGTGATGATGCGCAGGAGGTGCATGCCCGTCTCGACGCCGAAGCCGTAGATCGCGCCGTCGAGGCCGGCCTCCAAGAGCGGTCCGATCATGGCGCGCGGCGGGGTGTTGGGGTGCAGGTAGATCGGCATGTCGAGCGCCTCGGCCGCTTCGAGGATCGGCCAGAACTTCTCGTCGGAGAAGTACTCGCCGTTGGTGTGGGAGTTCAAGATGACCCCGCACAAGCCGAGCTCCTCGCGCGCTCGCCGGATCTCTTCGGCCGCGCCGCCAGGATCCTGTGGCGCGATCGCGGCCAGCCCGCTGTAGCGGTCCGGGTGCGCCCGGCACGCCTCGGCCAGCTGGTCGTTCGCCAAGGTGGCGACCGCCGCGGCCGTCGCGGCGTCCGAAAAGATCTGGGTGCCCGGCGAGGTGAGCGAGATGACCTGTCGGTCGATGCCGGTCGCGTCCATGTCGGCGAGCCGGAGCGCGCCCAGGTCCCCGAGGCGCTCGGCGACGTACCTGGGCCGCTCGGCCGTGCTGCGCAGGTAGAAGCCGACGAGGCTCTCGAACCCCGGGTCCAGGTCCCCGCCCGCCGCGATCAGCTCCCGCCACATCCGCGCGAGCTCGGGCGGGCAGAAAGCCTCCTCGGTGGCGATGCGCAGGTAGCCGAGGCTCGGGTCCTCTGCTCCTCGGGCGATCGGCGCGTCGTGTGCGGTCATGGGTACCTCCAATGGTCGGTCGGATTCGATGCCCGTGCCCTCACGACACGGTGCGCAGGCGTGGGATCACGAGAGTGGCGTCGTGTGCGCCACCGGTGTGGATGCGGTGGATGCCGACGTTCACGGTGTCGGCGTGCACGGGGTGGGTCAACGGACGCGGGTGCCGGTAGACGTCGGTGCCCTGGACGACGAGACGGAGGGTCTCACGAGCATCGACGCGCGTGCCCGAGGGAAGGATCTCGATGTCGACGGGCACGATCGTGCCAGGGGCGACCTTTTCCTCCCTGTGGTGGGTCAGCACCGGCTGGATGTCCGTGGAGCGCTCGGCATCGAGCGCCCGGTGCGACACGCGGAGCCACCCGAGGGCGACGGGCCCGTCCTCGAAGACGGCGTAGTAGTTGAAGCCGACGGGGTCGCCGTAGCGGTCCAGCTTCTCCAGGGCGACGAACAGGTCCATGTCGTCCGCATCCGGCGTGGACACCCACAGGCGGAGGCGGGCGCCGCCCACGAGCTCGACGGCCTCGTCCAGCTGCCAGTCGAAGGTGGCGCGTCCGCGTGCACGCCCCAGCTGCTCGGCGTCGTAGTCGACGGTCGACGGCTGCGACGGCGCCTCGACGAGCAGGCGCCCTGACTCCGCGTCGAGATGGCGGACGACGAGCTCGGTGTCGGGCAGCGGCCAGCCGGTCGTCTCCTTGGAGACCGCTCGGCGATGGTCGACGCGCACGTCGAAGCGGACCGTCGGCCAGCTCGGGACGTCGTTGTCGATGCCCTTCAAGAAGTGGTCGAAGAAGGCCAGCTGCCGAGCGAGGCCCTGCGCGGAGTAGTAGTAGCCCCACTTCTTGCCGCCGTGCACCTCGAGCCACTTGTGCGTCGACGCGATCCGCTTGAAGCCTTCGAGAGTGCCACGGGTGTGCAGACCCTGGTCGGAGTAGCTCGCGACGACGTATGCCGGGACCGTGATGCGCTCGAGCACGGGGGCCTTCGACTCCCAGAAGGCGTCGAGGCAGGGGTGCTCGGTCGTCTCGGCCAGAAGGTCCTCGGTGCGCTGGAGGCCGTAGGCCCAGCGCCGCGCGATGTAGGGCCAGAACGAGGTCTCGGGGATGCCCCCATGGCGGACGACCTCACGGTAGGTGTCACTCCACCCCTCCCACGGGTTGATGGCGGCGAGGTGCGGCGGGTTCGTGGCCGCGATGTTCCACTGGGAGGTCGTGAGGTACGAGACCCCGGAGAGGCCGACCTTGCCGGTGCTCCACGGCTGGGTGCCGGCCCATTCGACGTAGTCGTAGCCGAAGGCCGCCTCCTCGGGAGAGACGAAGGTCGCGTCGCCGTCGCTGTACCAAGTGCCAGGCGGATCGACGGTGACGACGGCGTAGCCGTGCCCGACCCAGAAGACAGGGTCGGGCGACTCGAACGCGGTGTGGGCGGACAGCTGGCCCGGCGCGACGCCACCGTCGGGGTAGAGCGTCGTGACCGGGAGGTCGGCGTGCTTGCCGTAGGGGCCCCAGGTGAGCAGCGGGGGAACCGGGCGATCGTCGGCCGGGCGGTAGACGTCGGCGTGGACGACGATGTCGTCGCGCAAGGAGACGGCCACGTCACGCTCGACGAGCATGCCCTCGATGACCTCGCGCCGGTAGACCGGGGGCGTGGCACCGCGTGCCTCGGGCGGCCCGGTCGGCGGCGCGAAGCGATAGGTGAACGCCTCCTCGGTGGCGACACGGCGCGGCGGAGCCGCTGCGCCATCCAGGCGAGCGTCGTGGGATGTGGCGCTCGTCATCGCCCCCTTTCGTCGTCGTGCAGGACCGACCCGCCCGGATGCCCCCATCTCCCGGGCACCCGCGCGCACTCGACCTTCGCACCGCTATTGCGGTCAGCGCAAGGATCGGCCGGTAGCTTTCTTGTGTGAAGAAACAGACGGGACGCGCCGGCACGCCGGCTGGACGCGCCGGCATGCCGGCTGGACGCTTCGGCGAGAGCTCGCGAGGGGTGGGGCCCGAGCGTGTCCCGGCCTACGTGGTGCAGTCCGCGGACAACGCGCTCGCGCTGTTGCGCGCGCTCGTCGAGCGCGGCTCGCTTCGCGTCACCGAGGCCGCGGAGCTCCTCGGCGTCGTTCCGTCGACCGCCCATCGACTGCTCGGAACGCTGTGCTACCGGGGCTTCGCGGTGCACGAACGACAGGGCGGCGCCTACCGCCCCGGACCGTCGGTCCTTGCGATCGCTTCCGCGGGCAACGAGCCCGCCGGCCTTCGCACGAGGTGCCGGCCGGTGCTCGAACGCCTACGCGAGCGCACGCGCGAGACGGTCAGCTTGCTCGTTCTCGAGGGTGCAGAGGTCCACTTCGTCGACTCGATCGACGGTCCGCAGAGCCTTCGAGTGGCATCGCGCCTCGGTGTCAGCCTGCCTGCCCACTGCACCTCGGGAGGCAAGGCCATGCTCGCGCTCCTGCGCCGGGACGAGCTCTTGGCGCGCTACCCGTCGAACCGGCTCGTCGGGCGCTCGGCCCGCTCGATCCGGTCCCGCAAGCAGCTCGAAATCGAGCTCGCCGAGATCCGTGTGCGCGGGTACGCCACGAACTTCGAAGAGGGCGACACCGGCATCGGGGGTGTCGGAGTCGCCGTCGCCGGCATCGGGGGCCTGCCGCTCGCTGCCCTCGCGCTGGCCGCGCCGATCAGCCGGCTGGGCACCCCCGAGGCTGCCGACCACATCGTGGCGCCGGTGAGGGCCGCGGCCGACGAGCTGCGCACTGCGCTCGCCGTCCGTCTCGACACGACGGCACCGGCGCGCCCTCCGACCGCGCCCTCCGACCGCGCCCTGAGGCCAGCAGGCTCGGGCTCAGTCCGCTGAGCGCGGACCGTCGCCACAGCGCTGGCTGTCGGGGAAGCAACGCGGGGGATCCACATCCGACAGGTCGATCTTCGCCGCGCTCACCGGGCTCGCGAGCAGGTACCCCTGAATCACGTCGCATCCCAGGCGGCGAACGACGTCGAGCTCGTCGAGCGTCTCGACCCCCTCGGCCACGACCTCGAGCCCGAGATCGTGGGCCAGTCGCACGACGGCGTGCATGATCCGAGTGTCACCGTGCGCAGCAACGTCCTCGATGAAGCTGCGGTCCACCTTGAGCTGGTCGACCGGCAGGCGACGCAGGTAGGCGAGCGAGGAGTACCCGGTGCCGAAGTCGTCGATCGACAGCTGAACGCCGAGCCCCTTGAGCTCGTTCAGCGCCTCTTCGTGCGCGGCGTCTTCAGCGAGCAGGATCGTCTCGGTGATCTCGAGCGTGAGCCGGTCCGGCGGCATCGCCGTCCGGTCGAGGACACGAGCCACACGACGGGGGAACTCCCGGTCGTCGAGCTGGCGGACCGACACGTTGACCGCCATCCGGGGGGTGCGGCCGCCAGGCTGCGTCCACGCCACAGCCTGGCGGCAGGCCTCCTCGAGCACCCAGTCGCCAATGGGGACCATCAAGCCGGACTTCTCGGCAAGTGGGACGAAGTCGAGCGGCAGAATCCTGCCGTGCTCGGGGTGCTCCCAACGCAAGAGCGCTTCGAACCCGGCGGCCGCACCGCTGCGGGAGTCGTAGACCGCCTGGTAGTCGAGGCAGAACTCCTGATGCTCGAGCGCCCGATGCATCCCGCTCGCGGTGGCGAAGTGGATCGGCTGCGGCTCCTCGTCGAGCTCGACCACTGCCACGCGGTCCCGTCCCGCCCGCTTGGCGATGTACATGGCGCCATCGGCTCGGGCCAGGACCTCGTCCGATCGGTGGCCGGGCAGCGTGACGAGGGCAGCGCCGACGCTCGCCGTGACCCTCAACTGCTCTTCTTGCACGCTGATCGGATTGGCGATCACCGCGCGCAAGTGCTCGGCACGTCGCTCCACCTCGGTGCGCGACGTCGTCAGGTTCTCCAAGAGCAGGAGGAACTCGTCACCACCGAGCCGGGCGGCGACGTCCCCAGGTCGGACGTTGGACTCGAGCCTGGCAGCGATCTCCACCAGGACGGCGTCGCCCACGGCGTGACCGTAGACATCGTTGACGACCTTGAAGTCGTCGACGTCGACGAACATCAAGACCAACGTTGCGCCGCTGCGCGCCTGGCGGGCCAAGGCGCGGTCGAGGTGGTCGGTGAGGACGGTCCGATTGGCCAGCCCGGTCAGTGCGTCCTCGAGGGCAAGCTCAGCCAGACGGCGATGCATCGACTCGAGCTCGGCGTCGAAGCGCGTCGCCATGTCGACGAGGCTGGTATGGCTGGTCCGCATCACCATGTCACGGGCTTCGGCAACGAGCGAAGCAGGCGTGCCCAGTCGCGCGCCCTCCTGGGCGAGCACCGCCCAAGTGCCCTCGCACCACCAGAAGTTCAGCTTGGTCAGCATGGCCACCGACAGGCCGAACCGCACCGATGTCGCAGGAGAGCCATCGTCGCTATCGCCACCGCTCGGACCTGTGCTACCGCCTGCCACAGGCTGGGCGAGGCGCCGGTGCAAGGCAAGGGAAGCCGACGGTGCCGCCGTCGCGATGCGGCTGCGCTGCCGGGCGGCAAGGTCGCCGAGTGAGGCGATCTCCGAGCGCACGGCGGCGTCCGGCGACGCACCGGTCTCGAGCCATCGGGCGATGGCCCGAGTGGCGAGGGAGATCACGGCCCACATGGGTTCGGCGGCGACCTCGCGGTGCGCGATCGGTTCCCCCGTGATGAGGTAGATCTCGGAGAGGTACTTGCGCTGGCAGAAGTGGACGATGTCGCCGTCTCGATCGATCAGCGTTCGTCCGAGTGCCCGGCGGGCACCGTCGAGCGCATCCGCACCGTCGGTGCCACCGGCGTGGCTCCCGGGAGCCGGTTCTGCCGGCCGGCTCGGCGGAGCACCTTTCACAACTCAACCATCGGCGGCCGCCCGCGATGTCTTGAGGTCGGGCTCCATCGAACCGGCGAGCGGCGAGATCCGTGGCATTGCACCAACAGTGACGAGATCCATGGCATTGCACCAACAGTGTTGCGCCAAGGGAGCCCGTGGCGTTGGGATGCCCGTGGTATAAATCCCCGGAAGGAGGTGCACGACGCCCGAAGTCGCCCTTGCTGCGTGGCTCCACGAGAGCCGACGCGTCGCACCTCCACCGGGGCTGTCCATGACAGCGAACGCGCAGCCCGAGGTGTACGAGGAAGCGGCTCGTGATCGGCTCGCCTTCTGGGAGAAGATGGCCCGGCGCCTCGAATGGGCGCAGCAGTGGGACACCGTCTTGGAGTGGGAGCTGCCCTACGCCAAGTGGTTCGTGGGCGGGAAGCTGAACGCGTCGGTCAACTGCGTGGACCGGCACGTGGCGGCCGGCCGAGGCGACAAGGTCGCCTTCCACTGGATCGGCGACGGCGAGCGGGACCGGCGGGACGTGACCTACGCCGACCTCCACCGCCAGGTGTGCCAGGCGGCCAACGCCCTGCTGGATCTCGGCGTCCAAGCCGGGGACCAGATCGCCATCTACATGCCGATGATCCCAGAGACGGTCGTCGCCATGCTGGCCTGCGCCCGGATCGGGGCACCCCACACCGTGGTGTTCTGCGGGTTCTCGGCCGAGGCGCTCCGGAGCCGGATCCTCGACTGCGGCTGTCGCGTGGTGATCACCGTCGATGGGCAGTTCCGTCGTGGGTCCTCGGCACCGGTGAAGCCCATCGTGGACGACGCGCTGACGGCGTGCCCGGACGTCCGCCGAGTGCTGGTGGTCCGGAGGACCGGAAACGATGTGGCTTGGACGGCGGGTCGAGACCGCTGGTGGCACGAGGTGGTCGACGAGCAGTCCGTGCAGCACGAGGCGCAGGCCTTCGACGCCGAGCACCCGCTGTACATCATGTACACGAGCGGCACGACGGCCAAGCCCAAGGGCATCCTGCACACGACGGGTGGCTACCTCACCCACGTCAGCGCTACCCATCATTACGTCTTCGACCTGAAACCGGAGACCGACGTGTACTGGTGCGCGGCCGACATCGCATGGGTCACGGGCCACAGCTACATCGTCTACGGGCCGCTGGCCAATGGCGCCACCTCGATCCTGTACGAAGGGACGCCCCATCCCGGCGACAAGGACCGGTGGTGGAAGCTGATCGAGCACCACAAGGTGACCATCCTCTACACCGCGCCGACCACCATCCGCACGCTGATGAAGTGGGGTGCCGAAGAGCTGGAGCCCTACGACCTGTCGAGCCTCCGGATACTGGGCTCCGTCGGTGAGCCGATCAATCCTGAAGCGTGGATCTGGTATCACACCCATGTCGGTGGCAGCCGGGCACCTGTGGTCGACACGTGGTGGCAGACGGAGACCGGTGGCATCATGATCACGCCGCTCCCCGGCATCAGCGAGGCCAAGCCGGGCGCCGCCATGCAGTCGTTCCCGGGTGTCTCAGCCGACGTCGTGGACAATGAAGGGAAGCCCGTCCCCAACGGGAGTGGCGGCTTCCTGGTCCTCACCGAACCGTGGCCGGGCATGCTGCGCGGCATCTGGGGCGACGATCAGCAGTACCGCGACACCTACTGGTCCCGGTTCAAGGGCGCGTACTTCGCCGGTGACGGCGCCAAGAAGGACGAGGACGGCGACCTGTGGCTCCTCGGGCGGGTCGACGACGTCATGAACGTCTCGGGGCACCGCATCTCGACGACCGAGATCGAGCACGCTCTCGTCGGCCACCCGAGCGTGGCCGAGGCGGCGGTGGTGGGGGCCAGCGACGCCACCACTGGGCAGGCCATCGTGGCGTTCGTCACGGTTCGCAGCCACGTTGCCGACGAGGTGGCCAACGGTGAGCGGTTCGCAGAAGAGCTGCGCAACCACGTCGCCGCGGTCATCGGGCCGATCGCCAAGCCGCGCCAGGTCATCATCACGCCCGAGCTGCCCAAGACCCGCAGCGGCAAGATCATGCGCCGCCTGCTGCGTGACATCGCCGACGGCCGGGAATTGGGCGACGTGACCACCCTCCTCGACGCGACAGTCACCGACTTGATCCGAGAGCGCATGGCCGATCGGGCCGAAGAGCGCGAAGGCTAGCTCCACTCGTTCACGAGAACTGGTGGCGACTCCTGGAGGAGCGCTGGTGGCGACTCCTGGAGGTGCGCCGGTGGCGACTCCTGAAGGAGCGACGGCGCCCTTTGCCTAGCCGGTCCGATCTCCTTCGCCGGTCACGCTCGGTACCGACGGCGTGGCGGGCTTCTCCTGCGGCTCCGTCGGCGAAGGGTCCTCCGCGTCGTCGCCGACGGCCATCGCGACGCCTGCCGCCACCTCCGCATCCTCGTCGGCCTGCTCGGGCGGCAGGTGCTCGGCATGTGCGGCGACGGGAGCTTCCAGCGGCCGCGGCGGCCTGAGCGTGAAGAGCAGCACGTAGAGGATGGCGTTGGCCACCTGGAAGACCGCAGCGAGCTCGAAGGGCGCCGCGAGCCCGACGTCGTCGAAGAGGTACCCGGCCGCCGCTTGACTGCCGGCCATCGTCGCCTGGGCCGGCAGCGTCGAGAGAGCGGCGACGCTTGCCCGTTCCTCGTGGTGAGCCATGTCCTGGGTGAACGACTGGCGCAGTGGCAGGCCGACGCGCTGGACCATCATCCGCACGAAGTACACCGCCCCGGCGATCCAGAAGGTGGGGGCGAGGACCATGGGGACGAGCAACACGCCGCCCACGGCCCGCACGATGGCGATGGCCCTGACCGTGCCGAACCGACGGGCGACCCGAGCCGCGGCGAGAGTCGGCGCGAGGGACCCGAGGTTGACGAACGCAAAGAGGATGCCGATGGTCCCGGGGCTGACCCCGTAACGGCGGTACAGCCAGTAGCTCACGAACGGCCCGAAAAGCCCGATGCCCACCCCGTTGGTGGCGTTCGTGACCCAGAACCGCCACAGGGAGGGCCATGAGCGCCGGGGCCACTGGAACCTCCGCGGACGCGCGCCCTCGGGCGCTGCGCGCCGCGATGGCTCGCGCACGAGCAAGGCGAGCAGCCCCGCGAGCACCGCGAGCCCAGCGGCGAGGAGGAAGGCGGGACGGTACGCAGCGGTTGCCTGCGCGGGCGTCATGTGCGCGGAGGTGCTGACGACCGAGACAAGGAGGCCCCCGACGAGCGCACCGAGCGTGGCGGCGAACGCGATCCGGCCGAACGCCGCCGCCCGTCGGTTCCCTCTCACGCTATCGGCCACGATCGCTGCCTCTGCCGGTTGGTAGGGCCCGACGTTGCCGGCACCCGCCCCTGATCCACGGCCGAACGAGCCGAGGGCGGCCGCGACGAACAGCACGGCGGTGACCCGCACCTCGGCGTAGGCGACCGCGGCACCGGCGGCGAGCAGTGGCACCACCACGAGGAAGGGTTTCCGTCCGAGCCGATCGGCGAGCAGACCGATCGCGGTGCTCATCAGCGCGGAGACGGCGGTCACGCCCACGAAGAGCACCCCGATCTCGATGGCGGAAAAGCCGATGTCCGCAAGGTAGAGGGCCGTGACGACCGCCGCGATCGCCCGACCGACGCTCATCGCGGCGCGCGCGGCGAGGACGACCTTCAGGTTCCGGTCCGCCCACTCGGGGACGATGGCTTTCCAGATCCGACGCACGGGTACCCGTTGTAGCCTCAATGGCACCGGTGGTGGCGAGCCTTCTGCAACCTGGCGCGTAATCTGGCATGCGCTCGCTGCACTTTCGAGAACCGGCACGACGAAGGGAGTCGCCATGACCCGACGCGCGGTGGAGATCCAGACCGCGGACGGCACCTGCCCCGCCTCGCTCAGCATTCCGGCCGGCAATGGTCCTTGGCCTGCGGTGATCATGTACCCCGACGCCGCGGGAATGCGCGACGTCGCGCGCGAGATGGGCGAGCGGCTCTCGAGCCTGGGCTACGTCGTCTTGGTTCCCGACTTCTACTACCGCAACGGGCACTACGACCCGATCGACATGCGCACCGCCTTCTCCACACCCTCGACGGCCGAGAAGGTCATGGGGATGATGCAGGGCTACACCGTCGAGATGGTGGTCCGTGACGCCAACACCTTCGTCGACTACCTCGAGTCACTGCCCGAGACGAAGCAGGGCAGGATCGGCACCACGGGCTACTGCTTCGGTGGCCGGCTCTCGTTGATCACCGCGGCCAACCTGGGTGGGCGCATCGCAGCGGCCGCCTCCTTCCATGGCGCGAACCTTGCCAACCCCGAGGACCCCGACAGCCCCCACCACAAAGCCAGGACAATTGCAGCCGCCATCTACGTGGCTGGTGCCACCGAGGACCAGACGTTCCCAGAGGAGCAGAAGAACCTGCTCGAACGCAGTCTCAGCGATGCCAGCGTCGCCCATACCATCGAGACCTATCCGGCCCACCACGGTTTCGCCGTGCCTGACCACGGGAGCTACGACGAAGCCGCCGCCACGCGTCATTGGCAGGCGACCGAGCAGTTCTTCGCGTCGACGCTCGGCTCCTGAAGGGTTGTCGCGGCGCGGCCGGGGACCACTCGGTGCGGCCGGGGACCACTCAGTGCGGCCGGGGACCACTCGGTGCGGCCGGGGACCACTCAGTGCGGCCGGGGACCACTCAGTGCGCTGTGTTCGCTGTGTTCTCGATGCCCATCCGAGCGAGCAGGCCTCGCACGCGCCGCTCGATCTCGTCGCGGATCGGGCGCACGTCGACGAGGGACTTGCCTGCGGGGTCCTCGACCTCCCAGTCTTCGTAACGCACGCCTGGTACGACAGGGCAGGACTCACCGCAGCCCATCGTGATCACGACGTCTGCAGCGCCCAGCATCTCGGGCGTCCATGCCGCGGGCGACTGCGCGGAGATGTCGATCCCCACCTCTGCCATCGCGCCAACCGCCGCCGCGTGCAGCCCCAATGCCGGCTGGGAGCCGCCGGACACGCCGACGGCGCGCCCGCCGGCCAGGTGCGTGAACCACCCGAGCGCCATCTGGGACCGCCCGGCATTGTGCGTACAAAGGAAGACCACCGTGGGCACGCCGTCCGACTGCATCGCTCCGTCCACCTCCGGCTCCGCACAACCGTCGACCGCGGACGACTCGGTGCCCATCGGCGAGGGTCGTCCCGGCACTATGATCGATGCTGATCGATGCATCGACCGTAGACGATGCATCGCAATCAGTCAATGGGAGGAACGCATGGCTGAGCGCGCCGCCACCGTCGGGGTCACTGCGTTGGCCGAGTGCTGCCCGTCCATCCTTGCCGCGCCGCTCGCGGTCGGCGAGGCGGGGGAGCTCGCTCGGGCGTTCGCGGCACTGAGCGATCCCGTGCGGCTCCGCATGCTCTCGATGCTCGCTGCGGCGCCGTCGGGCGAGGTCTGCGTCTGCGACTTCGTGGCGCCCCTCGGCAAGGCCCAGCCGACGGTCTCTCACCACCTGAAGGTGCTGGGCGACGCGGGGCTGATCCACGGTGAGCGTCGTGGGAAGTGGGTGTGGTACTCCCTCGACCGCGCGCGACTCACGAGCCTGCGGGACGCGCTCAGCGCATGATCGACGGACGCCGCTCGCGCTTGGACGAGGCGAACGCTCGATGGCGCGAGATGCTCGCGCACTGGGCGATCCCCGAGGAGATCCAGCACGCCGCACCGGCGTCGCCCCACTTCTTCGATCCCGCCGTCTTCGCCAAGGCGGCAGACGATGCCCTCGAGCGGTCCGCCGACTCCCCCTCCGACGAGGCAGCCAGGGCATCGTTGCCACGTTGCGGTGCGATCTTGGACGTCGGCTGTGGGGCAGGGGCCGCGAGCCTTCGGCTCCGCCCGCACCGGCTGACCGGCATCGACCCCAACCAGGCGCTGCTCGACGAGCTCGTCCGCCGTGCCCGTCGTCTGGAGATCGAGACGTCGACGGTGCAAGGGCTCTGGCCCGACGATGCCGACCATTGCCCGGTGGCGGATGTCATCGTCTGCCATCACGTGCTCTACAACGTCGCGGACCTCGCCGCGTTCGCCACGGCGCTCGACGCGCACGCACGGGAGCGGATCGTCGTCGAGGCGACCACGGTGCATCCGCTCTCGTGGACCGCGCCATACTGGCGAGAGCTGCACGGCCTCGTGCGACCGGATCGCCCGACCGTCGACGATGCGCTCGCCGTCCTGGAGACCTCGAACCGCCGGGTGCACATCGAGCGATGGGTGCGCCGCTACCCGCCGGTGGACGCAGCAGACCCCATGGCCGTCGCACGCCTGGCGCGGCGGCTCTGCCTGCCCGATGCGCGCCACGACGAGCTGCGCACGCTGCTCAACCGGTTCCCCGTTCCCACCGAGCGCGAGGTCGCGACGCTTTGGTGGTGAGGCGGGGCGCAGCGCCTCAGCGCTGGGCACCACCGGCGACGAGCGCGAGGAGCTCTCGGTGCACCGCTGGATCGGCCCCGCAGACGAGGGTCCGGGTATCGAGCGTCCACGGCATGCCGGCTGCGTCGGTCACGTGCCCGCCTGCCTCGGTGACGAGCAGCAAACCAGCGGCGCTATGGACCGCACCGGGGCTCTTGAACGAGACGTAGCCTGCGAGCCTGCCGGCGGCCACGTAGGCGAGACCGAGCGTGGTTGCGAAGCTCCGGATATCCCAACGATCTGCCCGGATCGCCGCCGCGACGGTGTGCGCCGCCGCGTCTCGTGCCGGTCCGGCAGCCGGCCACGCCCCGAAGTCCACCACCATGCTCGAGCGTGAGGTCGAGAGCGGCTCGGCGTCGCCGCCACGTACTCGCCACGCGCCCTTGCCGAGCTCCGCGACCAGCACGTCGCCGTTGGAACCGTCACCGACCACCGAGACGGCGACCCGTCCCGCTTCGACCATCGCGGTGTTGACCGCGTACAGCGGAATGCCCGACGCGAAGTTCCGGGTGCCGCAGATCGGGTCGACGAGCCAGTAGGAGGCGTCGACCGGCACCTCTCCCCCACGCTCCTCGCCGACGACCGGCATGGCGATGTCACGAGCGATCGCGCGGCGCAGCTGGTCCTCCACCGCGACGTCGGTGTCCGTCACCACGTCACGACCGAGCTTCGCGTGGACGCCGCCAGTTCCTCTTGCAGCGAGCTCGAGAGCGTCGCGGACTAAAGAGATGGCGGCCAACGTCTCGGATCGCAAGTCGGTCATGACGCCATCTTTGTCTCCGAGCCGGGTTCCGCTCACCTCCGTGCTCCGAGCCTCGATCTCCACCAGCCGGTGGAAGGGCTCGAAGACGCTCGGCAGCTCATCTGGAGGAGCCCCGACGCGTCGGTGCGCTCGCGATCCCTGCGATGACCCGGTCGGCAAGCGGCAGGCCCCTATCAGCCCCCTGGCCCGACCACCCGCAGGCGCACGGTCACCTCGAGACCTTCGAGGCTCTTCAAGAGATCCTCGGGAGGGGGTCCGGCGATATCACTGATGACGTATCCGATGTCACCCCTGGTGGCGAGCAGCTCCCCTTCCACGTTCAGGCCGTGCTCAGCGATGAGCGCGCTGATCTCGGCAAGGACGCCCGGCACGTTGCGGTGCACGTACAGCAGACGCCATGCACCGGTCGGCGCCTGCGGGTCGAGGGGCGGCAGGTTCACGCTGAGCGAGGTAGTGCCCTGCCCGACGTAACGCAACAGCTTGCCCGCGACGAAGTTGCCGATGTCCTGCTGGGCTTCTTCGGTGGACCCACCGACGTGGGGCGTGAGGATGACGTTCGGCAGTCCCTGCAGCTCCGAGACGAACGGCTCGCCCCTGCTCGCGGGCTCGTGGGGGAAGACGTCGACAGCGGCGCCGGCCAGATGCCCCGAGACGAGATGCGCGCGGAGCGCCTTGTGGTCGACCACGAAGCCTCGGCTCAGGTTCAAAAAGAGGCTCCCTCGCCGCATACGCGAGAACTCCGCCTCACCGAACATCTGACGGTTTGCCGGTCTCCCGTCGACGTGCAGGGTCACGATGTCGGCCGCTTCGAGCACCTCTTCGAGGCTGCTGCACGGGTGGGCGTTGCCGAGCGCCAGCTTGTCGGCGGTGTCGTAGAACCACACGCTCATCCCGAGGGTCTCGGCCAGGACCGAGAGCTGGCTTCCGATGTTGCCATAGCCCACGATGCCCAAGCGCCGGCCACGGATCTCGTGGCTGCCCGCCGCGGACTTGTCCCACACCCCGGCGTGCATCTTGCTGCTCTTGTCGGTGAGCCGTCTCGTGAGGGCGATCATCTCCGCGATCGCGAGCTCGACGACGCTTCGCGTGTTCGAGAACGGCGCGTTGAACACCGCGATGCCCCGGCGCGACGCCGCGGCGAGGTCGATCTGGTTCGTGCCGATGCAGAACGCCCCGATGGCGAGGAGGTGGGGCGCCGAGTCCAGCACGCGCTCGGTGATATGGGTGCGCGACCGGATGCCGACGACATCCACGTCCGCCAAGCGTTCCTGGAGCTCCGCCTCGTCGAGGGCGTGGTCGACCGTCTCGACCTCGAACCCGGCGGCGCCGAGCACCGCTGACGCGTCAGGGTGGACGTTCTCGACAAGGAGGGCGCGCCACGGACGGTGGCGTGGCGTCTCATTCGACGAGGCGGTCATCGGTCGTGCTCCTCTCCATCTACTCCATCTACGGGTGTGTCGCGCTCTCCCACGGCTGGATCGGGGTCCGTGAACAGCACGCCGGGGTTCAGCAGTCCATCGGGGTCCAGTGCGCGCTTCAGCGCCCGCATCGCCGCGAGCTCCGCTCGGGTGCGAGAAAGCCCGAGCCACGCGACCTTCGCGCGCCCGACACCGTGCTCGGCGCTGATGCTGCCACCGAGGTGCGCGACCAGCTCGAGGACCGTGCCGTCGACGGTCTCGTCCTCGGGGGGTGGTCCGACCACGTTCACGTGCAGGTTGCCGTCGCCCACGTGGCCGAACAGGACGACAGTGGCACCCGGCCACACCTGCTCCACTGCATTGCGCACGGCGGGGACGAATTCGGCGAGCGCACCGATCGGAAGGGTCACGTCCATCTTGTGCGGCACACCCGCCCCCGAGATCGCCTCGGTATGGCGCTCCCGGTACGCCCACAGACGCGCGATGCCCGCCTCGTCGCCCGCCAGCGCGGTCACCTCGTCGTCGACGCCCGCGGCGGCCAGGGCGGCCGCCAGCTCCTCGAGGGCGTCGCGATGCGCCTCTACCTCGACGAGCAGATAGGCGGCACGCCGTTGGCTGAACGGTGGCTCCATCCCCGCGTGGCGGCAGACGAGCTCGAGGCCGTCGTCGTAGAAGAGCTCTGCCGCGCTCAGACCGTCGGCGTGCCCCCGGATCTCGGCAGTCAGCGCGACGGCTGCCGCAGTGGAGTCGACACCCACCACGGCGACGGCACGCTCGGGCCGGCGAGGCACGAGACGGAGGCGGACTGCGGTGATGACCCCGAGGGTGCCCTCGCTCCCGACGAGAAGCTGAGGCCAGTCGTACCCGGTGTTGTCCTTCACCAGGCCCCCCAGGTGGCGCAGGACACTGCCGTCGGCAAGCACCGCTTCGGCACCCAAGACCTGGCGGCGCATCGTGCCGTAGCGGAGCACGTGGACACCGCCGGCGTTCGTCGCCACCATGCCCCCGATCGTGGCGGACTCCCTGGCGGCAAGGTCGACGGGGAACATCAGGCCCGCGGCACGCGCCGCCGCATGGACCGCAGCGAGCGTGGCGCCGGCCCCCGCCGTCACCTGCCCAGCATGGACGTCGACCGGGCCGATCTCTGCCAGCCGGGCGGTGCTGAGCACCACGGGGTGAACCGTGGCGTCCGACGGCGGCACGGACGCGCCGACCAGACCGGTGTTCCCCCCCTGGACCACCACGGGGACTCGGGCGTCGTGGCAGGCACGGAGCACCTCGGCAACCTCTCGCGTGGTCCCTGGCCGCACCACGAGCGCGGCCGGCCCGCAGAAGCGACGCGTCCAGTCCGTCGTGTACCCGCCGACGACGTCGGGATCGGTGAGCACGTGCGCGACGCCGACCACCGCGCCAAGCCGGGCGGCGAGTGGCGCGCCGGCGTCGCTCGGCGAGGAGGCTGGCGAGCTCGTGGCACGAGGGCCGGGCGTCGTCGTCGACGCTGAGGTGCTGGGGGGGGCCATGCCTCCTTCACGGTACCGGAGGACGAGAAGGGGGCTCGGACCACCTCGGCGGGCTCGCGACGCGAGCATCGGGCCGGGGCCTGTGCACCAGCGAAGCTCGTGTCCCCGGGCGGGCCGGTGACCACGGTCGCTTGCCCGTCGAGGTCAGCAGGAGCAGAGGTCAGCGGGAGCAGAGGTCAGCAGGAGCAGAGGTCAGCAGGAGCAGAGGTCAGCAGGAGTAGTCGAAGTCGAAGTTTGTGCCGCTCGGGCCGCTCGCGTACTGCACGATGCTGACCGGGCCCGGCGGGAGGCTGTCGCCCAACCCCGCGGCGACCGACCGTGCATCGCTGCACTTGGTGGCCGGTGTCGGCCCCCCCCACCACGCCGGGAACAGCGGCGCGTCAGCCGGGCCGTAGCTGCCGACGATGCCGCTCCACCCCGAAAGGGAGAAGTAGAACCCAACCGACGAGATGCCCATGGCGTGGAGCGCCGCGTACGCGCCGGCGACGGCCGAGCGGTTCGAAGACGATGTGGCGCTCCATTGGCCGTCGCTCTCCACGTCGAGCCACCACGGGACGTTCGCCGTCGAGCCGATCGAGCTGCTCGCCAGCTGGTAGGCATGCACCGCTGCGCCGTAGCCGAAGTTGCACGCCGCAGGTGTCGGAGCTGTGGGATTGCTTGTGCAACCGGGCTCAGGTGTCGAGGACTTGCCGTACGAGAGGAACATGTACAGGTTCAGTCCCGACCCCGCCCAAGAGACCTCCTGTGTGAAGCACGGGTTCTTCGAGCCGTAGGACCACCCGGACACCTCGACGATGCCGATGGTGTGCGCACCGGACGGCAGCCCGCCGCACTGGTAGCCCGACACGTCGTAGCCGTAGCTGCCCGCCGGGTACGAGACGGCACCGCCGAAGAGCGGTGGTGTCGTGCGCTGGCCGGTGCCTATCGCCGTCGCGATCGCCACGATCGGCGATGTCACCCCGACCGCCGATCCCCAGCTCTGGGCAGCGCCGAAGTTGCTCACTGTGCCGGCCGCCGACGCGAGCCAGTAGCCGGTGCCTGTGAAGGTGGGGGACATACCGACGATTGTCCCGGCGTTCGGGTCTGTGCCGAGCGATCCGTAGAACTCGCGTGTGCCACCGAAGGTGAAGATGCCGCCGTCGGACGCGACCATCCAATACCCGTGACCTGTCGCCGTCGCGGCCATGCCCACGATCGGCTTGTTGAGGGGCGTCCCGCCCATGGAGCCGTAGAAGCGGTCCTTGCCGAAGGTGAAGATGCCGCCGTCTGAGGCGACCTCCCAGTAGCCACCGCCTGTGGGCATGACCGCCATCCCCACCACCGGCTTGTTGAGCGGCGTCCCGCCCATCGACCCCAAGAACTGGGCGGTCCCGAAGGTGAAGATGCCGCCGTCCGAGGCGACCTCGTAGTAGCCATTGCCTGTCGGGGTGGCCGCCATCCCGACGATCGGCATGTTCAGCGGATGGCCGCCCATGGAGCCCAGGTACGGCGCTGTGCCGAAGGTGAAGATGCCGCCGTCGGACGCGACGAGCCAGTACCCCTTGCCTGTGGGCAGCGCGGCCATCCCGACGATCGGCTTGTTCAGCGGATGGCCGTACATCGAGCCGAAATTCGGCGCCCCGCCGAAGTTGTAGACCGCGCCGTCGGCGGCGGCCATCCAGTAGGCGTTGTCGTTCACCGCAATGGCCGCAGCCGCCGTCATCCCCGTCGTTGGAGCCCCCGGTGCGGGGACCGTCGCTGTCGTCGCCGTGCTCGTGGACGTACCGGCTGGCACCGATCCCGACGAGGCGCCTGTGGACGTCGCGGCTGGTGTGGGCGCCCCTGCGGTAGTCGTCGTCGTGCTCGAGGCGCTCGCGGGGGGAGCCGTCGCTGTCGTCGCACCGGCCACACCCCCGAGCGGTGGGCTCGAAAGCGCGAAGATGACACCCAGGCTGAGCACCGGTACGGGCAGGATCCACCGCGTCCGTCGGGCGCGCATGTTTTGTTGTTGACGGCGACGGGTAGAACGGTTACCGGATTGCATCCTGACAAGATGCAGGCAGTCCGCAGCGAAATCAAGCGTTGGGCACAAATCTGTCCCTATGCAGGGAGATTTCTGCACAATACATGCGACAGTTCACGCGCGGTTGGATTGCCGCGGCGTGTCACTTTTTGCCCAATAGGGGTTGCCGTCAGCCGATCTGGGCGCGTAGCCCGGCGAGCCAGCGCTCGGCTTCCCGCCACGCATCGTTCGCTTCACGCCGCCGCTCGTGGGCGAGCGCCCCCGCCGCGGGGTACGAACCGAGGAACTTCACCTCGGCGAGACCCGCCCGCAGGTCGCGCAGGCAGTCGGCGACCACCTCGTCAGCGAGATGCCCGTCGAGATCGATCGCGAAGCAGTACTCGCCGAGTCCCTGCTTGGTCGGGCGCGACTCGAGCCGGGTGAGGTTGATGTTGCGAGCGGCGAACTGACCGAGGATCCCGTGGAGGCTCCCGGGGCGGTCAGCGTGCTGGAAGCAGACGATGCTGGTGCGGTCGTGCCCCGTCGGGGCCGGGATCCCGGCCCCGGCCAGCGCGAGGAACCGCGTCTGGTTGCCGGTGAAGTCCTCGACGTCCTCTGCGAGCAGTGCAAGGCCGTAGAGGTCCGCGGCGAGGCGCGGGGCGATCGCGGCGGTGTGCGGATCGGGATGCTCTCCGAGCATGCGCGCCGCATCGGCCGTCGAGTTGGCGGCGATCGCCTCGACCCCGGGCAGCGTCGCGGCGACGAAGCGCCGGCACTGCGCCAGCGCGACGGGGTACGAGACGATCCGCCGGATGCTCGCGAGCGAGGTGCCATGAGGTGCCATGAGGTGCAGGCGGACGTCGAGGACCACCTCACGATGGATGAGCAGGTCGACGTCGAAGATCAGCGCGTCGAGCGTGTCGCGCACCACGCCGTCGATGGCGTTCTCGATGGGGACGAAGCCGAGGTCCGCCGTCCCGCGGCGCACCGCGTCGAGCACGTCGCCGATGGTCGGGCACGCCACGAGCGACGCGGCCGCGTAATCCTCCTGGCTGAGGAGTGCCTCTTCGGTGAACGTCCCGTTCGGGCCGAGGAATGCCACAGTGGACGCGGGAGGAGTCACGTCCGGGCAGGATAGTGACCCGCATGGACGAGCTTCTTCTCCGCCAGCTGCTCACTGACGTCTCGTCGGGGGCGTGCGCCCCCGACGACGCCGTGCGCCGCCTCCGGCGCTTGCCGTTCGCCGACCTCGGCTTTGCCAGAGTGGACCACCATCGCGCCCTGCGCCAGGGCCTCCCCGAGGCCGTGTACGGGCCGGGCAAGGCCCCTGCGCACTGCGCGGAGATCGTTGTGGAGCTCTTGGGGGCCTCGCAGGGCCCGGTGATGCTCACCCGGGCCGACGAGGCGCAGGCCGCGGCCGCGTGCGACGCGGCGGCGGCGGCCGGGTACCCCGCGGCGACCGTGACGCCGACCGGCGCCCTTTCGACGCTGACCTGGCGGCACGCGGCGCCACGATCCGGCCGCGTGCTCGTCCTCACCGCCGGCACGGCCGACCTCCCCGTCGCGGCCGAGTGCCGCGCCATCCTCGAGGCCTTCGGGTTCGCACCCGCCTTCCTCGCGGACTGCGGAGTCGCTGGCGTCCACCGCTTGCTCGCGTCGGCCGACGAGCTCGCCGAAGCCGATGCCGTGGTGGTGGTGGCAGGCATGGAGGGAGCGCTCGCGAGCCTGGTCGGCGGCATCACGCCTGCACCGGTCGTCGCGGTGCCCACGAGCGTGGGCTACGGCGCGTCGCTCGAGGGCGTGACCGCGCTGCTTGCCATGCTCGCCTCCTGCGCGGCGGGGATCACCGTCGTGGGCATCGACAACGGCTTCGGCGCCGCATGCGCGGTGGTGAGGATGCTGCGGTGACCGGCGGACGCACGCGTGTGGCATGGTTCCACTGCTTCTCGGGGATCGCCGGCGACATGGCGCTCGGGAGCCTCCTCGACGCCGGCGCCGACCTCGAAGAGGTCGTGGCGCTCCTTCGCCGGCTCGACGTCGACGGCTGGGCGCTCGACCGCGAGACCGTGCATCGTGCGGGCATCGCCTGCACCCGCGCGATCGTGGAAGTGCACGACGACGTGACGGCACGCAGCGCCGCCGACGTCATCGCCATGGTCCGTGCCGCGTCCCTGCCGACCCGAGTGGAGCACCGGGCGCTCGCCGTGTTCGCGGCTCTCGCCGACGCGGAGGGCAGGCTCCACGGCCGCGCCCCGAGCGAGGTCCACCTCCATGAGGTAGGTGGCCACGACGCCATCGTCGACGTCGTCGGCACGGCAGCGGCGCTCGAAGTGCTCGACATCGACGAGGTGACGGCGTCGCCCGTCGCGTTCGGGACCGGCACGGTCGCGAGTGCCCACGGGGTGCTTCCGAACCCGCCGCCAGCGGTGCTCCGACTGCTCGAAGGCGCTCCGGCCTACGGTCGCCCCGTGGCCGTCGAGCTCACCACCCCCACGGGCGCCGCGATCCTGCACGCCCTGTGCACCACGTACGGCCCGATGCCGTCGATGACCCTCGCCGCCTCGGGCTACGGCGCGGGGGCCGCCGACCTCGACGGTCTCGCCAACTGCACCCAGGTCGTCGTCGGCACCGCGGCGCCGGCCCGCGTGGGCCCCGGACAGCCGGTGGCGGTGCTCGAGACCAACCTCGACGATGCCACCGGAGAGCAGCTCGCCGATGCCCTGCACTCGCTGTTGGCTGCCGGTGCCCTCGACGCATGGGTCACCGCGGCCGTGATGAAGAAGGGTCGGCCCGGGCACGTGCTCCATGTGCTCTGCGACCCGGCACGGGCCGAGACGCTCCGGGCCGTTCTTCGCCGCACGACGGGGACGTTCGGGGTGCGAGAGACGTCGGGCCGTCGTTGGGCCGATGCACGGCGGATGCACGAGGTGGTCGTCACAGGCGCCACGATCCGCATGAAGATCGGCCCAGAGCGCGCGAAGCCCGAGCATGACGACGTCGCGAGGGCGGCAGCGGCGACCGGGCTTCCGACCCACGAGATCGCCTCTCGCGCCGAAGCGGCGTGGCGCGCCGGCCAGGCCTCGGACCTCGCCGACGCGGACAGCGCCAACGCGGACAGCGCCGGCGCGGACCTCGCCGACGCGGACAGCGCCGGCGCGGACAGCGCCCCTGGTGGGACGTTCAGCCCCGGATAGCCCGGATAGTTCGTCAGCGTCGGCTCAGCCCGCCGTCTCGGTGACCACGCGCACCGGCAGGCGCTTCAACCCGTTGGTGAAGTTCGTCCTCGTGCGCGCGGGATCACCCGCGAGCTCCAAGCGCGCCACGCGCTTGCAGAGCTCGTCGAGCACGACTCGGATCTCGAGTCGGGCGAGATGCGCCCCGAGGCACATGTGAGGACCGCCACGCCCGAAGCTCAAGTGGGGGTTCGGTGAACGTCCGATGTCGAAGGTGTCCGGCGATTCGAAGATGCGCTCGTCGCGGTTGCCCGAGACGTACCAGAGCACCAGCTTGTCGCCCTTGGCCATCGAGACGCCCTTGTACTCGAGGTCCTCGGCGACCGTGCGCCGCATGAAGTGCGTCGGGCACGACCAGCGGATCACCTCCTCGGTCGCCGAGTTCAAAAGGTTCGGATCGGCACGCAGGCGTTCCCACTGTCCCGGGTGCTCACAGAACGCGAGGATTCCCTGCGCGATCGCGATACGCGTCGTCTCGTTGCCAGCGATGACGAGGATCGAGAAGAAGTTGTCGAGATCGACCTCGCTCAGACGTTCTCCGTCGATCTCCGCGCAGATCACCGTGGAGAGCAGGTCACCAGCGGGGTGGTGGAGCCGCTCGGCGACGAGCGCCCTGCCCATGTCCCACAGCTGCTTGCCGTACGGGCTTCGGAACGGGTACATCCGATAGGCATCGGTGTCGTCCCGTCCCCACACCACGTCGGTGATCTCGGGGTCGGTGTTCGCGATCAGCTTGTCGCCGAGGTCGACGAACTCCTCGAGCTGGTCGTCGGGCAGGCCCATGATGCGAGCGAGCACGCGGATGGGCACTTCCCGGGCGACGTGGCGCACGAAGTCGAACTCACCCAAGTGGAGGGACGCGTCCAGCGAGAGCTTGGTCAGCTTGCGGACGAAATGCTCGTACACCGCGACTGCCCGCGGGGTGAAGCTCGGCGCGAGGACCTTGCGCAGCTTGGTGTGCGACGGCGGGTCCATGTCGATGATCGTGCGACGGGCGGCCATGTCCGCTTCCGTGGGCTCTTCGAACGACACGCCTGTGGCAGACGAGAAGCGAGCCGTGTCTCGCGAGATCTCGATGATGTCGACATAGCGGTGAACCGACCAGAAGCCATGATTGGGAGGTTGCTCGTCGAACCAGGCGATCGGTGCGTTCCTGCGGAGGCAGGCGAACTCGGCATACGGCACGCGCGTGGCCCATATGTCGAGATCCGTCGGATCGAATGCCGCGTCCATGTGGCAGTAGTTTCGCAACGAAGCATCGCGACCGCAACGATGCAGCGCCCGATGCCGGCTGCCGGAGCCGGCTGCCGATGCCGACTGCCGATGCCGGCTGGGCCGCAGCTAGATCAGTGGCACGCGGCTGGCAGCGGCGCGTACCAGCCAGCGCAATCCGGGATCCGGCTGCCGATCGAGCGATGCCTCTGGGTGCCACTGGACGGCGAGCACCGCAGCGTCGAGACCCTCGACCGCCTCGACGATGCCGTCGGGGGAGCGGCCCGAGACGGCGAGCCCGGTGCCGAGACGATCGACCACTTGGTGATGCAGGCTGTTCACCTCCAGCGTTGTGCCGTAGACGGAGTGGGCGAGCGAGCCAGGCTCGAGCTTCACGGCGTGGGCGACCTCGGCACGCGGGCGGTCGAAACGCGCGTGCCCGTCCCCCGCGTCCGGTGCGAGGTGTTGGACGAGCGTGCCGCCGTACGCGACGTTCGCGAGCTGCAGCCCCCGGCAGATCCCGAACACCGGCATCGAGCGCTCGATCGCGCCCCGGAGCAAGGCCAGCTCCCACAGGTCCCGCTCGCGTTCGATCGCGCCGCATCCCGGCTCGATCGCCTCCCCATAGAGCTCGGGATCGATGTCGGCGCCGCCGGTAAGGACGAGCCCGTCGATGCGATCGAGGACGCCGTCCACCTCCGCGTCGGGGCACAGCCCGACCGGAAGTCCGCCGGCCGCGGCAATGGCTCGAGGGTAGTCGGCGAAATGGATGTCCACCTCGGCGTCGCGCATCGCCGGGCCGACGTTCTCGCCCAACGTGCGTGCCGACCAGCGCCGTGCGCTCATACCGATGAGCGGACGCCGAGCGCCGGGTTGTTGCGCCTGGGTCGCATCCATCGTGCTCGATCGTACCGGTGCCCCTCTCTCGAGCACGGGCCTTTCACGACGATCGACCTCCTGGCGCGACGATCCAGGATCCGGGCGCGCGTGGCGTTGGTACGCTCCGGGCGTGCGCGTCCTCGTGGTCCGACATCACGAGGAGGACGCTCCCGGGCTCGTCGGCGAGGCGTTCGCAGCACTCGGCGCGACCGTGGAGACGCTCCTCTATCCCAAAGAAGGGGACCTTCCGGGCCCCGGTGACGCTGACCACGTGGTGTTCTTGGGTGCCCAGACGTCGGTGTACCGCATGACGCCGTGGATCGAGGCGGAGATCGAGTGGCTGCACCACGCGCCCGCGCCGGTCCTCGGCGTCTGTTTCGGCGCCCAGCTGCTCGCAGCAGCTCGCACAGGCGCAGTCGAGAAGTCGCCGGTCTACGAGCTCGGCTGGGTCGACGTGGAACCGGTCACGGGCGCCGGGGACATCGGTATCGAGCCCGGCCCGTGGTTCCAGTTCCACGGCGACCGGTGCGTCCTGCCGCCTGCCGCACGACTGCTCGCGCGCAACGAGGTGGGTGTCCAGGCCTTCACGGTCGGGCGCGACCTCGGCGTGCAGTTCCATCCCGAGCTCGACTCGGCGCAACTCGAGCGCTGGATGGAGAACGGCGGGCGCATCACCGCGCGCATGAAGGGCAAGGACCCCGACGAGCTCCTCGAGCGCACCGCGCGAGAGGAGCCCGCCGCACGGCGGCGCACGGCAACCCTCGTCCGCTCCTACCTCGCACATGTCGCCCGACACCACGACGGCGAGATCGGCGACGTCGGGTCGTGAGCTGATCCGGCGCACCGTCGGACGCGGACGCCGCTACGAGGTCCAGCCTCCGGGTGGTCGCTCGAAGACGACGTGCACCTGTCCGGTGCCCACGGCGGACTCGTAATTCGAGCACTGCACACCGCGCGCTCGGCAGCGGCGACCGCCGAGGGCGCCCGCCATCACGAGATAGTGGCCGAAGCGGCCCTCCGGCGACACCGCGCGGTACTCGTCCATGAAGTCGACGACCCCTGCGTGATCGCCTTCGAGCAGCATCGAGAGCACGTGGCGGTCGGCTGCCCGGGCCTCGTCGCTGATGATGTTCGCCGGGTCGGAGCCCTCGTGCTCGCGCAGCTCGCGCAACGGCCAGAAGCGGTGGCTCATACCACCCGACGCGAGTACGACCACCCGGCGATCGACCTGGGAGACGGCCTGCGCGAGCACGTCGCCGAACCGCAAGAAGTCGTCGACTTCCGCGGTCTGGCAGACCCCCACGGATACCCACCGCTCGTCACGCTGGAGGAAGCCGAGGAGGTTCACCGTCGGGTAGTGCAGCGCGATGTACGGGTCGTCGGTCGCGTGCACCCAGGTGTCTTCGGTCTCCTCGCCGACCTTGGCCACCGCGCGCGCGAGCTCGGGATCGCCTGGGATGTCGTAGGGCACGCCCGCCATGCCGCGGGGCAGCTCGTCGGACGTGTAGCGGCCCGTGCGCCGTTCGTGTGCGGCGATACAGTGCTCGAACGTCGTGAACCAGTGCGTGTCCACGACGACGATCGTGTCGGCGCCGAGTGGGTCCAGGAGCTCACGACGGACGCGATGCAGGCCAGCGACGAGGGAGGTGTCCGCGCCACCGTTCAGCTCTCGACGATCGGCCTCCGGCATCACGATGGTGGGCACATGGGCAACCAGTGCCGCGCCGACGATCTCTCCCACTACCGCATCTCTCCCACTACCGCATCTCTCCCCGTGCCTCACGCCGGCCGCACCTCACAAGAACGGCAGGTACTCGCGCAGCTCCCAGTCGGTCGTCGCACGTCGGTACCGGTCCCATTCGGCCCGCTTGATCGCCAGGTGCAGCGCGACCAGGTCCGAGCCGATGGCCTCGCACAGCGACTTGTCGCTCTCCAGGGCGTCCAGCGCGCTCGCGAGGTCCGAGGGGACGCAGCGCCCGCTGTCGGAGCACTCCAGCGCGTCCCCACGCTCGGGCGCGGGGCACGCGAGCCCGTCGTGCACGCCGAGCAGCGCGGCCTGCAGCACCGACGCGACGGCAGTATGGACGACGGCCGCGCCATCCGCCATGCGGTGTTCGAGCCGTGCGGCCGCGCCACGCTCGGGCGGCACGCGCACGGTCGCGCAGCGGTGGTCGTAGCCCCAGTTCGCGAAACAGCCCGATAGCAGCCCGGGCACGAGCCGCTTGTAGGCGTTGACCGTCGGCGCGAGCAGCGCGCAGAGCCCCTCGTGGTGCTCGAGCAGCCCGGCGATGCACTGTTTGGCGGCAGTCGAGAGCCCGTCCTCGCTCTCGGGATCGTCGAACACGTTCGCGCCGTTGGCCGACGCCAGGGAGAAGTTCACGTGGAGGCCGCTCCCGCCGCGGTCGGAGAACGGCTTGCCCATGAAGGTGAGCAAGAGCCCCTGGCGTTGCGCGACCTCCCGTGCGAGCACCTTGAACAAGAAGGCCTCGTCCGCGGCGCTCATCGCGTCGCGGTGCTCGAGAGTGAATTCGAACTGCGGGGTGTCGTACTCGCTGTTCACCGATTCGATCGGCAGGCCGCTGCGGCCCGCGGCATCCCAGATGTCGTCGATGACGCCCCACGGGTCCACCGCCGTCCCGGTGCCGTAGACGAAGGCGCCAGGGGTGTCCAGCGGTCGCCAGCCCCCCGCGCCGTCGGGCTCGAGCAGGTACGCCTCGAGCTCGATGCCGACCCGCGGAGAAAGGCCCAGCGTCTCCCACGCCGAGATCGCCCGGCGCAACGCGGCGCGCGGCGCCACCGCGCACGGCAGGCCGTGCTCCTCCAGGTCGGCCACCACCACGCCGGTGCCTTCTTCCCACCCAGGGCGGATGGCCGTCTCGTCGACCCGAGCGCACATGTCCGGAAGGCCCTCGAAGAAGTGGGAGCCCGGCGCGCCCGGCACCATCTCGCGGCTGTAGCCGAGCGCCCAGACGCCGGTGCAGTGGCGGAGACCTCTGGCCACCTGGTGGGCGGGCACGTACTTGCCGCGCGCGAGCCCGAGATGGTCGGGCCACAGCACCCGGATCCGCTCGAACGTGGCATCCATCAGGTCGCTCCCCCCTCGCGTGGACCAGGTCCGGCCCACTCGTCGCGTCCAGGGTCCGCCACGGCCCTCACGAACGGTACCCGCCCGGTGCGAACACCGAGCTCTTCACGTCACAGTAGAAGTCGAAGCTCCAGTTGCCGCCCTCGCGCCCGATACCCGACTGGCGCGAGCCGCCGAAGGGGGCGCGCAGGTCCCGCACGAAGAAGCAGTTCACCCACACGGTGCCCGCGACGAGATGCGATGCCACCCGGGCCGCGCGCTCCTCGTCGCCGGTGACGACCGTCGCCGCCAGGCCGTACTTCGTGCCGTTGGCAAGCGAGACCGCTTCCTCCTCCGACTCGAAGGACTGCAGGGTCAGCACCGGCCCGAAGACTTCCTCGGTGAGGATCTCCGCGCCCTGGCGTGCGCCAGTGAGCAGGGTCGGGCGGTAGTAGAGGCCGCCGAGGTCGGTGTTCGGTCCCCCGCCGAGGAGCACTTCGGCGCCGTCGTCGACCGCCCTGCGCACGAACCCGTCGACGCGCTCGACATGCGCCCTCGTGATCTGGGGCCCGATATCCGTCGACGGGTCGCGAGGGTCCCCCTGGCGCAACGACCCGGCCCGTGCCACGAGCCGCTCGGTGAGCTCGTCGAGCACCGCAGCGTCGACGAGGAGGCGCGTGCCGGCCAGGCAGACCTGTCCCGCGTTGTCGTACTGCTCGACGGCGAGGTCGACGGCGAGCTGCATGTCGGCGTCGCGGAACACGAGCAACGGGGACTTGCCACCGAGCTCGAAGCTCGTCGGCACGAGGTTCGCTGCCGCGCGGGCCGCGATCAGCCGAGCCGTGGGCGCCGAACCGGTGAAGCTGATCCTCGCCACGCGCGGGTCCGAGACCAGCGCGTCGCCCACCTCCTCGCCGATCCCCTGGACGACGTTGAGCACCCCGGGCGCGAGCCCCGCCTCCGCGCTCACGTCCGCGAGCAACGACGCGGTGAGCGGTGACCACTCCGCGGGCTTGAGGACCACGGTGTCGCCCGCCGCGAGCGCCGGAGCCACCTTCCAGGTCTCGAGCATGAGCGGTGCGTTCCAGGGCGTGATGAGCACCGCGACGCCCGCGGGGTCCCAGCTCACGTGGTTCCGGTGGCCGCGGGTCTCGAAGTCCTCGTGACGGAGCTGGCACAACCAGTCCGCGAAGAACCGAAAGTTGTGCGCGACGCGCGGCATGACCCCGTGCAGATGCGAGCGAAGCAGCGCACCGTTGTCTTCGGTCTCGACGGCCGCGAGCGTCTCGAGGCGCACCTCGATGCCGTCAGCGATCCGGTGCAACGCTGCGGCGCGCTCTTCGGGGGACGTGCTGGCCCACTTCTCGAAGGCGCCCTCGGCCGCGTCCACTGCCTGACGGGCCTCGGGCATGCCGCCGCGCGCGATCTCGCCAAGCACACGCTCGTCGATGGGGCTCACGTCGTCGAAGCGATCGGAGGAGGGAACGCGCTCGCCGCCGATGTAGTGGTCGAGGGAGACGTCGACCCCAGCGATTCGTGCCATGCGCACCCCCGGCAATTGGTTCGTTGCCAAACTAATGCCCGGTTTCGCCGAGGATCAACGCGAGGCCGCGCCGACGGCGGCCGCGCCGACCGTGCGGATGAGCACGCGCAAGTACGACGCCAGCGCTCGCCGCTGTTCGGCGCTGAGCCCGGAGCTCGCGAACGCCTCCTGCTCGTTGAAGCGGGGGAAGAGGTCCTCGATGGCGCTGCGTCCTGCAGCCTCGAGTCGCACCACCACGCGTCGGCCGTCACCTCCGTGCGGCCGGCGCTGGACGAAACGGCGCGACTCGAGGGTCTTCAAGATGCCGGTGAGGGTGCCCTTGGTCACCCCCGCCTCAGCAGCCAGATCACGCGCCTGCTGCTCGCCCCATATCCACAGCACGAACATCACCGTGAACGCCCCCCACGACAGGTCGTAGTCGGCGAGGATCTTCTGCTCCATGTGGTTCCGCACCACGTTCGCCGCGCGATAGATGTTCGAGATCGCCGCCATCGCCTCGAAGTCGAATTGCTGGTCGCCGATGCGCGCGCGCACGTCACGCTCTGCCTGGACGAGGTCGTCGGGGTTCTCACTGACGAGCCGCGTCGTCACATGCCGATGCTAGGTGATCACTGCGCGCCGAGGGGACCGGATCCCCCGTAGCTCCCAGTCGCCGCCGAGCGCCGTGGACACCACCTCCTCGGACGAGGTCGGCTGTGCGCCGATGTCCGCGCGCACGGCAACGGGCCCCTCGGTGATGGTGTTGGTGAGCGTGCCGAGACCCTCGACGGTCACCGACACCTCGTCGCCGGGCACCACGGGCCGCGAGCCCGCGGGCGTTCCCGACAAGATGACGTCGCCGGGCACCAGGGTGATGGTGCGCGCGATGTCGGCGACGAGATAGTGCATGTCCCACACCATCTCATCGGTGTTGCCCGCTTGGACAACTTTGCCGTTCACGGTCGTCTCGATCGTCTTGTGCGCGAAGTCCCAATCGCTCACGAGCCCCGGGCCGAGCGGGCACAACGTGTCGGACCCCTTCACGCGCAGCATCGAACCGGCGTCCGTGTCGCGGAAGTCGTGCAGCCCGAAGTCGTTCGCGACGCTGAACCCGGCGATGCACGCGTCCACGTCTGCGGGATCGACGTTCCGGCAGGTCCTGCCGATCACGATCGCGATCTCGCCCTCGTAGTTCAGCCACTTGCAGCCCGCAGGGCGCACGACGTGCCCGCGGTGCGCGTTCAGCGCGGAGACGGGCTTGTGGAAGTACGTGGGCGCAGGCGGCAGCGTGGTCATGAACTCTTGGACACGGCTCTGGTAGTTCAAGTGCACGCACACGATCTTCGTGGGTGTGCACGGAGGGAGATGGAGGGCCGAGGCTGCGGGCACCGAGCGCCCGTCGGCGGCCTCCAGGCGGTCGCCAAGGCAACGGACCTCGACTGCGACGCCGTCGAGCAGGATCCGGCGGATCTCCACGGACGGCACGATACGGTACGCTCGTGGCCCGCCTCAACGGCTTCCTGTTCCCCCGCTCTGCGACCGGGAGCTCGTCGCTCTTGCCCGTGCCGCCCTGGCACTACTCGGGCGACCTGCTCACGATCGAGTACCGCGCCGACCCCGATGCGGTCGCAGAGCTCCTTCCCGAGCCACTCGAGCCTCCGCGTGACGACGAGGACCCAGGTGCGGTCGCCTTCGTGGTGGCGGACTGGCAGTCGTGCTCGGACTCCTTCGACGAGGTGCTCGACCCCATCCGCCTGCAGTACAAAGAGGCGTTCTTCGTCGTGCGCTGCCGCTACGAGGGAAAGCTCTGGTCGCGTTGCGTCTACATCTGGGTGGACAAGGACTTCGCGATGGTGCGGGGACACTTCCAGGGATACCCGAAGAAGCTGGGGTCCGTGCACCTCACCCGGCCCGTGACCGTCGGCAAGGCCGGCCCCCGGCTCGAACCGGGTGGCCGGTTCGGCGCGACGCTCGCCGCCTACGACCGCCGGCTCGCGACCGCCCGCTTCACGATCACCGGACCGAGCACCGACGCGGGGTTCGTGAACTCGCTGCCGATGCTGCACCACCGGTGGCTGCCGCGCATCGAGTCCGACGGCACCGACTCGCTCGACGAGCTCGTCACCGTGCGCGGCACCGACGTCGAGCTCGGTCCCGCCTTCCGCGGCGACGCGGAGCTGGAGCTCTTCGCCTCACCCGTCGAAGAGCTCACACGCATCGCGCCACGCGAGATGATCGGCGGCTACTGGCGAAGCGTGGGCACGACGTTCGTAGAAGGCACGACGCTTGGAGGCTGACCTGCGCGTCGTTGCGCCGACGCTTGTCGGCGGCTTCGGTCGGCGGCTTCAGTCGGCGGCTTCAGTCGGCGGCTTCGGCCAGGGCCTGGGACAGCGTCGGGTGGACGAGCATGCTCTCGACGATGTCTTGGACGCGCAGCCCCGCAGTCACCGCGAGCGCGATGACCGAGATGAGCTCGGCGGCATGCTGGCCTACGATGGACCCGCCGAGCACCACGCCGGTCGCGGGGTCCGAGACGATCTTGACGAAGCCGCGGGGGTCGTTGTCGATCAGGGCCTTGGCGGTGGAGGCAAAGGGCACCTTGGTGACGCGCACCTTTCGGCCCTCGGCGAACGCGTCGGCCTCTGCGAGCCCCACGTCGGCGATCTCGGGCTCGGTGAAGATCGCCGACGCCGCCTTGTCGTAGTTCAAGTGGCGGTGCGAGACCGTGTGACCGATCACGACATGCTCGGCGATCTTGCGCCCCTGCATCGAGGCGACCGACGACAGCGGCAGCTTCCCCGAGAGGTCGCCCGCCGCGTAGATGTGGGGAATGTTCGTCTGGCAATGGTGGTTTATGGGGATATAGCCACGGTCGTCGACCTCGACGCCTGCCGTCTCGAGACCGAGGCTCGCGGAGTTGGGGATGGAGCCGATCGCGAGCAGCGCGTGCGTGCCCCTGGCCACCCTGCCGTCGTCGCAGCGCACCGAGACGCCGTCGTCGGTGCGGTCGATACCGATCGCGCGGGCCCCCTTCATGAGCTTCACCCCGCGGCGAATGAAGTCCTCCTCGAGCACCGCCGCCACTTCGGGGTCCTTGCTCGGCAGTACCTGCTGGCGGCTCACGATGAGCGTCACCCCGCAGCCGAGCGACGAGAACATGTGGACGAATTCCACGCCGGTCACCCCCGAGCCGATCACGACCAGATGCTCGGGTAGCTCCTTCGGGGGATAGGCGTCACGGGTGGCGAGCACCCGGTCCCCGTCGACGGGCGCCCAGTCGGGGATGCGAGGCCGGCTCCCGGTCGCGAGCAGGATCGCGTCGACCTCGAGCTCCCGGGTGCCCTCGGCGGTCGTTGCCAGCACCTGGTGCGGGCCCACGAGCCTTCCCTCGCCCCGGATGAGGTCGACGTCCTGGCTCCTCAAAATGGCCGTGGTGGACGCGCCCAGCCGCCCGGTGATCGAGCCGATGCGGCCACGTAGCCGGTCGAGGTCGAGCATGGGCGTCACCGGCTCGAGTCCCATGTGCTCGGCACGCACCAGGAACGACATCGCGCCACCCGTGGCGATCATCGCCTTGGAGGGGATGCAGTCCCAGAGATCGGCGGCACCACCGACGACGTCACGTTCGATCAGCGCGACCTCGACGCCCAGCCGGGCCGCGTGCGTCGCCGCCTGGGTGCCGGCCGGACCCCCTCCTACGATCGCGAAGCGCATCCTCACAGGCTACGGCCCGTCTGCGCAGACCCCGCGCACGGCGCGAAGCTGGCCCGCATGCGGAACCCGATGTTCGTCTTCGACGAGCGCTTGGCGGACCTGGTCCTCGCCTACTGCCGGGAACGCCTCTCCCTCGACCCCGTGCCGCTCGACTACGGCGGCTACGACACCTCCTTCAGCGAGCTGCTCGAGGGTCTGCTCGGTCCGTCGGGGAACGACCCGCAGAAGGTGCTCGACCTGTTCACCGAGCGGCTGGCGACCGCGGTCATCTCCCACGACAGCCCCCGCTTCTTGTCGTTCATCCCCGCCGCGCCCACCAAGGCGGCATTGCTGTTCGACATGGTCGTCTCCTGCTCGTCGCTGAACGGGACCTCCTGGCTGCTCTCCGCCGGCGCGGTCGCGGCAGAGAACCAGGCCCTGGGCGTCATCGCCGAGCTCGCTGGACTCCCGGCCGAGGCGGGCGGAACTTTCGTGTCCGGCAGCTCCGCCGCCAACCTCTCGGCCCTGCTCGTGGCGCGCGACACCGCATGGGTGCACGGCCACGCCTCTCCCGGCCGGACCCGCATCGCGCTGAGCGGCGAGGCCCACTCCTCGGTCACCAAGGCGATCCACATCCTCGGCGCGGAGCCTCTCGTCGTGCCCACCGCCGACCATCACCTCACTGGCGGTGCGCTCGCCGCCGCCCTCGACGCCGACGACGACCCTTCGAGCGTGGTGGCGGTCGTGGCGACCGCCGGTACCACCAACGCGGGGATCGTCGACGACCTGGCGACGGTGACCGCCGTGGCGCACGAGCGGGGGTTGTGGTGCCATGTCGACGCGGCCTACGGGGGCGGGGCCCTGTTCTCGGAGCGGGCGCGGCGCCGCTTCGCCGGCATCGGCGCCGCGGACTCGATCGCCATCGACCCGCACAAGTGGCTGTTCGCCCCATACGACTGCGCCGCGCTGCTGTACCGGGACCCCTCCCTCGCCAAGGCGGCCCACACCCAGGACGCCGCGTACCTCGCAGCGCTGCACACCGCCCCTAGGGTCCCCGGCATGCCACCCGCCGGCGGGAAGGGCGGCGGCGAGGACCCCTGGAACCCCACCGACTACGCGTTCGGGCTGTCGCGGCGATCACGCGGGCTGCCGTTGTGGTTCTCCCTCGCCGTGCACGGGACCGAGCCGTACCGAGACGCCGTCGACGCGGTGCTCGCCACCGCCCGTGCCGCTGCCGAGCTCATCGACGAGACGCCGCACACGACGCTCGTGCGCGCGCCCGAGCTCTCGATCGTCCTGTTCCGGCGAAACGGCTGGAGCCGCGCCCGGTACGACGCGTGGTCCGCACAGCTCCTCGCCGACCAGGTGGCGCTGGTCGTGCCGACCACATGGGAAGGCAAGCCCGTCGCCCGCCTGGCGATGCTGCACCCCGAGACGACGCTCGACGTGGTGAAGGAGATCCTCGACTCGATGGCGTGAGGGTCGCCGATGCGTGCGAGCGAGCGAGCAGTGCGAATCCGCGCTACTCCATCGAGTAGCGGTAGACGTTCGTCGTACGCGCGTTGAAGCCGAGACGGACGTAGAGACGGTTCGCCGCTTCTCGGTCGGGTCGAGAGGTGAGGTCGACGGTGCGGGCACCTTGCGCCTCTGCAAGGCGGATCGCAGCCTGCACGAGCGCGGCACCGACCCCCGCTCCTCGAGCGGACTCGTCGACCACGACGTCCTCGATCCACGCGCGGACCCCGGTGGGGATCCTGAAGACCGCAAGGCAGAGCGAGCCGACGATCCGCCGTGTGCGCCGCCGCGCGACGAACAGCGTGGTCGCGTCCGAACTGGCGATCTTCTCGAGCTCGTACGCCGTCGGCGCGGGTGCGCTTCTCGAGAGCTGGGGCACCAGGCGGACGATCGCGTCGACGACCTCGGTGTCGACCGCGACCACCTGCTCGATCTCGATCTCCCCTTCGCATCCGTTCTCGGACCCGCTCATCGCGGCTCCCGTGCCGTGTCGAGGTCTCCACGCCACAACGGCTCGCGGACCCGGTCGTAGAGAACGTCGCGATGCTCGCCACGCACCGCCGCAAAGACGTGCTCTCCCCAACGCTCGTAGCCGACGAGCGGCGCAGGCAACGTCTCGGGAGTGAACCACCCCACGTCACGGCACTCGAGGGGGTGCGGTGCAAGGGTGCCACCGAGCGCCCTGCAGTAGAAGACGAGAGAGTACAGCGGGACGCGGGTGAAACCGAGCCGCAGCCCGTCGAGGACCGCGATGAGGCGCACCGGCTCAGCCTCGATGCCGGTCTCCTCGTGGACTTCCTTCACCGCCACCTCTGCCGCGGAGTACCCGACGTCGCACCAGCCCGTCGGGTAGAGCCAGACCCCCGAGTCCGCGCGCTGGATCAAGAGCAGCTCGCCGTCGTCGTTGCCGACGGCGGCGCCCACGGCGACCTTCGGCGTCACGTAGCCGGGGACTCCCTCTCCCACTTGCGAGAGCCACTCGACGACCAGGCCATCGGCATCCTCGGCGGCGTCGCCGTCCGGTGCCGCTGCCACGCGGATGTCCGCAGCCACTCGAAGGATCTCCTCGAAGCGCTCGCGCTCGTACAGGCTCTGGCTGAAGCCGAGCCCGGTGCGAGCGGTCGCCGACAGGCTCTCGGCCCAGCGAAGCAGCGTCCGAGTCGGCACCACCTGGTCCACGGTTCGACGCTACCGCGGCGATCGCCTGCGCGACCCGGCTACCTCTAAGCGTCCTGTGGGACTCGGAGCGTTCGCGCTCCGAACGCTCGCTGACACCGCGCATGCCGCGCCGGCGGCAACAATAGAGGCCATGGCTGTTCACACCGATTGCCGTCACTACGTCATGCAGTCCACCCGGTCCGGCGAGAAGGTGGAACGCTGCAAGCTCGGCGCGAACGAACCGCTTCCCTTCGCGTGCCCCGAAGGCTGCGTCTTCTACGAGCGACGTCGGGTGTCGTCGGCTGGATGGCAGGTGCCACGCTCGGACCGCCGCTGAGCTCCGCGTGGCTTCATCTGCTGTATCTGCCCACCTACTGGCGTGAGCGCCTGGTCAACTCGACCACCGCTGCACCCTGACGCCTGCTCGAACACCCCTTGACAACCGAACATATGTTCGCTATTCTAGGCCCAACGCTCGTCGAGAGCTCGAGATGGGGCTCCGAGAGTTGGGGGAAGGCGTGCTCATGTCGAATTCGGTGCGCGTGGCAGCCTACGCGTTGCGCGAAGCGCTCCACGATTTCGATCCGACAACTGTGAGTCCTGCGGACTGCGCGACGCTCGCCGAGGACCTCGCGCGCACGGAGAAGGCCTGCGCTGCCGCCCGCCTCCTAGCGGTCTCCCGGGCTGTCGAGCGTGGCGCGCACAGAGACCGAGGCTTCAACGACCCGGCGTCATGGCTCGCCCGCCAAGGCGGTACGACGACGTCACGAGCCCGCCAGGAGTTGGCGACGGCGGCCGGACTGGACACGTGCGCGCAGACCAAGCATGCCCTGTTGGCAGGTGAGGTGTCGATCGGCCAGGCCCACGAGATCGTGAGGGCCGAAATCGAGTCCCCGGGCCAGGAGGACGACCTCCTCGCGGCAGCACGGTCTTCCGACCTGTCCAAGTTGCGGGAGAAGGTACGCACCCGGCGCTTCGAGCGCATGGCACCCGACGAGCTCCACCGCGCCCAGCTCGCCGCCCGTCGCTTCCGCCACTGGCGCGACGGCTTCGGCATGGTCTGTTTCGACGGCGCGCTACCACCCCATGTGGGCGTGCCGTTCGTCAATCGCATCGACCTCACGGCGCAGCGGGCCCGTAGAGCAGCGACCCGAGATGGCGCCGTCCCCGAGAGGTTCGAGGCCTACGCCGCGGACGCGCTGGCCTCCCTTGCCGACAGCGGCACCGACACGCGGGGCCCGCGCTCCGAGCTCGTGATCGTCTGCGACCTCTCCGCATATCGTCGTGGCCACGCCCACGATGGCGAGTCGTGCCACATCGTCGACGGGGGACCTGTGCCTGTCGAGGTGGCGCGAGATCTCAGCGAGGATGCCTTCGTCAAAGCCGTGCTCCATGACGGCGTCGAGATCCGCCGGGTCAAGCACTTCGGTCGGCACCTCCCCGCCGAGCTGAAAACCGCACTGGACCTCGGTCCAGTCCCCGCCTTCACCGGCAGGCAGTGTGTCGACTGCGGGCGCCGATATGGCCTCGAGTACGACCACGTCGATCCCGTGGCGCATCGCGGACCCACGTCCTACGACAACATCGAAGCGCGCTGCTACGCCGATCACCTGGCCAAGACCGAGCGGGATCGCAAAGCCGGCCTCCTCGGCCCATCATGTCCACCCGCGCCGCGCCGACAGCGAGCAGCTCGAACCCGCGCGGGCCCCGAAACCTCCTGACGTCGCTCTCCCCCTGTAGCCGCATACTTGGCGACTGTTCAGCACGCGATCGCCCTGCGGCTACCACCGAGCGGTGCGTCACACCTCTCGCCACGCGACAGGCTCGGCGCTCGGCGCTCGGCGCTCGACGCTCGGCGCGATCGACCAAGGGAGGTCGCTGAACGCGGCAACCGGCCCACGCTCGTGACGCACGCGCCAGCTGCGGATACTGGTACGCGAGCGCGTCGCACTGGGCTCACTGGCGTCGCTGGCATCATTGAGCTCACTGGCATCATTGAGCTCACGGGCGTCACTGAGCTCACTGGCGTCACTGAGCTCACTGGCGTCGCTTGCGCTGGCACTCAGGCGTGCGGCGCTGGTGCTGGTGCTGGTGCTGGTGGTGCACGGTCCTCGGGCGCGGCCGACACGAGCAGCCGGTTCATGCTGCCCGACCTGAACCCTTCGAGATCGAGCGCGACGAAGGTGTAGCCCGCCGCCTTCACGGCCGCGACCACTTCGTGGCGGCGATGGACTGCCTCCTCGATCTCAGCGTCGGCGATCTCGACTCGCGCCACGGCCTCGTGGTGCCGGACGCGGAACTGGCGGAACCCCAAGCCTCGAATGGCGGCCTCAGCATCGGCCACGGCGCGCAATCTCGGCGCCGTCACGGGCGTGCCGTAGGGCAAGCGAGAAGCAAGGCACGCACCTGCGGGTCGGTCCCACGTACGAAGACCGAGCTCCTTCGACCACGCCCGCACGTCCGCCTTCGTGAGCCCGGCGTCGACGAGCGGGAAGCGGGCGCCGGCCGCCGCTGCTGCGGCCTGACCAGGGCGGTGGTCGCCGAGATCGTCCACGTTCACGCCGAGCACGACCGTCGCACGATGCTCAGCGGCAAGCGGGACGAGGCGAGCCATGAGCGCGTCCTTGCACCGTGCGCAACGGTTCCCGTCGTTGCGCACGTACTCGGGATCCGCCATCTCACCGGTGTCGACGGTCGTCCACCGCAGGCCCCATTGCGCTGCGAGCGCGCGGCAGTGCGCCCGGTCGTCTTCCGAGAGCGAGTCGGACACCGCGGTCACGCACATGACGTGCGAGCTTCCGAGCGTGCGGTGCGCGACGGCGGCGAGGAAAGCGGAGTCGGCCCCGCCGCTGAAGGCCACGATCACGTCCTCGAGCTCGCGCAGGACCGCCTCGAGGCGCTCGAGGCCCGTCCGGCCGTCAGGGGGACGGCTGTCAGGGGGACGGCTGTCAGGGGGACGGCCGTCAGGGGGACGGCCGTCAGGGGGCGCAGACACGTGAGCGATCAACGAGCCGAGAGGGTGCGGGCCAGGACGTCCGGCAGGTCGGCGACGATGCCGGTGTAGAAGGGGCCGAACTCGGCATAGCGGGCGGATGCCTCGTCGAAGCGCATCTGGTAGACGCACTCCTTCAGGTCGTCAGGGCGCACGGCGAAGAGCGTCACGCCCCACTCGAAATCGTCGAGCCCCGTCGAGCCCGTCACGACCTGGAGGACGCGGCCGTGGAAGTGCCGTCCGACCCGGCCGTGGCCCAGCATGAGCTCCTTGCGGTCGTCGAAGGAAAGCGAGTACCAGTTGGCCTCTGGACCACGGCGCTTGGACATGGGGTAGAAGCAGAACGCTCGCTTGCCTTCGGGTGGCAGCACTGGGTACAGCCGAGCTTGCTTCATCTCCTCGGGCACGCCGGCTGCGTACTCGGATACCTCGGTCAACGAGACGTAGGAGGTGGTGACCTCGAGCCCCGCGGCCTGCACGGCGGACTGGAAGCGCCGCAATCGCCAGAGGTCGGGGCCGAGCACCATGAAGCCGAGATCGGCCTTGTGGCCGAGCATCGCCGCGCTCACCACCTGGTCACCTGACTTGGTCGCGACAGCCTCGGCCTCCACCACGGCGTCGATATCGGCGCCACTGGGTGCCCGGCAGAAGAGGTGAAGCACCCCCAAGCCCGTGGATGGCTCGAGCGCTTCCATCTCAGGCACATGTGACTGCACACGAGCAGCTTAGGGAACGTCTCGGAGCGCCTGGTGCCGGCCCCCGGGCACCACGCCAGAAAGGCACTGAGCGGCCACACCCCGAGAGCCCACCCGGGCCCACCACAGCCCGAGAGCCCACCCTCGCCGGCCACACCCCGAGAGCCCACCCTCGCCTGCCACGCGCGGCGAGGGCACCCCGAAGGGTGCCCTCGCTCGCATCGCTCTTCTGCTCTCGCTACCAGGTCGGCGCACGGGCCTTGGGCCGGTGCATCGGGACGGGACGGTACCGGAGCACCCGCCGGCGGGCCGACGGCTCGCACCCCAGTGCCCAGACCAGAAGCCCAGTGCAGACCAGAAGCCAGTGCCTATTCCCGGACTAGAAGTCCTCCATCCCGCCGCCCGGCATGGCCGG
>JAJZJC010000104.1 GCA_021810205.1 Actinomycetes bacterium
CACATCCCCGGGGCCCGGGCGGGCCACATCCCCAGGGCCCGGGGCGCACCCCAGGCCCTGGCGGCGCGGGTCCTGTCGGCGCGGGCGGGGCGGCGCGGGGGCCGTTCCTCGGACCTGGGTCCGCCGACCCTCGGCGCCCATGTCGCGCCCGGATCCGGGTTCTGGGGCTCGTGGGCCTCGCTACAATGCGGCGTAAGCCGAGTCAAGGGGCGCATCGTGCCGGCAACCGTGGTCGTCGGAACCCAATGGGGCGACGAGGGCAAAGGCAAGCTCACCGACCTCTTGGCGGGTGAGATGGACGTGGTCGTCCGCTACCAGGGCGGCCACAACGCGGGCCATACCATCGTGGTCGACGGCGAGCGCTTCGCCCTCCAGCTCTGTCCGAGCGGCATCTTGTACCCGCACATCACGGCGGTCATCGGCAACGGTGTGGTGGTCGAGCCCCAGGCGCTCCTCGATGAGGTCGACGGCCTCGCCCGCCGGGGCATCGACACCTCTCGGCTCGTGGTCAGTGGGAACGCGCACCTGATCATGCCGTACCACCTCGAGCTCGACCGTGTCACCGAGCGGTACCTGGGAAAGAACGCCCTCGGTACGACCAAGCGCGGAATCGGGCCGGCGTACGCCGACAAGTCGGCACGGGTGGGGATCCGCGTGCAGGACCTCCTTGACCCGAAGATCTTTCGAGAGAAGCTCGATGTCGCGCTGAAGGAGAAGAACGCGCTCCTCGCCAAGGTCTACAACCGCCTCCCGATGAAGGGGAGCGAGATCGCGGATCGTTACCTCGAGGAGTACGCGCCGCGCATCGTCCCGATGGTGGGCGACACGGTCGGCGTCGTCCACGACGCGCTGGAGGCGGGCAAGCACGTGCTCCTCGAAGGTGCGCAAGCGACCTTCTTGGACCTCGACCACGGCACCTATCCCTTCGTCACGTCGTCGAACCCCGTCGCGGGCGGGGCGTGCACCGGCAGCGGCCTCGGGCCTCGCGACATCGATCGCGTGATCGGCATTGCCAAGGCCTACGTCACCAGGGTCGGCGCTGGGCCGTTTCCGACCGAGCTCACCGACGACCTGGGAGAGCTTCTCGTCGAACGCGGCCATGAGTTCGGCACCGTCACCGGGCGCCGCCGCCGCTGCGGATGGTTCGACGCCGTCATGGCCCGACAGGCAGTACGGCTGAATTCACTGACCGAGGTCGCGCTCACCAAGCTGGACGTCCTCGACACGTTCGAATCGTTGAAGATCTGCGTGGCCTACGAGGCGGGGGGCAAGCGCTACGAGCTCCCGCCCTACCACCAGTCGGTCCTGCACCAGGTGACGCCGGTGTTCGAGGAGCTCCCCGGATGGCGAACCGACCTCACCGGCGTGACCGAGGCCCGCGATCTCCCTGCGACCGCCAGGAACTACATCGAGTTCCTGTCCGAGCAGATCGGCGTGCCGGTTCGCCTGGTCGGCGTCGGGCCGGGCAGGGAGCAGTTCGTGTCGTTCGCAGCGGCGTGAAGGTCTGTGTCGTTGGTTCGGGGGGGCGGGAGCACGCGCTCGCCCTTGCGCTTGCCCGCCACGCCGACGTCGTCGTCACCCCCGGCAATCCGGGTATCCGCAGGGTCCTCACCACTGCCGGCGTTCACGGCACGGACATCGGCACGAGCCCCGGCACCGGCACTGGCACCGATCCCGCCGTGGACGCCACCACGGCCACGGCCAGGGCGTCGGTGTCCGAGCACCTCGGGCGGATCACCACCACGGCTCTATCCCCCGCAGACGTCGAGGCCGACCTCTACGTCATCGGGCCCGAGCAGCCGCTCGTCGACGGGCTCGCCGACGACCTGCGCGCACGAGGGCACCGCGTCGTCGGGCCGGGCGCGCAGGGGGCTCGCCTCGAGGGGTCCAAGGCATTCATGAAGGAAGTGCTCGAGTCGGCGGGCGTGCCGACTGCGCGCCATGGCGTCTTCAGCGACGTCGACGGTGCCCGCCGGTTCCTCCGCTCGCTCCGGGGACCCTGGGTCGTGAAGACCGACGGGCTTGCCGCGGGCAAGGGCGTCCTGGTCGCGACGACGATCGAGGAGGCCGAGGCCGACGTCGTCGCCAAGCTCGATGGCGCCTTCGGCGAGGCTGGGCGCACTGTCGTCATCGAAGAGGGGCTCGTTGGTCCCGAGTGCTCCCTGCTCGTGCTCTGCGACGGGCGCCGGGCGGTCCCGCTCGTGCCTGCGCAGGACGCCAAGCGGATCGGCGACGGCGACACGGGCCCCAATACCGGTGGCATGGGGGCCTACGCGCCCCTGCCCGGGCTCACTGAGGGATCCGACGAGCCCGGGGTGGATGCGCTCGTCGCCCGCACGGTCCACCCCGTTGTCGACGAGCTCGTCCGCCGCGGCATCGACTACCGGGGCATCCTTTATGCCGGCCTCATGCTGACCGAAGACGGTCCCAAGGTCCTCGAATTCAACGTGCGTTTCGGCGATCCCGAGACCCAGGTCGTGCTCCCGCTCGTCGACGAGGACCTTCCCGCGCTCCTCGCTGCCGTGGCAGACGGCGACCTCGGTGCCTACCTGGGCGGCCGCACCACGCCCGCGACCACCGGGGAGGCCGCGGTCTGCGTGGTCCTCGCCGCACCTGGCTACCCGACAGCGCCGGTGTCTGGCGACGTCATCTCGGGCCTCGACGCGTCAGGGCAGCTCTCGACCCCGATGGAGGGTGTCGCCGTCTGCCACGCCGGCACTCGGCGCGCATCTCCCGACGGCCCGTTCCTCACCGCGGGCGGCCGGGTGCTCGGGGTGACCGCAGTCGCCGCCGACCTCACCGATGCGCGGCGCCGGGCGTACGAGGCGGTGGCGACGATCGACTGGCCCGGGATGCGCTTCCGCCGGGACATCGCCGAGCACGCCGTGACGGCGGGGGTGCGCCCGTGATCGGGCGCTACTCCCCGCCCGAGATGGCCGCGCTCTTCTCCGACGAGGCCCGCTTCGCCCGCTGGCTCGAGGTCGAGCTCCTTGCCGTGGATGCGCACGCCTCGATCGGCGCGCTCCCCGCCGCCGACGCCGCGGCAGTGCGTGCACGGGCGCCCAAGGTCGACGCGGCGTTCGTCGAGGCGGTCGCCGAGCGCGAGCGTGTCACCGACCACGATGTCGCCGCGTTCGTCGACGTGGTCCAAGCGCGCATCGGGGGGCGCGAGGCCGGATGGATCCACCATGGCTTGACCTCGTCGGACGTCGTGGACACCGCCCAGTGCGTGATCCTTGCCGACGCGGCGAGCATCCTCATCGACGCGGCCGGCGACCTCGTCGCCGCTCTCCGGGCGCGTGCCGAGGAGCTCATCGATGTGCCCGTCGTCGGCCGAACCCACGGCATGCAAGCCGAGCCCACCACCTTCGGAGCCAAGTTCGCGCTCTGGGCGCTCCAGGTGGACCGGGACCGCCAGCGCCTTCAGCGCGCGCGCCGGGCCGTCGCGGTCGGCAAGCTCTCGGGGGCGGTCGGTACCTACTCGAACGTCGATCCGGCCGTCGAGGGGTATGTCTGTCGGGCGCTCGGCCTCGAGCCGGCGCCTGCGACCCAGGTGATCGCCCGCGACCGCCACGCGGAGTACCTGTACGCGTGCGCGTCGGTCGGGGCCACGGTCGAGCTCATTGCAACCGAGGTCCGGCACCTCGCTCGCAGCGAAGTGGGCGAGGTCGAAGAGCCCTTCAGCGCGGGGCAGAAGGGCAGCTCTGCGATGCCTCACAAGCGCAACCCCATCCTCTCCGAGCGGCTCTGCGGCATGGCCCGCCTCTTACGTGGCTACGCGGTCGCCGGCCTGGAGGACGTCGCCTTGTGGCACGAGCGTGACATCTCGCACAGCTCCGTCGAGCGCGTGGCGCTCCCTGACGCGTCGATGCTCGCGTGCTACGTCCTGCGCAAGGCAACCGGGCTCGTCACCGGGCTCGTCGTACATCCTGAGCGTGCGCTCGCAAACCAGCGCGACCTCGTGTTCTCCCAGTCTGTGCTCCTCGCGCTCGTCGACTCGGGCCTTGCCCGTGACGACGCGTACCGCATCGTCCAGCGCGACGCCCGGTTGGCGTGGACGGAGGGGAGGACGTTGCGTGCGGTGCTCGAAGAAGACCGAGAGGTGCAGCTCGACGTCGGCACGCTCGACGCCGCCTTCGACCTCGACCGGGTGCTTCGGCACCGCCGCCGCTTCCTCGACGCCCTGGCTGCGCTCGGCCCGAGTCCCGCCGACCCCCGTCCCGCCGACCCCCGTCCCGCCGACCCCCGTCCCGCCGACCCCCGTCCCGCCGACCAGGAGGCGCGATGATCCTTCCGCTCGCCCACGTCGGCAAGGTGCGCGAGCTCTTCGACGCCGGCGACGGCCTGCTCCTCATGGTCGCTTCCGACCGGATCAGCGCCTACGACGTCGTCTTCGACGAGCCCATCCCCCAGAAGGGTCGCGTCCTCACCGCCATGACCGCGTTCTGGTGCGAGGAGGTTGGCGATCTCGCGCCCGGGACGGTGCTGTCCGCGGACCCCGACGAGATTCGCGCGCGCGTACCGCGGGCAGGTGGCCTCTCTGGGCGCGGCTGGGACGGCATCGACGGGCGCGCGCTCCTCGTGCGGCGCGCCGAGATGCTCTCGATCGAGTGCATCGTCCGCGGGTATCTCGCCGGCCAGGCCTACCAGGAGTACGCGGCCAGAGGTACGGTCCACGGGACTGCGATGCCCACCGGCCTCCGCCTCGCCGACCGGCTCCCCGAACCGATGTTCACGCCCTCGACCAAGGCCGAGGAGGGGCACGATGTGAACATCGGCTTCGACGATGCTGCGGCGATCGTGGGCGAGAAGGCGGTGGCGGAGGCACGCGACATCTCGCTCGCGCTCTACGAGCGCGCGGCGGCGAGAATGGCCGCAGCCGGGTTCGTCCTTGCCGACACGAAGTTCGAGCTCGGCTATGTCGACGGCGTGCTGTCCCTCTGTGACGAGGTCGTCACGCCGGACTCCTCGCGCATCTGGCCGGCCGACCAGGTCGTGCCGGGCACGACCCCTCCCGCGTTCGACAAGCAGCCACTGCGGGACTGGGCGGTGTCGAGCGGCTGGGACAAGCGCCCACCGGCGCCGACGCTGCCCCCCGAGATCGTGCGCGTCACCTCCGAGCGCTACGTCGCGGCGTACGAGCGGGTGACCGGGCGCTCGTTGGACGACTGGTACGGTTCGGAGAAGTGAAGAGATACTCGGCGCGCGTGGAAGTATGGCTGCGGCCTGGGATCGCGGACCCCGAGAGCGCCACCATCGAACGGGCGCTGCCGGCCCTCGGCTTCGACGACGTCGGCGAGCTGCGCGCAGGCCGCGCGTTCTGTTTCGTGGTCGACGCGCCCGACGAGGCAGCCGCGAAGTCCCGGGCCGACGAGCTCGCGCACCGATTGCTCGCGAACCCCGTCATCGAGGACGCGACGGTGAACGTCGACATGGCGGCCGCAGTGCCTGCCGTCTCGCCGCAGGGCCGCGAGCTGGCGTCTCAGTCGGTCGGGCAGTCGGTCGGGCAGCAGGACCGAGCCCGGTGACCGCCCGCATCGGCGTCGTCGTCTTCCCCGGGACGAACTGTGAGCACGACACCGCGCTCGCGATCGAGCGGGCCGGCGGCAGTGCCGAGCTGCGCTGGCACGCCGACGCGCACGTGGGCGACGTGGACGCGGTGGTCCTGCCCGGCGGCTTCGCGCACGGTGACTACTTGCGTGCAGGGGCGATCGCGCGCTTCTCTCCGGTCATGGGCGCGGTGTCGCGCTTTGCCGCAGAGGGCGGCACCGTGATCGGCATCTGCAACGGGTTCCAGGTCCTCACCGAAGCCGGCCTCTTGCCGGGGGCACTGATGAAGAACCGTGGGCTGCGGTTCGTCTGCAAGCCGGTGGCTGTGAAGGTGACGTCCTCACGCGCTGCGCTGTGCGCGCAGGTGCCTGTCGGCACCGAGCTCACGATGCCGGTCAACCACTTCATGGGCGCCTACGTCTGCGACGACGAGACGCTTGGGGCGTTGACGGATCGGGGCCAAGTGGTGCTCCGCTACGTCGAGAACCCCAATGGCTCCCTCGACGACATCGCGGGCGTCTCGAACGAGCAGGGGAACGTGGTGGGTCTCATGCCACACCCCGAGCGCGCGAGCGATCCGCTCCTGGGGTCGACCGATGGGCTCGTCTTGTTGCGCTCCCTGGTCGCGGCCGTCGGGGATGGTGCGCTGGGGGTGGCCGATGTCACTGGCCCCGCCGCTGCCATCTCGTGACCGGCTGACTCGATGACCGATCTCCATCGGGCGCTGGGGCTCACCGACGACGAGCTCGCCCGCATCGTCGAGATTCTCGGTCGCGAGCCCAACCACCTCGAGCTCGCGCTCTACGCGGTGATGTGGAGCGAGCACTGCTCGTACAAGTCGTCGCGCCTCCACCTGCGGCGGCTGCCGACGACTGGCGACCGGGTGCTCGTCGGTCCCGGAGAGAACGCGGGCGTGATCGACGCAGGCGACGGCATCGCGATCGCCATACGCATCGAGAGCCACAACCACCCCTCGGCGATCGAGCCACACCAGGGCGCGGCGACCGGCGTGGGGGGCATACTGCGTGACATCTTCACGATGGGCGCGCGTCCGCTCGCCGTGATGGACTCGCTCTTCTTCGGCCCACCCGACGACGCGCGCCAGCAGTGGCTCCTCGAGGGCGTGGTGGGCGGCATCTCTGCCTATGGCAACTCCGTCGGCGTGCCGACCGTCGGCGGCGAGCTCACGTTCGACCCGTGCTACGCGGGGAACCCGCTCGTGAACGTCTTGTGCCTCGGCGCGCTCCCGATCGAACGACTGGTGCTCGGTGCCGCGTCGGGGACCGGGAACCTGGCGGTGCTGCTCGGATCAGCGACCGGGCGTGACGGGATCGGCGGCGTGAGCGTGCTTGCATCGGCTGGGTTCAGCGACGAGCGCGACGACGCCAAGCGCCCGAGTGTCCAGGTCGGCGACCCCTACGAGGAGAAGCGCCTGATCGAAGCGTGCCTCGCGCTCCTCGACGCCGGACTCGTCGTCGGCATCCAGGACCTCGGTGGCGCAGGGCTCGCATGCGCGACGAGCGAGACCGCGGCGCGCGGCGGTGTCGGCATGGACGTCGATGTCACGGCCATCCCCCGTCGCGAGCCGGGTATGGCGCCTTTCGAAGTGATGACCTCGGAGAGCCAGGAGCGGATGCTCGCCATCGTGCGTCCCGCCGATCTGGACGACGTGGAGGCGATGTGCGGCCGCTGGGAGGTGCGCGCGACGGTCGTCGGCGAGGTGACCGACCCGGGAGCGGTGGGACGGCTGCGCGTTGTCGGCGACGACGAGATTCTCGCCGACGTCCCTGCGGCATCGCTCGCCGACGGGGCCCCGCTCTACGACCGGCCCCGCGCGGCGCCCCACGATCTCGACGAACGCCGTGCGGACGACCCGACCGAGACAGAGGCCCGCGGCGACTGCGCGGCGGAGCTCTCCTCGTTGCTCGTCGATCCGAGCTGGGTCTACCACCAGTACGACCACCAGTTGTTCTTGAACACCGTCGTGGGCCCTGGCGCCGACGCCGCGCTCCTGCGTCTCGCCGGGCCGGGTTTGCCCCCGAGCGAACGTGGCGTCGCGGTCACGACCGACTCGGCACCGCGGTGGTGCGCGATCGACCCACGGCGCGGCGTCGGGCTCGTGCTCGCGGAGTCCTGCCTGAACCTTGCCTGCGTGGGAGCCCGCGCGGTCGCCGTCGTCAACTGCCTGAACTTCGGTAACCCCGAGCACCCCGAGGTCATGTGGCAGCTCTCGGAAACCGTCGACGGCCTGGCCGAAGCGTGCCGGGCCTTCGACCTGCCCGTCATCGGCGGGAACGTGAGTCTTTACAACGAGAGCGCCGGGCGCGACATCGATCCGACGCCGGTCCTCGGCGTGCTCGGTCTGGTCGAGCGCCTGCGCCGGCAGCCTCCGGGGATGCGTTTGCCCGAGGGTGACGGCATGGCGATCGTGCTGCTGGGCGCCCGCGCCGCCCTCGCCGGCGCCCCCCACCCGCTCGGCGGCAGCCGCTGGGCGGTCGAGGGCCGCGGGCGTCGCCACGGCACGCTGGCCCCCCTCGACTTCACGGCGCACGCCCGCGTGGTCGATCTCGTCGCGTCGCTCGTCGCCGAGACGGTCTCGGGGGGCGACGGTCTCCTTGCGGCGGTCCACGACGTCTCGGGCGGCGGGCTCGGGGTCGCGCTCGCCGAGATGGCGGTCGCCGGTGGCGTCGGCGCCCGCGTGACGGCCGTCGATGGCCACGCCGAGCTCTTCAGCGAGCTTCCCTCGCGTGCGCTGGTGGTCACCGCACAGCCCGAGGCGATGCTCGCCCGCGCCGCTGCAGCGGGCGTGCCCGCGTCGGTGCTCGGGGAGACCGGCGGTGACCGCCTCGTCATCGATGGCATGGCTCGCGCGACGGATGAAAGCGAGACGCTCGTCGACGTGGCTGTGGCCGATCTCGCTGCCTCCTGGTCGGGGGCGCTGCCCAAGCGCCTCGACGCGCCGCCAGCCGCGGCCAGTGCGGCCGGCGCGGGAGGGGCCTGAGCACCGCCGGCCCTCTCTTGGCGGAGAACCACCGTCGACACATCCTCAGTCGGCGGCCCAGGCGAGGCGGCTGGCTTCGCCCTCGGCCCGAGCCCTCGGCCCGTGCCCTCGGCCCGTGTCCTCGCCCTCGAGCGGGCCCTCGAGCGGGCGACGAAGTTCCACCACATGAACCACATGAACCACGTGAAAAGCTCTTGGCGAACGCGGCCTCGCATGGCTTCCTGGG
>JAJZJC010000105.1 GCA_021810205.1 Actinomycetes bacterium
GAGGGGTCCGTGAGGCTCCAGAGGGGACCCGCTCGGAGCTGACAGGAGCGCTGGGCACCGACGTCGGGGAAGCACGGGGTCGAGACAGCGTGACCCTGACCTACCGGCGCTCGTGGGACGGGACGCTCGCCGACGCGCTCGCCGCCAGCCGACGCGACGACGTGCGTCGGGCAACGTCGACGGTCGGACCTCAGCGCGACGACCTCTCGTTCTCGCTCGGCGCGCGAGACGCGCGCGTCGCCGCGTCACAAGGAGAGCAGCGAACGGTCGCCCTGGCGCTGCGCCTGGGTGTCCACCGACTGGTCACCGACCGGGTGGGCGCGCCGCCACTGCTGCTGCTCGACGACGTCTTCTCCGAGCTCGACCCGGTGCGGAGCCTCGCCCTCGTGCGCTACCTGCCACCGGGACAGGCGCTGCTCACGACCGCGGCCGAGCTGCCCGATGGCGTGGAGGTCGCCGCGCGCCTCGACGTGCGGACGCTCGGGGAGCGGCCGTGAACGTGCCGACGCCCCCTCCTCGGCGCGCCCGGGGGCGGCGCGGTCGCCCCGGGATCGATCGAGGTCCCCAGGCCATCGCCGACGCGCTCGACGAGGTGTTGGCCGGCCTCATGCCGCCTCGCTCGCCCTCCGGCCCGCCCGATGGTGACGGCCCGGGGCGCACGGACTCTGTCGGCGCGCCATCGGCCGCCGTGTGGGGCACGGTGTTCTCGCGCTGGGAAGAGCTCGTCGGAGCGTCGCTCGCCCGCCACGCCCGCCCCCTGCGGCTCGAGGCCGGCGTGCTCGTCGTGGCGGTCGACCGCCCACCATGGGCGACCCAGGTGCGCGCGCTTGCCCCCGGGATCCTCGAGCGCCTGGCCGAGCACAGTGGCGAGGAGCTCGAGCGCCTCGACGTGGTGGTGCGCCCCCCGTCGTGATCCTGCACCCCCAGGTGATCCTGCACCCCCCGAGGTGACGCTCGCAGTGGGGCGCGCTCGGCGTCGCCGCCTCGGCGCCGCGCGTCACACGGGCACAGGGCGACCGTTCGATGTTGGCGACGGGCAACCCTTGGAGACATGGACAAAGCGATGCTCCGGCCCCGCTGCCGGGTAGACTGAGTCGTCCACACCTAGGCCGTGCGCCCGCCCGACGGCGGCTGCGCGCGGCTGTCGGATCGAGCAGGTCGAAGGAGCGCGCCCGTGGGGCGAGAGGAGGAGGTACACCGTGGCCGGTGACGGCGCGTCGTACAACGCCGGAGACATCACCGTCCTCGAGGGCCTCGAGCCGGTCCGCAAGCGACCGGGCATGTACATCGGCTCCACCGGCCCGACCGGTCTCCACCACCTCATCACCGAAGTGGTGGACAACGCGGTCGACGAGGCGATGGCGGGACGCGCCTCGCGCATCGACGTGACCCTTCTCGCCGACGGCGGCTGCCGGGTGCAGGACGACGGCGCGGGGATCCCCGTCGAGCCGCACCCCCAGTACCCCGACCGCTCTGCGGCCGAGATCGTGCTCACCACGTTGCACGCCGGGGCCAAGTTCGGCGGCGAAGGTTACAAGGTGTCAGGCGGCCTGCACGGCGTCGGCGTCTCGGTCGTGAACGCCCTTTCCACCCGGCTGGTGCTCGAGATCGATCGTGGAGGCAACCATCACGTCCTCGAGTTCATAAACGGCGGCGAGCGGAAGGGCCCGCTCGAGGTCACCGGGCCCGCGCCGCGCGGGCGGACGGGTACCACCGTCTCGTTCTGGCCGGATCCCGCCATCTTCGAGGAGACCGAGTTCCGCGCCCAGACGGTGACCGAGCGCTTGCAGGTCATGGCCTTTTTGAACCGCGGCCTCGACATCCGCTTCACCGACGAGCGGCCTGGACAACAAAAACGTGAGAACTTCCGCTACAACGGCGGCATCGTCGACTACGTCCGGCACCTGAACGCGTCGAAGGAGTCGCTCTTCCGCAAGGTGGCGAGCTACAACCAGTCCGAGGACAACCAGGAGGTCGACGTCGCCCTCCAGTGGAACACCGGCTTTCACGAAGGGATCTTCTCGTTCGCGAACGGCATCTCCACGATCGAGGGCGGCATGCACGAAGAGGGGTTCAAAAAGGCCCTCACGAACGTCGTGAACCGCTATGCGCGCTCGCGAAACCTCTTGAAGGAGAAGGACGAGAACCTCGACGGCAAGGACATCCGCGAGGGCATCACCGCAATCGTCTCGGTCCGCCTGAAAGAGCCGCAGTTCGAGGGTCAGACCAAAGCCAAGCTCGGAAACGTCTCGGTCCGCTCGCTGGTGGAGCGAGCGACGAACGAGAAGCTCACCGAGTGGTTCGAGGAGAACCCCACGGAGGCCAACCAGGTCGTGAAGAAGGCGCTGGTGGCGCAGCGCGCACGCCTCGCGGCGCAGCACGCCCGTGACCTCACGCGACGCAAGTCCGGCCTCGACGGCGCGGGGCTGCCAGGCAAGCTCATCGACTGCTCGTCCCGAGACCGCCGGGAGTGCGAGCTGTTCATCGTGGAGGGGAACTCTGCGGGCAGCTCTGCCAAGGACGCCCGCGACCCCCGGACCCAGGCGATCCTGCCCATCCGGGGCAAGATCTTGAACGTCGAGCGCGCCCGTGTCGACAAGATGCTGAAGAACGCCGAGATCCAGGCGCTCATCGCTGCCATCGGCGCCGGGCTGGCGGAGGACTTCGACGTCGCGAAGATCCGCTACCACAAGGTGATCGTGCTCGCCGACGCGGATGTCGACGGCAGTCACATCCGCACGCTCCTGCTCACCTTCTTCTTCCGCCAGATGAAGGCGCTGGTCGAAGGTGGCTTCGTCTACGTCGCCCAGCCGCCGCTCTACTCGACGCTCGTCGGCAAGGAGAAGGTCTATTTGAAAGACGACACCGCCAAGGACGCGTTCTTGGCGGAGCATCCCGAACATCGCCACGACTTCCAACGCCTGAAGGGGCTGGGCGAGATGGACTTCCACGAGCTGCGTGAGACGACGATCGATCCGACCAAGCGGTCGTTGCTCCAGATCAGCGTCGAGCAGGCCGCGCTCGCCGACGACGTCTGCTCGGTGCTCATGGGCGACGACGTCGAGCTGCGCCGCCACTTCATCCAGACCAACGCGAAGGACGTTCGCTTCCTCGACATCTGAGGACGCACACCCCCCACATGGCGAGACGCTCTCTTGGAACAGGCGCCGGCACGAACGGCAACGACACCGGCGCGCCGTCCGACGGCGACGACGCAGTCCTCGGGTTCATCGAGCCCATCGAGATCCAAGAGGAGATGGAGCGATCGTTCCTCGAGTACTCCATGTCGGTCATCGTGTCGCGGGCGCTCCCCGACGTGCGCGACGGCTTGAAGCCGGTACACCGGCGGATCCTCTACTCGATGTTCGACCAGAACCTCCGTCCCGACCGCCCGCACGTGAAGTGCGCAGCGGTCGTGGGCGAGGTCATGGGGACCTACCACCCCCACGGTGACAGCGCGATCTACGACGCGCTCGTCCGCATGGTGCAGGACTTCTCCATGCGCCACCCGCTCATCGACGGTCACGGCAGCTTCGGCGGCCCCGGGCCCGAAGAGGGACCTGCTGCCATGCGCTACACGGAGTGCCGGCTCCAGTCGCTCGCGCTCGATCTCATGGCAGGCATCGACGAGGAGACGGTCGACTTCGCGCCGAACTACTCCAACAGCGCCGAGGAGCCGGTCGTGCTCCCGGCGCGCTTCCCGAACCTGCTCGTGAACGGCTCGCAGGGCATCGCGGTCGGCATGGCGACGAACATCCCGCCGCACAACATGCGCGAGGTGATCGACGCCACGGTCCACCTCCTCGAGCACCCCGAGGCGGGGCCCGACGACCTCATGCAGTTCGTGAAGGGTCCCGACTTCCCGACGGGGGCGCAGATCCTCGGGCGGCAGGGCATTCTCGACGCCTACCGCACCGGTCGCGGATCGGTGAAGATGCGCGCGGTCGCCGAGATCGAAGAGGGCCGCGACGCCACCCGCATCGTCGTCACCGAGCTGCCCTACCAGACGTCGGTCCCCGTCATCCACCAAAAGATCGACGACCTGGTGCGTGCCGGCGACATCGACGGCATTGCAGAGGTGCTCGACTCCTCGGCGGGACGCCAGACGCGCCTCGTCATCCGCTTGAAGCGCGACGCGAACGCGAACGTCGTCCTGAACAAGCTCTACAAGCACACGCCGCTGCAGACGAACTTCGGCGTGAACATGCTCGCCCTCGTCGACGGCGTTCCCCGGACCTTGAACCTTGCACAGGCGCTGACGCACTACGTCGCCCACCAGATCGAAGTCGTCCGTCGACGCTCCGAGTTCCGGCTGCGCAAGGCACAGGCGCGCGCGCACATCGTGGAGGGCCTGCTCCGCGCGATCGACATGCTGGACGCGGTCATCGCGGCGATCCGGGCGTCCGACGACCGTGGGGCGGCCCGCGCCGCCCTCATGGCCGATCCGTTCGGCTTCAGCGAGGAGCAGGCGAACCACATCTTGGACATGACGCTCGGCAGGCTCACCCGGCTCGGGCGCTCCGAGCTCGAAGAGGAGATGGCCCAGCTGCGTCAGACCATCGCAGAGCTCGAGTCGATCCTCGCCGACCCCGCCAGGCTGCGCGGAGTGATCGCGTCGGAGATGACCGCGATCAAGGAGAAGTTCGCCGACGAGCGCCGCACCCTCATCACCCACGACCCGGGCGAGCTGGGTGTCGAGGACCTGGTCGCCGACGAGGAGATCGTGGTGACCACGACCGCCGCGGGCTACGTGAAGTCGGTGTCGGCGGACGCCTTCCGCACCCAGGGTCGCGGTGGGCGCGGGGTGCAGGGCGCGCGCCTGAAAGAGGAGGATCTCGTCACCAACGTCGTGCACACGACGACGCTCTCCTACCTGCTCTTGTTCTCCAACCGCGGCCGTGTCTACCGGCTGCGCGGCCACGAGATCCCGATGAAGGAGCGCACCGCGCGCGGGACTGCGCTCGTGAACCTGCTGCCGCTCGAGACCGGCGAGACCATCCAGGCGGTCATCGAGACGAGGGACTTCCCCACCGACCACTACCTCGTGTTCGCGACCGCGCGCGGCCAGGTGAAGAAGACGCCGTTCAGCGACTACGACAAGTCGCGGCGGGAGGGCTTCATCGCCATCAACCTGCGGGACGGCGACGAGCTCGTCCGGGTGGTGACGACCACCGGCGGGGACGACCTGTTCGTGGTGACGAGCAGCGGGATGACCATCCGCTTCTCAGAAGACGACGTCCGCCCGATGGGACGCGACGCGGCCGGGGTGCGCGGCATCCGGTTGCGCGACGGCGACGAGGTGGTGTCCTTGGACGTCGCGCGAGATGACGCCGACATCCTTCTCGTCACCGACGCCGGTTACGGCAAGCGGACCAAGATCGAACGGTTCAATCGCCAGGCACGTGGCGGCCAGGGGGTGCGCGGCATCCGGCTCACCGCGAAACGCGGGCGGGTCGTCGCGGCGTTCATGGTGGGGCTCGACGAGGAGATCCTGCTCGTGTCGAGTGGTGGCGTCGTGATCCGCACCTCGGTACGCGAGATCGCGTCCCAAGGGCGAGACGCGACCGGGGTGCGCGTCATGAACCTGGACGACGGTCAGTCTGTCGCGGCGGTTGCCCCCGTCGCCGGGAGCGAGTGAAGGCTCGCACCAGGAGCGCTCGCCATGCTCGCGCGTCGAGGCGGGCGAGCATGGCGGCACGCGGCTCAGTGCGCGGGACGGATCGTGAAGCGGTAGGGCGCCGTCGCGGGCGCGGTCGGGGGGAGCTGGCCCGCGGCCGAGGTCACCGAGAGACGACCCGAAGTGGCGCCCACCTCCACCACGAGCGTGGTGGTCGCCGGGAAGGACTTCTGGCTCCCCGCGCCGAGCGCGCCCTCGTAGGTCGGCGACGACGATGTGGCCGGCGTCACGTCGATCCAGCACGGACCCCCCACAGCACGTACGGTCACGAGGAACTTCGGGGCGCCGGCGTCGACGACCGCACTCGTCGACGACGTCTCGAGCACGCGAAGTGCTGCGCTCGTCCGGTCCGACGTGTGCGACGCCGTGGCGCCGGCAGTGGCACCCTTCGCCGGTGAGGCGGCGGCCGTGCCACCGCCGGCGGTCGTCGGTCGTGACGCAGGTCCATGGGCGGCGAGGGAGGTGGAAGCCTTGGTGAGGCCGATCCGCTGGAGCCAGGACGGGTGCAGGCGGTCGATGGCGAGGATCGCCGCGCCGGCGATGACCGCCAGCGAGACGACCATGATCGCAGCTTGGAGGGCGGCGGGGACGTGACGCCGCCGTCGCACGATCTGTGTGCTGCGCGCCCGGACCGCTGGCGCCATCCCGGTGTCGGAGAACGCGTCTGCCACCCACGAGCCGGCCACCCACGAGCCGGCCATCCACGGGCCGGCCATCCACGGGCCGGCGGCGTCGTAGCCCCCGGGTGGCGGCGCGATGCGTGAGATCGCCGACGTCGGCGTTGTCGCGCCATCGAGGGCGGCGGTGTGGCCGGGGGATGCCGGCGCTCGGGGGGTCTCTTCGACGCGCCCGGTTGGCTCTTCGACGCGCCCGGCGGGCTCGGGCGAGACAGCTCCCGCGGGGCTTGGTGCCGAATTGCCCTGCGAGAACGCGGGGAACGCAGCCGTCGGCCCTGTCTCGAGGCGGGCGGGACCCTCGGGCACCGGAGCGCCGAAAAGCCGGTGCTGCCCGCCGCGCGTCGGCCAGTCCTCGAGGATGGCCAGCGCGAAACGGTCGCCGGGAAGCCCGAGGAAGTCGGCGTACCGACGCACGGTCTTGAGCGTCGAGAGCCCGTCTCGTTCGGTGAGCTGGCCCGTCTCCGCCGCTCGCAGCAGGCCCTCTGGGATGCCGATGCGCTCGCTCACGTCGCGAAGCGACAGGCCTTGGCGCGTGCGCGCGCGGTACAGCAGGCGCCCGACGTCGGCGACGGTGAACCCGAGGACCGTCCCGGTCGCGTCGGACGGGTCGACAGATTTCCTCGCACGATCCGTCCGTAGCAACCCGGCACCTTTCTCCTCACGCGCAGCCGCCGGTCGGCGGATCTCCGCCCGCCTCGTCGCTTCTCACGTCGTCGCTTCTCGTGAGGTGTGCTACCCATTGGAGAGCGATTTCAACCCCATGTCACTTTCCACTTCATGGGGGGTGCGCGCCCGTCCGAGCGCGCGACGGCTCGTCTCGTCGACAGCGCGCGGGAGGTGGCGCGGTGCGACGGATAATGGCGTGGCGGGGCGGGCACGCGCTGGCTCGCGGACCGCGGCGAGGAGCACGCGCCCATGAGCATCGAGATCCCGCTGGCGTTGGCGGCGAGCGTCTGCACGGCAAGCGCGTCGGTGCTCATGCGCGCGGCGGCGGCACCCGCACCCGGCGAGCTGCGGCTCCGCGTCGGCCTCGTGCCCTACCTCCTGCGGCGCCCGCAGTGGTTCGGCGGGGTGTGCTGCATGATCGGCGGCTTCGGCTTCCAGATCGCCGCGCTGCACTTCGGCGAGCTGGCGCTCGTCCAGCCGGTCATCGCGTCCGAGATGCTCTTCGTCTTCGGCTACCTCGCGCTGCGTGAGCGCGGCCGTGTCCACCTGCGCGACTGGGTTGCTGCGGGCGGGATGGCCGTCTCCCTTGGCGCCTTCTTGTACGTGGCCGACCCGTCTGGGGGCTCGGCGGCCAACGCCACCAGCGAGTCGTGGGGCTGGGCGGGGGGCGTGATCGCCCTCAGCGCTTCGGTCGCGGTGGCACTGTCGCTCGTGCGAGGCCGCGGCGGGCGAGTGCCCACGGCGGGTCGGCGCGCCGCGATGCTCGGCATCGCCGCCGGCGTGACGTGGGGGTTCGTGGCTGCGGTCGTGAAGGAGCTGAGCTCGCACCTGGGGCAAGGGGCGGGCGTGGTCTTCAGCGGCTGGTCGCCCTACGTCCTGGTCGTCGTCGGAGCGCTCGGCACCTACCTCGCGTCGAACGCGTTCCAGGCCGGGCCCCTCGCGGCATCCCAGCCGGCGCTCACGATGATGGAGCCGCTGGTGGCGAGCCTCCTCGGTATCACGCTCTTCGGCGAGCACGTGCGTCACAGCGCACCGGACCTCTTGGGCGAAGCAGCGCTGCTGGTCGTCCTCGTCGTGAGCGTGGTCTTGCTGTGCCGGAGCCCGCTCGTGGCCCTCGACGTCCACGGGCGCGCGCGACCAGAGGCTGGTTCGTTTCGCATCCGTCGTGATGTCGAGCGTGACGTCGAGCGTGACGTCGGACCTGCTCATCGGTAATTTAGACGAGTTCTATTCCGTCCTTCGTGATCTCTTAGGAAGTCCCGGTCTACTGGACGAGAGCAAGAGGGCAGAGCAAGAGGGCATAGCCTCCGAGGGCAGGGGGCGCGAGATCGTGGACGAGGAGACGACCATGAGCGACGGGATTGGCAACGAGCCGATGCCCGAAGAGCGCGGCACCGCATCGGGTGCAGGCGCCACCCCCCAAGAGCCGGGCTGGGCAGGCGCCACTCCCGACGCGGCCGGATCGAGGGGTGAAGGGAGGACGAGCCACGGTGCGCCGTGGTGGCACGAGCCTCACGCCAGCCCCGGGCAGTGGGCAGGCTACGGGGACCAGGGTCACGGTGCCCCGGGCGGCTACGACCCCCGGGGCTACGGGAACCAGGGTCACGGCGGCTACGGCCCTGGCCAGCACTGGCAGCACGCACAGGGCGCAGGCGGTGCGTGGGGCTGGGCAGGATCGGGCGGTTGGAGCGGCCCCCCCTCGGGTGGCGGCCCTCGCGCCGCGGCGAGCGGCCCGCGCCGTGCACTCGCCG